>JALWPO010000314.1 GCA_026994965.1 Mariprofundaceae bacterium | reverse complement strand
GCTAATTCCAGTAAACACTACGCCTATAACCTGACAAACAAGCTTATCGGTCTTTATACCTGTAGCTTTTCTTTGTGACTTGGTGTCTTTGTGGCTCATAGGATTCATAAAATAACCCGCTTGATGCACATCATGAAGTTGATCAACCGCTTTTAATTCAATGATAAGTTGTTTATCCACCCAAATATCAAGACGCAAACCAGCCTCTAAGGTGATACTGTCATATACTACAGGCAGTGAAACCTGTTTTTGAAATGGGATGCCTCGTTTGTTTAATTCATGGCACAAACAAGCCTCATAGACAGATTCTAATAAGCCTGCCCCAAGTGTTTGATGAACCTTAAACGCCGCATCAACAACTTGACGAGCAAGCGCATTGGTTTCCTCGCTTATTGCTTTTCTTTGTGTCTTTGTGTCTTTGTGGTTCAATTCTTGATTCACGGTTAACCTACTGAGCCTTCAAGGCTAACTTCCATCAAACGGTTGGCTTCCACGGCAAATTCCATGGGCAGCACATCAAACACATCTTTACAAAAACCATTCACAATCATGTTCACTGCATCTTCTTCCGACAATCCGCGTTGTTGGCAGTAAAAGAGCTGGTCTTCACCAATTTTTGAAGTGGTCGCTTCATGTTCCAAGGTTGCTGTCGCATTTTTCACTTCCACATAAGGAAAGGTGTGTGCACCACATTGGTCGCCCAACAATAGAGAGTCGCATTGGGTATAATTGCGCCCATTTTCAGCGCCTTTACCCATACGCACCAAGCCACGGTAGGACTGTTGGGCACGACCAGCTGAAATCCCTTTGGATATGATGGTGGATTTGGTATCTTTACCGATATGTATCATTTTGGTACCAGTATCGGCTTGTTGGCAGTTGGTGGTGACGGCAACCGAATAAAATTCACCCACAGATTCATCGCCAAGTAATACGCAGCTTGGGTATTTCCAAGTAATCGCAGAGCCCGTTTCCACTTGTGTCCAGCTGACTTTTGAACGAACACCACGGCATTCCGCGCGTTTGGTGACGAAGTTGTAAATACCACCCACACCATTTTCATCACCCGGATACCAGTTTTGCACGGTGGCATATTTGATTTCAGCATCGTCTAATGCAACCAACTCAACAACTGCAGCATGCAGTTGATTTTCATCGCGCATCGGTGCAGTACACCCTTCTAAATAGGATACATATGCGCCTTCAGCTGCAATAATCAATGTGCGTTCAAATTGCCCTGTATTTAGGGCATTGATACGGAAATAGGTACTTAATTCCATAGGGCAGCGCACACCCTTAGGGATATACACAAACGAACCATCGGTGAATACGGCGGAATTGAGTGCGGCAAAGAAATTGTCGCCTTGGGGCACAACTGAGCCAAGGTACTGCTGCACCAGTTTAGGGTACTCATGCACAGCTTCGGAAATGGGGCAGAAAATTACGCCTGCTTCTTGCAGCTTGGTTTTGAATGTGGTCGCCACAGAAACCGAATCAAACACCGCATCCACAGCGATATTTTTTACGCCTGCCAAAAACTCCTGCTCACGCAAAGGAATACCCAATTTTTCATAAGTTTCCAATAATTTTGGATCAACATCATTCAGTGTTTCTGGCGCATCATCATTGGATTTGGGTGCGGAATAATAAGAAATAGATTGATAATCGGTGGGCTTATAATCCACCGCAGCCCAAGTGGGCTCGTCCATGGTTAACCAATGGCGATAAGCTTCCAAGCGCCAATCCAATAACCATTTCGGCTCATCTTTTTTGGCAGAAATATGGCGAATCACATCTTCATTTAACCCAGGCGGCAAAGTATCCGACTCAATATCGGTGGTGAAACCTGCGTCATATTCACGCTTTTCTAAATCGTTCTGAATTTGTTCATTTGTTGCCATGTTTTATATAGCTCCAGTGTCTGTTGCTTGTGTAGCACGGATAGGTAAAACTTTTTTCATAGTGAAGATGGGGGTAAAGCCTTCATCCACCATGTCTTTTAGGCTGATATTTTGCAGCGCATCGCAAACAGCCTGATTGATTTTTAGCCAATTGGTGCGCGTGCCGCATACGCTGGCTTGCTCACAAACTTTACCATCATTGTCTTCGCAACCTGTGAGTGCAATATCGCCTTCTAAGCTGCGAATGACCTCACGCACGTTAATATGATGAGGTTCACGTTGTAATTTGTAACCGCCATTGATGCCGCGTACAGATTCAACAAGGGCTGCTTGAATCAATGTGGTCATCACCTTGCGAACGGTGGGTTGCGGAATATGCGTAGCTTCTGCCAAATCAGGCGCGCGCTGAACCTCACCATGACTTTTGGCAAGTTCGGACATCAATAACACACCATAATCGGTCATTTTGGATAAGCGAAGCACGTTTAATATTACCACTCAAGATGGATGTGAAAAGCACACCTTATTTAAAGTGGAGTAGTTTAGTCACCTTTAAGCAGTAGAACAAGCCTATAAAGGCATGCTTGTAATAAGGGATTGTAGAGACTCTCTCAGAAAGTCATATTCTCGCATTTTTTTGAATCGTAGAGTTTCACAGAGGATGAAATAATATAAACCACAGATAAACGCAGATAGACACAGATAAAATGTCATGCAGCCAGTGCGTGAAACATCTATCCAGTCATTCCGAGCGAAGCCGAGGGATCTTTAAGCATGTACATCAAACAAGATTTCTCCAGTGCGAAGCCTGCCTATGGTACAAGGTCGAAAAAACAAACTCACCACGAAGAACACAAAGAACACGAAGCAATAACAATAAGAGGCGTTATAGCTCCCCCTTGCTATAGCTGCGCCGAAACAAAAGCTGGAAGAAGGGATAAAAGCAAAATACGTGCTTTGTTTTGCGCCCGATTTCCAGCTTTGATGAGGATATACGCAGCTATTTCAGGGCATTTTCTTTGCTTCGTTTCTTTGATGGCAAAGAAATGAAGATAAAGCTTTTTGACTCGAGCCATCCGTAGCTCTCGGGCAAGCCCTCCCTAAAGTGCGTCTAAATCCGCTATCCTGCGGATTTATGGTTCGTTTTGAAGGTGAATGGCAAAGCCAGAGAGACTCCCCTGGGGGATGGCTGCCCAAAAATGAACATAGAGACTAACCGCAGTACCCGCAAGGGGCAGGCATCTTGCCTTCGGCAATTCATCACAGAACATGGAGTTTCGCAGAGGGGAGAAGAATATATGCCACAGATGAACACAGATAAAATGTCATTCCGAGCGAAGCCGAGGAATCTTTAAGCATGTGCATCTAACAAGATTTCTCCGCTACGGTCGAAATGACACTATCAAGATTGCTCGGCAAATAGAAATGACAAGTTAAACCATCAAGCAAACATAGATTATTTTGTGCTTTGAAGCCCTTCTTCAACCCGTGAAAAAAGATTATTCGCATATTTCCGTCGAATTTTCTTATTGATCCAATGCCTGTTTTGAAACACTTGGGCAAGTGTTCGAATCTCCAGACGAGTCACTTCCTTAGCCTGCAATTTCTCACGTAACACACGCACGACATAGCGATAGCGTATGGCTAAGACTTTATCGCCACCAAAAGAACTTAAAAAAGATTGTGTGCTAGAACTATTACTACCCACACGAATCCAATCGGTGGCAATTGTACCACTGGCAGAATCAACACTTTGTACAGGTAGATTGAGACCAGTCATGGCATCAATCACTGCTGAAAACACATCAGCAACGGGCTTATCATATTGCCTAGCATCCAGCGAAACTTTTTTCCCTGCTACAATTTTCTTATAACGATCAGGAACTTTATCTTGAATAGCTACCGAAGCGGCATCTGGAACTTGCACTTCGCCACGCAGACTGGGTGGCACATCAAGCACTGGACGAACATCGGCTTTCACCTGAGCATGACCAGAAGCATTGCCTTGCGTATCACCATTACCCCAAAAAAGTTTGGGGATACCTGTGGAGCCACAGCCTGAAATCAGCAAAACAAATAACATGGGTATTGCGTTATTTCGAGCAATGCGGAAAAACCTTAACACTGTCATTTCGACCCTGCGGAGAAATCTGCAAGATCCCTCGACTACGCTCGGGATGACAAGGCGTGATAACATGTCATTTCGACCCTGCGGAGAAATCTGCAAGATCCCTCGGCTTCGCTTAAGGTGAATGGCGAAGCAAGAGAGAACACCCTGGGGCGCGGGATGACAAGCACAAAAAGCTGTCATTTCGACCGAAGTGGAGAAATCTTGCTTGTCATACAGCCTCAAAGATCCCTCAGCTTCGTTCGGGATGACAGGGTCTTGATGAACACGGGAAAAGAAACTGGATATTTTCATAGCGGGGATTTAAGCGGGCATACGTACAGAGGTCAAGCACAAATAAAAAAGGGAGCCCCGAGAGGCTCCCTTTCTAAACCATCATCCCCAAGGATGAAAGCAATCTTACATCAATGCTTCCATGCCTAAGTAAGTTTCCGTAATTTTACTTGCAGTTGTGGTTGCAATAGGATTCTTAATTTCATTGTAATGGAAATTCAACTCAACATTTTGGTAGAAATGATATGTAGCAGAAAATTGAGTTCTTGTTTCATTTGCAAGCGTGCCCACTGGGTTAGCTGAACCATATCCAATACCCAACAGTACGTTATGAACTGGCTCAAGTTCCGCACGGATAGAGAAACCAGTTGTTGCTCCTGGTTTAACACTAACTGCTGGTGCTACAGCAAGATTTCCTTCATTTTTAGAAGCATAATCCGCATAGATACCTAAAGACATATCACCAACATCGCCTTGAACCTGTGCATCAATAAAGAAATCGCTTAATTTTGCATAGCCAAGAGTCGTTGTACCTGTAGTCCCAGAAATCACACCACCACCAATCATAGCATTCATACCTGAAAATTCAGGCGTGAACACAACACGTGCCAATGTAGCTAAACGATTACCAGTATTCGTACCATTGCCTGCTGCACCTGGCGCAACTGCAGCCAACTGTACCAAGCCCATATCGCTACCAGCCCAAGCCGCAACAGATAGAGTATTACCGAATAGAGAGCCGCCGGTAATCAAGTTTTCAACTGCAGAAACGAAACCACCATTCAATTTACCAGAATGTTGACCGAAAACACTTGAAATTTCGATTGCGCCAGTAGGACCAAAGCCTGCATTGTACAAGCCAATACCACCTTTGAAATCGCCAAAGTCGTTTGAGTTAATCAACTGCCAGTTACCAATACCGCCACCAGTACCAAAGCTGATTTCACCAAAACCACCCAAAGCAGAACCAATACGACCACCAACCATCAATACTTGGTCAGCAGGCATTTCTAATGTAGTTGAGCTACTTGTTACACCAGTAGCTTTTGTTGTTGTTTTAACGGTTTTATATTTGAAACGCATCATCATTGTGATGTTCAAAGATGAAGGAATAGATAATTCGTCATCTTCAACCAAAGCTTGTTCACCAACATCAGTGAAACCACCCATTTTAAATGCAACACCAAAAGGTGCCAATGCTGGGAAAGATTGGAAATGGCAGCTCAAGCAAGCTGCGCCAGTTTGGCGTGCAAACGCCGGGATTGCTTCAGAAGTCGTTGGTGCGATAGAAACAGCAGAAACCGCAACAACAACGAAAGCAGCAGCAGAAAGAAGGATCTTCTTCATGTGTAAAACCTCGTTATGATTTATTTAACCCCGTAGGGTTATTCAAAAGTGTACATTGTCAGAGCTGGTAGCTTCTTCGACCTGTTGCCAAGCGTTTACGATTGCAAATCAACTTGTGTCAACAGAAGTTGTCACCCGCTCCATCCAATGAACTGCACGAACTTTGGCAACAAGCCAAGGGCGCGTCAAGATGATACACTCAACATGTGTCATTTTGTTACACTATGATTATTATGTCATTTCGACCGTAGCATCGCGGAGTGGAGAAATCTTAATCCTGTCATTTCGACCAATACGGAGAAACCTGCAAGATCCCTCGACTACGCTCGGGATGACAAGGTGTTAGTAGCATGTCATTTCGACCGTAGCATCGCGGAGTGGAGAAATCTTAACCCTGTCATTTCGACCAATACGGAGAAACCTGCAAGATCCCTCGACTACGCTCGGGATGACAGGCTGTTAGTAGTATGTCATTTCGACCTTGTACCACAGGTAGGCTTCGCACTGGAGAAATCTTACGTATCAACCAACCCGTATTGAGCACTCAAATCATCCCAGTTGGGATTCATGGATTCAATAAGATGGTTCTTCTTTTCTCTGCGCCACCGTTTAAGTTGTTTTTCTCTGGCTATCGCGGCATGCACGTCTGCTGTAGGTTCAACATAAATCAGTTCAGTTATATTATACTTATCCGTAAACCCTTCGAGCATATGATGTTTATGCTCATAGATGCGGCGAGCTAGATTATTGGTCATGCCAATGTACATGACTTTATGATTCCAGTTACTCATAATGTAAACGTAATATTGACGTTGATTCAAGAAAGTCTCCTGCCAAGTTATGACTGTAAAGGGATAAAGATTTCTCCGCAAGGTCGAAATGACATATTTTCGATTGTCATCCCGAGCGAAGCCGAGGGATCTTTGAATGTGCGAATTTAAAAAACAAAAAGGGAGCCCCGAGAGACTCCCTTTCTAAACCATCATCCCCAAGGATGAAAGAATCTTACATCAATGCTTCCATGCCTAAGTAAGTTTCCGTAATTTTACTTGCAGTTGTGGTTGCAATAGGATTCTTAATTTCATTGTAATGGAAATTCAACTCAACATTTTGGTAGAAATGATATGTAGCAGAAAATTGAGTTCTTGTTTCATTTGCAAGCGTGCCCACTGGGTTAGCTGAACCATATCCAATACCCAACAGTACGTTATGAACTGGCTCAAGTTCCGCACGGATAGAGAAACCAGTTGTTGCTCCTGGTTTAACACTAACTGCTGGTGCTACAGCAAGATTTCCTTCATTTTTAGAAGCATAATCCGCATAGATACCTAAAGACATATCACCAACATCGCCTTGAACCTGTGCATCAATAAAGAAATCGCTTAATTTTGCATAGCCAAGAGTCGTTGTACCTGTAGTCCCAGAAATCACACCACCACCAATCATAGCATTCATACCTGAAAATTCAGGCGTGAACACAACACGTGCCAATGTAGCTAAACGATTACCAGTATTCGTACCATTGCCTGCTGCACCTGGCGCAACTGCAGCCAACTGTACCAAGCCCATATCGCTACCAGCCCAAGCCGCAACAGATAGAGTATTACCGAATAGAGAGCCGCCGGTAATCAAGTTTTCAACTGCAGAAACGAAACCACCATTCAATTTACCAGAATGTTGACCGAAAACACTTGAAATTTCGATTGCGCCAGTAGGACCAAAGCCTGCATTGTACAAGCCAATACCACCTTTGAAATCGCCAAAGTCGTTTGAGTTAATCAACTGCCAGTTACCAATACCGCCACCAGTACCAAAGCTGATTTCACCAAAACCACCCAAAGCAGAACCAATACGACCACCAACCATCAATACTTGGTCAGCAGGCATTTCTAATGTAGTTGAGCTACTTGTTACACCAGTAGCTTTTGTTGTTGTTTTAACGGTTTTATATTTGAAACGCATCATCATTGTGATGTTCAAAGATGAAGGAATAGATAATTCGTCATCTTCAACCAAAGCTTGTTCACCAACATCAGTGAAACCACCCATTTTAAATGCAACACCAAAAGGTGCCAATGCTGGGAAAGATTGGAAATGGCAGCTCAAGCAAGCTGCGCCAGTTTGGCGTGCAAACGCCGGGATTGCTTCAGAAGTCGTTGGTGCGATAGAAACAGCAGAAACCGCAACAACAACGAAAGCAGCAGCAGAAAGAAGGATCTTCTTCATGTGTAAAACCTCGTTATGATTTATTTAACCCCGTAGGGTTATTCAAAAGTGTACATTGTCAGAGCTGGTAGCTTCTTCGACCTGTTGCCAAGCGTTTACGATTGCAAATCAACTTGTGTCAACAGAAGTTGTCACCTCCCCATCCGATGAAACGGGGCGAATCATAAACCCATAAAAATAATATGTCCATATTTATTTTAATGTTATATTTATTCTTTATTGTGGCTACTTATGCATTGAAGCATTTTATATAAAAATCACCACCCAAGGAAAACCTTTGTATCTTATGCAGCTTAAAGCTAATGTTTTGACCCATGCAGCAACCTTTATCATTTGAGCAATTATCGCATATTTTTCGCAAAGGCTGCAAACCCCGCCACACATGGCGTATTGGAACAGAGCATGAAAAATTTGGTTTCCATCTTGATTCATTCAAGCCGCTTGCTTATGCAGAGCCATCAGGCATTGCTCAAGTGTTGCAAGGGTTGATGCAATTGGGCTGGCAAGCTATTTATGAAAACAATCAACCCATTGCTTTAACCAAAAATCATGCATCCATCACCTTAGAGCCCGGTGGTCAACTAGAGTTATCAGGCGCGCCTCTTGCAAGCATTCATGATACTTATACAGAAACAAAATCGCATGTTGATGAACTTGCTATCATTGCTCGTGCCTTGAATATTGATTTTTTATGCGCTGGGTTTCAGCCCAAATGGTCGCGTGATGAGATACCTTGGATGCCCAAAGCACGTTATGAGGTGATGCGAAACTATATGCCCAAGGTCGGGGCTAAGGGTTTGGATATGATGCTTCGCACATCCACTATTCAAGCCAATTTGGATTTTGAATCAGAAGCTGATATGGCAAGAAAAATGCGCATTGGCTTTTGTTTACAACCTTTGGTGACCGCACTGTATGCCGCTAGCCCATTTGCCGATGGCAAAGCTTCACCACAATTATCCAATCGCGCAGCAGCATGGCTGGATACTGACCCTCACCGAACAGGCACCCCCGAATGTGTATTCCAAGACAACTTTGGCTTTGATGATTGGACAGCATGGGTTTTGGATGTACCTATGTATTTTATTGTGCGCGATCATGAGTATATTGATTGCGCAGGTGAAAGTTTTCGCACATTCCTTGAAGGTAAGTTACCACAACGCATGGGCGAATACCCAAGCTTGGAAGATTGGGAACTACATACCTCAACTGTATTCCCCGATGTGCGCCTCAAACAATTTATCGAAATGCGTGGTGCAGCAGCAGGAACACTGCCTTGGATTTGTGCCTTGCCCACCTTATGGAAAGGTTTGCTTTATGATAAGCAGGCAGAAGATGATATTTGGGATATGGTGAAAGATTGGCAGCGCGATGAATTGCTGGCGCTGCGTGAGAATGTCCCCACAACTGCATTACAAACCAAGTTTCGTGATACTTCTGTATTCGATTTGTGTAAAAACATGATTGATATTGCCCAAGCAGGGCTGGAAAATATCAATATTTGTGATGCACAAGGCAACAATGAAGTGCGTTTTCTTGCACCACTACAAGCCACACTCGCACAAAGAAAGACACGCGCTGATATTTGGCTACAACAATATCAAACCGTTTGGCAGCAAAGTGTTGACCCTCTTTTTTCTCAAGCTGATGCCTCCTTTGTTTCGCATAATTCAATCGCATTGCCATCTTCATCATGACAAAATAACGCAGCTCTTCCTGATTTGCTTAAGGTATAATCAATATTCGCCTGATTCAAACGCCTTTGTATACGCTTGATATCAGACACCCCCAAAGCAATATGCCTATCTCGCCCGCCATGTGCAGGTTGTTTGCAGTGTTGATATGGGTTTTCAACGCATAAAAGATGCAATTGCACGCCTTCCCCAAGCTTATAAAACAACCCTTCAAAACCTAAATTTGGGCGCTTATCTGGTGACAGCCCCAACACGCCCTCGTAAAATAAAGCTGCTTTTTCTATATTCGATACAATCAAACTCACATGCAATAATCGCAACCCACACACCTCCATCAAAATCACTTTTCGTAAAGACTTATGCGCCATGCAAAACACTCAGGTTTGTATTCTAGCGCAATATCGCTATATTCCTCACCGAATTGTAACGCATTCAGCATACTAGCCTTTAAGCTATCATTCCGAGCGAAGCCGAGGAATCTTACATCGACATTGCGCGAAAAGATGTCTCAACGATGTTCGACATGACATATTGGCGGCTGGTTCAATGTACATGCTGAATAGTTACACCGAATTTGATAGCAAGGAGCATATGCTATGTTTGGACTTGGCCCAATGGAACTTATTCTTATCCTTTTAATTGTGATTGTACTTTTTGGTGCAAAGCGCCTGCCTGCTATCGGTGAGGGGCTTGCCAAGGGTATCAGTAGCTTTCGTGCGAATATCAGCAGTATTAGTGGTGACGATAAAAACGATGCCAAAGATGATACAAAAGACGAACCTAAAGAGCATACTTCCCACTAACTAAAGCTATTATTTTCTATGCCTGATATTGGTTTTTTAGAGCTTCTGGTCATTGGCGTTATTGCCCTATTGATTCTTGGACCAGAGCGAACACCTGAATTTTTTGTCCAAATTGCTAGACTTATACGCCAAGGTCGCGCGTGGATGTCCAGCATCAAGCAACAAATTGACTTGGAAACCCAAGCTTTAAAGGAACCCGTTCAATCAGCACGTGATGCTATTGATGAGGGCATAAGCAGTATATCTGATGAGATAAAAACACATACAAACATCCACGATGCCGACTCAAAATAATACTGATACATCTATCTTATCCCATTTGCGTGAATTGCGGCAAAGAGTCACCATAGCAGTGATTACTTATGTATTGGGTGTATTTGTGCTAATGTATTTCTCTAGTGCTGTATTTGATTTTATGGCAACACCATTGCGCTCAGCTTTGCCGCCCGACACACCACTGATTTTTTTAAATGCACCTGATGTGTTTTTCACCTATTTAAAAATTGCGCTGGTGCTCAGTCTATTTGTCACTGCGCCTATCACATTTTACCAAGCTTGGGCATTTATTGCTCCAGGTTTATATGCTGAAGAAAAAACAGTATTTTTAAGCTTCTTCCTATCCAGCATACTACTACTTTTCATGGGTGGCACATTTGCCTTTTATGTTGTTTTCCCCATTATATTCAAATTCTTTCTAAGCTTTTCCACCGACACCATTCAAGCCATGCCTGCCATTAAAGAGTATTTATCCTTGGTATTAAAATTATTATTCGCGTTTGGTATAAGCTTCCAAGTCCCTATCATCGTTGTGATTCTAACGCGTTTAGGCATTGTAGAAGCCAAAGATTTAGCAGATAAACGTCGCTATGTGATTGTATGGGCGTTTATTTTTTCTGCCATACTTACGCCACCTGATATTGTATCTCAAATTTTATTGGCTATTCCCATGTATGCCTTATTTGAAATCGGTGTTTTTATTGCTTATCGCTTGGAGAAAAAAGAAAGCGTAGAGACTTAAACAATATTTAATACAGTCTTTGCGCTGAAAAATCAGCCAAATCTCTCAGCAACTGCACAATCTCAGCATCGCCCGATTCAGGCAATAATGCCTTCGCACGCTCCGCATAATCTTTTGCCCGTTGCATCGCATACTCTGCGCCTTGGTGTTCTTGCACATGCTCACGCACCCATTCACGATCACCCACCTCATAAGCATCGCCATCACGCTCTGCAATGGCATGCACACGATCACGAAGTGCTTCATCTTTTTGCATCCCATAAATCAATGGCAATGTGATTTTACCTTCTTCCAAATCATGTCCAACAGGTTTGCCCGCTTGCTCAGCTTCAGCCAAATAATCCAAGGCATCATCCATCAATTGAAACGCCACACCCAAACACATGCCATACTCTGCCATACGCTCAACCATGCTTTCATTTTGCTCGGAAACATGCGCCCCAACTTCCGCCGCCGCTGAAAACAATACTGCCGTTTTGCGCTCAATGACTTCCAAACATTCTTCTTCTGTCATCCCCAAATGAAATGTGCGCGATAATTGCAACACTTCACCTTCTGCCAAGGCATTGGTGACATTGGACATCAATGCCAGCATTTTTATGTCCCCATCAGCCACCATCATTTGAAAAGCACGTGAGAATAAATAATCGCCAACCAATACGCTGGCTTGATTGCCCCACACGCCATTAGCAGATGGATTACCACGGCGTTGATCCGAAGAATCTACCACATCATCATGTAACAAGGATGCGGTATGAATAAACTCAACCACCACAGATATGGGAATATGGCGCTCCCCTGTATAGCGAAACAACTTCGCAACCAACAAACATAACAATGGGCGCAAACGCTTACCACCGCTACCCACAATATAATTTCCAATGGCAGGAATCATCATAATATCAGATTGTAAATTTTCACGGATGCATGCATCCACGCGTGTCATATCATCTTGGCAGAGTGCAATGGCTTGATGCAGTGGGGTATCAGAGGAAGTTTTCACAATGCCGCCATCGTAAGCGCCACTTGCATAGCGTCAAGTTTCATTGTTTTTTAATCATGCCTCGCCTAGAGTTGCCACATGTTGTTACGTAGTATTTCTCCATTGATTCGCAAATCAGTGTTTTCAAAATCACTGGTGCTTGCATTTGTGCTGCAAATATTTACAGCATCCATGTGTACTTCTTTTGCGCATGCATCTGAACATAGCCTGCAAAAAAGCATGCCTTGCCACACACAAAATCTTGCTATGGATATGCAAGATTCCCATTCATCTATGGCACCATGTGCACATTGTGACA
>JALWPO010000313.1 GCA_026994965.1 Mariprofundaceae bacterium | reverse complement strand
TGACGTTGATTGTCGCAGATGTGCCTGCCCATGCTGCGGGTGTGTTCACACAAAATAGCTTTCGAGCGGCATGTGTGGATTTGGGTGAAGAAGCTGTGATGCAACAGGGTGAACATATTCGCTGTATTATTGGCAATGCTGGCAATGCCAATGCTGGTGTGGGTGAAAAAGAGAGAGAATGGTCACAACAATTGATTGATTTGGCAGCCAATGCGGCTGGTTGTAAATCAGAACAAGTATTATCTGCCTCTACAGGTGTGATTGGTGAGCCTTTTCCCATTGATAGAATTGCCACAGGGATGGGAGATGTGGTTGCCGATTTAGATGCAAATCATTGGCAGGATGCTGCACATGCGATTCGCACCACCGACACCTTTGCCAAATGGGCATCTAAAAAAGTAGGTGATTATACCATCACTGGTATTGCCAAAGGCAGTGGCATGATTCATCCGAATATGGCAACCATGCTTTCATTTGTTGCCACCGATGCGCCATTAACGCATGCACAATTGCAACCCATGCTTAAGCGTGTAGCCAATCGTTCATTCAATTGTATCAGTGTGGATGGCGATACTTCCACCAATGATACTTTATATCTTCTTTCCAGTGGCCTGGGTTTGGGTCATGCACCTTTAGCGGACACATCTGCATTTGAGCAAGCACTCACGGAATTATGTATTGAATTGGCCCAATTGATTACCCGTGATGGCGAGGGCGTTACAAAATTTGTAACTATTCACGTCAGCGGAGCACATTCTGAAGCAGATGCCCGCAAGGTTGGACGGGCGATTGCTGTATCACCACTAGTTAAAACTGCATTTGCAGGCTCTGATGCCAATTGGGGTCGTATCTTAATGGCAATTGGCAATGCTGGGGTTGCTATTGAGCGAGATAAGATTGCACTTCAAACTGATGATGTGGTGATGCTTGAAAATGGCAATTTGCATCCTGATTATCGGGATGAAGATGGCATGGCTGTTTTTGAGAAGTCGGAGTTCACCCTGTATGTGGATTTGGGGCTTGGTGATGCCGAGGCTACGATTTGGACAGGCGATTTAACGCATGAATATATTGTGATTAATGCCGAATACCGAACCTGATAAAACGCAAGTGATTGCGCTTGTTGCCGCGTTTAATGCCAAGCATGAACTCTGTTTATTAAAACGCCCTGATCATGTGCATTGTGGGGGCTTATGGTCTTTCCCAGGTGGAAAAGTGGAAGGCGATGAAATGCCTTTGCAGGCGGCGGTGCGAGAGCTGAAAGAAGAATGTCATCTTGAAGGAAAAATGTGGCGGCATCTGGGTAAAAGCACGTATGATTATGCCGATAGAACTCTACATTTCTTATTTTTTGTATGTTTTTGTCCTGATATTTCCAATTTATGCACAGAATCAACATCGGCATGGGTGGCATTAGAAGATGTGCAGGCGATGCCTATGCCAGATGCCAATCAAAAGTTTCTAGCCATGTTGAATTGCGATGAAGTGCGTTCGTATTTATCCACAGATATACACGGATAAACACAGATAGTCGATATGCGAAAATTGGTTTACCCGTAGTTAAATCATCATATTATTGATTCATACGCTCAAAGAATTCATCATTATTTTTGGTGGTTCCCAACTTATCGAGTAAGAACTCCATGGCACTAACCGCATTCATGGGCGATAGAATTTTGCGCAGTACCCAAATCTTTTGCAGCGTTTCAGGATCAATTAAAAGCTCTTCTTTACGTGTGCCTGATGGCGCAATATCAATGGCAGGGAAAACGCGTTTATCCACTAGCTTACGATTCAGGTTAATTTCCATATTACCTGTACCTTTAAACTCTTCAAAAATCACTTCATCCATTTTTGAGCCAGTATCGACTAGGGCTGTTGCAATAATGGTGAGTGAGCCGCCGCCCTCAATATTACGCGCCGCACCAAAGAAACGTTTCGGACGGTGCAAAGCATTCGCATCCACACCACCAGTAAGAATCTTACCTGATGAAGGTACAACTGTGTTGTAAGCGCGTGCCAAACGGGTGATAGAATCAAGTAGAATGACCACATCTTTACCATGCTCAACCATACGTTTGGCTTTTTCAATCACCATTTCAGCGACTTGTACATGGCGCTGTGCTGGTTCATCAAAGGTAGATGCAACCACATCGCCTTTAACGGAACGTTTCATATCGGTCACTTCTTCAGGTCGTTCATCAATCAACAATACCATAAGGCAAACTTCAGGATGATTTTTTTCAATGGAATGTGCAATAGATTGCATCATCATGGTTTTACCCGTACGTGGTGGTGCAACCAAAAGGGCGCGTTGCCCTTTGCCAATGGGCGCAACCAAATCAATGACACGGCCTGTTTTATCTTTTGCAGTCGCATCTTCGAGTTCCATCACTAAGCGCTCATTAGGGTATAATGGGGTTAGATTATCAAACAATACTTTGGTTCGTGCAACTGATGGTTCTTCACCATTGATACTATCCACTGTTTTTAAAGCGGAATATTTTTCACCACGTCTTGGTGTGCGAATTTCACCAGAAACCAAATCACCCTTACGCAAAAATGAACGGCGAATTTGATGGGTTGAAACATACACATCATCAGGGCCAGATAGATAATTGGCTTCGGCAGAACGCAAGAATCCAAAACCATCTGGTAGGATTTCTAACACGCCCTCGGAATAAATGGTTCCACCACGCAAGCCATGAGCTCGCAAAATCGCAGAGACTTGCTCTTGTTTGCGCATGCCTGCGACATTATCAATGCCCAAAGAATCGGCTTTTTCCAATAGTTCAGTTGGTGACATCGCCACCAAATCTTGAATGTGCAGGGTTACACCTGCTAATTCATTGGATGTATTTTCATCTTCCTCTTCATGTTTGTTGTTGCGACGGCGCTTATCATGGTTTCGATTGTTGCGATTATTTCGACTGTTGCGGTTGTTATGCCGACGACCATTGCGAGGTTCATTTTGTTGCTGCTCATTGCTTTCAGGTGCTGATTTTTTATCATCATTTTCTGTGTTTGCTTCTTGGGTGATTGGCTTGTCACCTTGGGTTGTAGATGGCTCTTCTTTGTTTTTCTCTGGGCTTGTTGCATCCACACTTGTATTATCTTTATCTTCAGTTTTGGTGACCACCTTTTTAGGACGACCCCGACGTGGTTTTACAGGTGTTTCGGTAACCTCATCCGTTGTTGTAGTGACAACTTTTTTAGGGCGACCACGGCGCGGCTTTACAGCAGTTTCTGTGGTTGTGGAATCTATGCTA
>JALWPO010000312.1 GCA_026994965.1 Mariprofundaceae bacterium | reverse complement strand
GGTTGAAGGGTATCAACAAGTATTTGTGTATCTTGCGTATCGTCTTGTTTATGTTCCAATGGATTGATAATCATCCATGCAGGATGGCGTTGCATCTGTGCTAATTTTTCCAAAGATAACAAGGCATGATTGATGCAGCCCAGTTGGTTGCCAACCACCAAAATCACAGGTGTGTTTGGCATATCGCATATCCAATGGCTAAGCAAATAATCGAAATTCAAAGGGACCATTAAACCACCAACGCCTTCAATCAGGCATATATCAGTGTGCTGTATTTGCTGCTGACACCATGTGAGTAAGGCTTTGGGTTCAATATGTGCTGGCTCTGCTTGTGCAGCTATATGTGGGGAAGCAGGCAGCTTAAAGTCATACAAGTTCACATCAGCGGGATGTTTAAGTGTTTGGGCATGCAGTAAGATTTGAACGTCTTGATTGATGTCTTCATCCTCATGCCCGCAAGCAATGGGTTTGATGGCTTTGGCACGTTGCCCACCTTGGATGAGGGCTTGGATAAGGTGTTGTGTGACCCATGTTTTTCCAGCATGGGTATCGGTTGCAGTGATAAAAACAGAAGTAGACATTGCAGTTTATTGCAATTCAATCGGGATAATATTTCCCTTAGGTTGATAAGGGATTTCTTTATACCAAGCTTGGGCATACAAAGCCTCAAAAGTGGCTCGGACTTGCCCATTTTCCATGCGATGTTTGTCTACATACACGGCATTGAGTTGTTTCAATAAACGAGGGCCATATAGCCCGCCCTTGCGCCCAGTAATCGCTGATGAAGATGCACCCAGGCCTTTCAGCTCGCGCACCAAAGCCATAGCATCAGGGTAAGTGAGGGTAAATAAATCGCTATCAATCACAGGCATTTCAATAGGGATTTGGTTGAACGCATCACCCAAAGCCATAATATCTGGAAAAGGTAAAACACGCCCTTTTAGAGTGCTCTGATTATCTTGCGCGATGCTGGCAAGGGATTGGCGTAACTCGCTTAATGTGCGGCGACCAAATGTAGAGAATAATATTAAGCCATTGGGGGCGAGCACACGGCGCATTTCAGCCATCATATCCGCAGGGTTGGCTACCCACTGCATGGCAAGGTTGGAGGTGACCAAGTCAAAGCTGTTATCGGCAAAAGGCAGCATACAGCCATCGGCATTGCAAAAGTGGCGTTTTCCATGCCATGGCAGGCGCATGGGTTGCTTTTTCTTGGCATAAGCCAGCATAGATGCTGATAAATCCAAACCTACAATATGTTGTTTTTTAAACTTATCAGCCAAAAGGCGCGTAAAATAGCCTGTACCACAGCCAATATCTAAAATGCGTTTGGGTTCAATTTTGGTGAAGTTGAGATGAGCAAGCAAACGCTCTCCAATTTCACGTTGGAGCACAGCATGATGATCATAGCTTTCAGCCGCACTTGAAAAAGCACGTTTCACATAAGGACGATGTATATGCGATGTTTTTAATGAGTTTGACACCATTGCTCCAAAAGGGAATTGAATTGTGCGCTATGGCTTAAAAATGGCGCATGACCAGATGCTCTAAAACGGTGAAGTGTGGCATGGGGAATATGTTCGGCAAGCGTGCGACTGGACTTAGGCGAAATAATTGCATCACTATCGCCAGAGATAATCAAAGTCGGTTGTGTGATATTGCTTAAGTTATCGTGCAAATCCATCTCTGATAACAATGTTAAGCCATGTTGTAGTCCCTCTTGTGTGGGTGGGTGATGACGGTCAATGGCTTGGTGAGCGATGCTTTGATAGTCGCTACGAGATATATCCTCGCCATGAAACATCATGGCAAAAAAGCGTGACATGGTTTTTCCTGCTTGATGTTCCACACCTTGTTCAAAAGCTTGAAAGATTTCATCATCACAGCCGTATTTCCAGTTATCCGATTGGCGAAAGCGGGGCGTGGTGTTCACTAAAATTAAGGATTGTATGCGTTTAGGATGGCTGAGTGCTAATTTCATCGCAAGCATACCTCCCAACGACCAGCCAATCAGATGGCATGGCACTTGGGGAAGCTCTTGGGTGCATGATGCGAACCAATCATCAGCATCAGCACTGCCGCCATGTCCAGGAAGATGAAGATAATGGGCATCAGGAAAGGCTTGCTGTTGCTGATACCAAATGCGTGCGGATTGCCCCCAACCATGCAAAAAAACCAAAGGCTTCATGCGATGGTTGCCAAGGCTTGGGCAAGCTGTGTGATGTGTTCAGGTTGATGATTGGCAGATAAAGTAATGCGCAACCTTGCTGTGTGTTCAGGCACAGTGGGTGGTCTTATAGCGGGAACAAACAGCCCCATATCGCGAAGTTGTTGTGATGCGTGCAATGCGGCTTGATTGTCACCGATGATGAAAGCTTGAATGGCTGTGTTCGAGGGCACAAGGTTGAGTTTTGCGGTTTGTGCGCGAAAGCTTTGAATATTGTTGTGAAGCTGATTTTGTAGCGTACCTTTTTGAATTAATTTTAGTGATTGGCGCATAGCAGCAGGCATAAATGTAGGTAATGCAGTGGAATATATCATGGTTCTCATGCGTTGTTTTAACCCATCAATCAGTTCAAATGTACCCAGTATAAATGCACCATAGCCACCGAACGCCTTGCCCAATGTGCCCACTTCAATCAGGCGTTCATGCCCTGCAATTTCATGGGTTAATCCGCGATTGCCTTCTCCGAGACAGGCTGTGCCATGGGCATCATCCATGATGAGTAGGGTGTTGTGTTCTTCGGCAAGTGATAATAAGTGTTGCACATTCGCACAATCGCCATCCATACTAAATACGCCATCTGAAATAATGATGCGCTTTGCAGCGTGATGTTTTGCTAACATGGTTTGCAAGGTATCATCATCAAGGTGGGGGAAGCGGTATGATTTTGCACCAGATAAACGCACCCCATCAATCAATGATGCATGATTGAGTTTGTCTGAAAAGACCAATGTATTCCTATCTGCCAATGCTTGAATCAGTCCGATATTGGCAAGCATGCCAGAGCCCACAATCAGACAAGCTTCATAGCCTTTCCAAGCCGCAAGCTCTGTTTCCAAAGCATGAAATTCACGGCTATCACCAGAAACAAGGCGGGATGCGCCGCTGCCTATACCATGCGTTTGAATATGTTGTATAGCGATATTTGCCAATGATGGATGACTGCGCAAGCCCAAATAATCATTGGATGCAAAGTTAAGCAAGGGCTTATCATCGATTTGGATATAGATGTCATGCGCATCGGAGGCAAGAAAATGGCGTTGGCTGTGTTCGGGCA
>JALWPO010000311.1 GCA_026994965.1 Mariprofundaceae bacterium | reverse complement strand
TATTCAAAGAAAAAACTTGGAAGCGTGTGTTGGATAAAACCACAGCCATGCAAAGGGATAACTTAGAGCATAAAATACATGTTTCGGATATTCATATAGGGGCAATCAAGGCGGCAAAAGCCAATGCTAAGCGTGCTGGTGTGTTGCAGGATATGATGATTATGCAACAAGATGTATTGAAGCTAAAAGTGCAAAATGATACGGGTTTAATCGTGTGTAACCCACCTTATGGGGTTAGAATTAAAATAGATAGTATCGCCTTTTGCCGTGATTTAGGCCATGTATTAAAAGATAACTTTTCAGGCTGGCGTATTGCAGTGATGTGTCCAGATTGGAAGCATGAGAAAGCATTGGCCATGCCTGTACATCGCCGTATGCGAGTATTGCATGGCGGGTCGTGGTTGGATGTGTTGGATGTGGGTATCCGTGTTGATTAAGGACTAATCGTGTTGCGATGAATCAAAAGCAGAATAATCATAATACATCGTGGTTGAGCGCAGATAAAATATTTGATTTATGGGTGCTTGCACCACTTCTATGTCTGCCTTTGATGTTAAATGTGCGTTGGATGACACTGGTTGCACCCAATGAAGAACCCAAATGGTTGATTTTGATTGCATGTTTTGTATGGATAGGTTTGATGGCTGCTTATATGGTTTGGAAACGTCGCGAGCCATTCATCATGCATTGGACATGGGCAGGGCTGATTTTAACCGTATTTTATCTGTTTTTATGTGTAGGCATTTGGATTGCTCCTAACCATACCCAAGGATTGATTCGATTCTCATTTTGGTTGGCCGGTGTGGCTGTCTTTTTGGTTAGTTGTTGGGCATGGCGGCATCATGCACATTTTCAAATCATGTGGACATGGGTAACCACTTTATCGGCATTTGTATTTTCATGTCATTATTGGTTGGGTTATATATTGGATTACCATGCCAAGGGTTACAATATCAGTGTGCTTTTTTCACCCATTGGACATGTCAATTTTACCAGTGATGTGTTGGTGATACTTTTGCCTGTAGTGATATATTTACTTATCACGCAGGCTTCTTGGTTTTTACGGTTATTGAATGTTTTTTCTGTATCAACGCTTACAACGATTTTACTTTTGGCTTCCACTCGGGGCGTGTTGATAGGGTTGTTTTTGGGTATGCTTTTGTTGAGTATACTTGTGCTAAAACATAAGCATGTGCTCTTTGGAAAAGATTGGTATAAAAATCATGCCTTGCCTTTATCGTTGTTGGTTTTTTCATTATGTTCTTCAATTTTTACATATCAAACCTTGCCTTATCATTATCGTGATTTAGCACGCCTTTCCAGCACTTTTCAGTCAGTAGAGAAGATACAACAGCATCCATTAACGCCACATGTATTGCAGCCACCGCTAGCGAATATGTGGCAGCGCCTTTACCCTATTTTGGGGGCGCGCACGCCTATGTTTGCATCGGCAACCGCTATGGCATGGGATGCGCCATTCTTTGGGCATGGTACGGGTAGTTTTTTTGCAATCTACCCTCAATATAGCAATGCATTCATGGATTTTAGAGACCCTTTAAGTGGCTTAAAAAGTTTCACAACCAATCCACATAATGTGGTATTACAAATTGCAACCCAGCAAGGTTGGGTGGCGGCATTGTGTTTTGTGGGTCTGTTATTGTTTTTTTTGTGGCGACTGATTCAAGCTGTATGGCAAAAGTGGGATACTTGGCAGGCAGTAGGCGTGCTGGCAATCAGCGCAACCTTATTTGATAGCATGTTTAATCATGTATTTTTTAATCCTGCCAGTATGTTTGTGTTTGCATGGTTTGCTGGGCTATGGTGGGCAAGTTGTAAGCCTATGCCAACTTTATTTACCTTATCTATTCAAGTTGATGCTCATAAACCACTGGCTTTAAGTATGGTTGTGATACTCTTTTTATTTGCTGTTTTGCCAGTTCGTTGGGTGGTATCTGAATATCATGTCGCGCATGCGATGAGAGCGAAGACTTCAAAGGTTGTAATGGACGCATATCAGCAGGCATACCACTGGGATAAAGATAATTTTAGGGCAGTGTTTGGTGTGGCACAAACCGCATATCATCAGAGACGTTATGCAGATAGCGCTTTATATTTAGAACAATTTCAGCAGATTTACCCTTACAATGCGTCTGCATTGAATGTGCTAGGGGCTGCTTATTTGATGCAGCATGACTATGCTAAGGCAGTAAATGCTTTTCAGAAAGCAGTGTCTATTTATCCTGATTTCGCCATTGCAAAGCAGAATCTTAAACGCGCAATATATTTACTTGAGCAGTCAAAGAAATAAGCTCTAATGTCATGCCTAACTATAAAAAGAGTTGAAGTGCAGGATTATCAGATTCATCCACCCATGTATAGCCCAATTGGGTGAGGAACTTTTCGAAATCAACCTTATCTTGGGATGGCACTTCAATCCCAACCAATACGCGTCCAAAGGCAGCACCATGATTGCGATAGTGAAATAAAGAGATATTCCAGCGCCCAGCAAGACAAGTGAGAAAATCCAATAAGGCAGCAGGGCGCTCTGGAAATTCAAAGCGGTATAGCAGTTCGTGTTCCACTAAATTGGATTTTCCACCAACCATATGTCGCATATGCAGTTTGCTTGCTTCATTATCCATCAAATCAATCACAGGGTAATCATGCTTTTGCAAAAGTGTTAAAATATCTTGGCGTTCTTGCTCGCAAGCAATGCCAACTCCCACAAATACATGTGCTTGCTGACGGCTAGATAAACGATAATTAAATTCAGTGATGGCGCGATCACCCAAAAGTTTGCAAAAGGTGAGAAAGCTTCCGGGCTTTTCATCAATAGTCACGGCAAATAATGCTTCGCGCCGCTCACCCATTTCAGCTCGTTCTGCAACATGTCTCAAACGGTCAAAATTCATATTTGCGCCGCTATTGATACATGCCAAGACCTTGCTTCTTATATCATGTTGGCGTACATATTTTTTCATGCCTGTTACAGCCAGTGCGCCAGCAGGCTCAACCACAGAGCGGTCTTCATCGTAAATATCTTTGATAGCTGCACAGATTTCATCAGTATCGACCAATATGATTTCATCCACATATTGTTGCACCAAATCAAAAGTGTGTGTGCCGACTTTTTTTACCGCAACACCATCAGCAAAAATACCAACTTGGTCTAATGTGACCAATTCACCAGCTTGAATGGAATCATGCATAGCGGCGGAATCCACAGGCTCTACACCAATGATACGTGTGTTAGGCGTGATCTGTTTTAAATATGTGGCAATGCCAGCAA
>JALWPO010000310.1 GCA_026994965.1 Mariprofundaceae bacterium | reverse complement strand
TTACGGCACGCGTTTGCAACACACTTATTGAATCATGGCGCGGATTTGCGCAGTGTTCAAATGATGTTGGGTCATGCAAACATTACAACCACTGAAATTTATACTCATGTAAGCCGAGTTAGGTTGCATCAGTGGGTGAATCAAGCCCATCCGTTGGGGCGTAGCGAATGAATGTCCAAAGATTGATGCGCCAAGCCCGCAAAGCTGTGAATAAAGAATTATATGCAGAAGCATGTGAGCTTTATCAGCAAGTTTTAGATACAGAAGAAATGACTGGGAATTTAGATTTACAATTGCGTTTGGGTTGGTGCTATGAACGCTTGGGAAAAATAGATGAAGCATGTGTTTTATATCAATATGTCATCCATCAATACACACATGATGGTGAAAAAAATGCCGCATTAGAGTTGCAAAAAGTTGTCGATGCGATTCAAAAATCCAAGGTAGATAGTGACGCTGCCCAAATAGTCCATGAAGTGGCCAGCATGAATGATGGTGAGTTGATGCTGCAACTGCAATCCATGGCAGATATTATTGAATTAAAAACTGGCGATGTGTTGTGTGAAGTAGGTGATATGCCAGATACATTATGGCTTCTGCAACAAGGTAGTGTGGCAGTACGTGTAGATGGTTACGATATAGATGAGCCAGATGCACTGCATGCACAAGCTGGCGTATTGGTGATGATTGGTGAAATAGGTATTTTTACGCAACAACGCCGAGTTGCAAAAGTATGGGCAACCACGCCATGTTATCTTTATGCTATACCAGCTAAGGCCATCCAAAACTGTGATAGAATGGGTTTTCAAGCAGGCATGGAGCGCTTGTTACGTGAGCATTGGGTTGACCCTGTGCTTTCACAGCATGCGATTTTTGACCGTATTAATGATGTTGATAGGCGGCGCTTAAGCCAAAGTTTAGAGGTGATTGAGTTAGAGGCAGGTGCTTGTTTAGTCAAGGCCGGCGAAGAACATCATGGTGCATATTTGATGCAAATAGGTTGTCTATTTTTCTTGCATCATAGTGAAAGCAAACAAACGCATCATGAGGATGAAAGTTTGTTAAGCAGTGTTGTGCCAGGCGATATGGTGCACCTTGGAGGATTATTACCAGGCTATAAAAGTGAATATAAAATTGTAGCTGCAACGCCTGTACGTTTATTGCGTCTGTCAAAAGATGTGTTTGATGCATTCTCTTTGCGTAGACCTTGGATTGTCCAAGCATTATTGCATTATTGCCGTAGACCTATGCACCTTCAGGTGATGCATCCAGATGATGGTTATTTATGGAAAATGAACCGTCATATTGAGTTGGATAGAATTTTTCACGATCCAAAATAAACTGATGGACAAAAAAATCAGGCATAGTGAAGGCTATCCTGTTAGAATGCGTGCAACATCGCTCATATAAGTGAAACAGTTAGAGGTTAGAGTATCATGACGAAGAATAAAGATATTGCTTGTTATTCACCAGGTTTGGCAGGTATTCCAGTGACAGAATCTGCTATTTCATCTGTGGATGGTAGTGTAGGTCATTTGGAATATCGTGGCATTGATATTGAGCAATTGGCAGAGCAATCCTCTTTTGAAGAAACGTCTTTTTTGCTTATTTATGGTTATTTGCCAAAAGAAGATGAATTGGCAAGTTTCAAGGCTAATTTATGCCATCATAGACGTATGAAATTTCGTATCCGGGATATTATGAAATGTTTCCCTGAATCAGCACATCCTATGGATTCATTGCAAACTACAGTTGCTGTTTTAGGCATGTTTTATCCCTTACCACAGGGCATCAATGGTGAGCTAAGTGAAGAGGATGTACGCATTGTTTGCTTAAATTTAGTAGCAAAATTGCCTACGTTAGTAGCAGCACATGCACGCATGCGTCATGGTGATGATCCTATTCCGCCACGTGATGATTTATCGCATGCTGCAAATTTCTTATATATGCTTACAGGCAATGAACCTACACCTTTGATGGAACGGATTATGGATGTGGCTATGATTGTGCATGCCGAACACACACTCAATGCCAGTACTTTTTCCACCATCGTGACCGCGTCCACATTGGCAGATCCTTATACTTGTATCAGTGCAGCTATCGGCTCACTTTCTGGACCTTTGCATGGTGGAGCCAATGAAGATGTGTTGCATATGCTTGATGAAATTGGCGATGTGAGTCGTGTAGAATCTTATTTGCATGAAAAGTTGGCGAATAAAGAAAAAATCGCAGGCTTAGGGCATAGGGTCTACAAAACCAAAGATCCACGGGCAACGCTTTTGCAAGAATTGTATGTTGAGTTGACCAAGGAAATGGGTGAAGACCCGACTTATGAAATTGCCAGCCGCATTGAAGAATTATCGCGCAGCACGCTTGGGGCAAAAGGAATTTGTCCGAATGTCGATTTTTATTCAGGCATTGTTTATCGTAAACTCGGTATTCCTACAGATTTATTTACACCTATTTTTGCGATTGCCCGCGTATCGGGTTGGTTGGCGCATTGGAAGGAACAATTGGGTGTAAGTCGTATTTTTAGACCTATGCAAATCTATGTAGGGAAAAAGGGCGAACATTATATTCCAGTGGATAAGCGCGGATAATTGGATGGCTAACTTTGCTTAGATTGCAGGGTTAACCTCGACTTTTCGATGTTTCAAGACATGGGTGATACCCGCAGATGTTAAAATGCACCATACTGCGAACAAAGCCCCTGGCAAAGCAGCTTCGGGTGCGAAGTGTTTTAATGCCAAGGCAACACCAAGCCCCGCGTTTTGCATACCAATTTCAATGGACATGGTGATTTTGTAGGTTAATTCAAAACGAAAGATATGCCCTACCAACCAGCCCAACATATAACCAAGCCCGTTTAAGATAACCACCAAAAGCAAAACCCATAAAGATAAATCAGCGATGCGTGTTGCATTGGCAGCCACTGCATAGGCACAAATAATAATAATGGCTAATGCAGCAATGCCAGGTGCGATACGCTTAGCATGCTGAAGGTATTTACCCAAATAAGGGCGTAGTGCCATACCCAAAGCCAATGGCAAAACCACGGTGAGTAAAATCGTTTGCATCATTGGCCAGAAAGGGATGGGCAATAGCTTTCCGCCCAAGTATTCGACCCATAAAGGCGTGAATAAAGGTGATAGTGTTGTGGCAAGCAAAGTCATGGCTATGGAAAATGCAACTGCGCCACCAGCAAGATAGGTAATGACGTTCGATGCCATAGCGCCAGGTGCGCAACCGACAATAATAAAGCCCAATGCAATGGCTGGAGATAGCCCTTGTGTGAT
>JALWPO010000309.1 GCA_026994965.1 Mariprofundaceae bacterium | reverse complement strand
ATCAAATGGCATATGGATGGCACGCTCACCTTTAGGCGTTCATGTGGTGAGGGTGTATGTGGTTCGGATGGTATGAATATCAATGGTGTGAATGGTTTGGCATGTATTACGCCGATTCAAGGTTTGAAGCAGCCGATTCAAGTGCGCCCATTACCTAGTATGGAAGTGATTCGAGATTTGATTGTTGATACCACACATTTTTTTGATCAATACCGTCAAATCAAACCTTGGCTACAAGCTCATGTGCCCACACCTGAGCATGAATACTTGCAAAGCCCTGAAGAACGAGCTCAACTTGATGGCTCCTATGAATGTATCATGTGCGGCTGTTGCACAACATCGTGTCCATCATGGTGGTGGAATGGAGATAGGTTCTTAGGACCTGCTGTATTGCTACAAATGGATAGGTGGGTTAAAGATTCGAGGGATGAGGCTTTGGGCGAGCGTTTAGATCAGGTTGAGGATGCGTTTAAATTGTATCGCTGCCATCAAATCATGAATTGTATGGAAGCTTGTCCCAAAGGTCTAAATCCAACAGCAGCAATCAACCATCTTAAACGTGTGTTGCTGCATCGTAAATCATAGTCTTGTGTATGATGGTTAATGATATTCGGGCATTGCGCTACCGCTTAAAGCGTCAAGGGATGCTTGAGCTTGATGTATGGCTATCCAAATTGGACATAGTATTGGAGTCTGAGGGTGTAGAAGAGATTGAGGCAATAAAGATTTTGATCAGAGAAGAGGCGCCAGTTTTGCAGGCAATGATGCGTGGTGAAAAAGAAGTGCCAGAGTGTTTGGAGGTCTGGCTGCGATGAGTATGGCGTTTAGGTGTTTTCTTATGGTGGTCATCATGGGTATTCTGGGATGTAATCAAAGCGTATCTGAGGCTGCCAGTCGTCAAGCCGTATCATCTGAAGGGTTGGTGTTTGATCCTATTGAATTAGATATGGGCGAAGTGCTTGAAGGTGAGCAAGCTAAAGCGGTGTTGTTGATTCGGAATAATAGCAAAGGATTTATACAAATTGCGAAAGTGGAAAGTTCCTGTGGCTGCACCACGGCTGAGCCAGAGACGCATTTGCTTGCAAGTGGGCAGTTTACGCCATTACATATCACTGTAGATACTTTTGGCAAATTGGGCAATGTGCGAAAGTCGATTACTTTAACCGATGGAAAAGGGAAAATGATAAAAGCATGGTTAAGTTTGCATGTAAAACATAATCCTCACGTTATGGGAGAAGGAAAGAGGAGTATTTTTGATGGTAAGTGTGCATCATGTCATTTTGAACCTGCACAAGGTAAAACAACAGGAAAGGCGGTTTATGATGCCGTGTGTATGATGTGTCATGGTGAGAATGGTACTGGAGGTTATGCGCCTAGCATAAGAGGAAAGTATGAAGAAGATGCTTTTAAACAGTTGGTGGCAAACGGCACAGGAACAAGTCATATGCCTGGATTTGCAAAGAAAAATAAAGGTCCGTTGAGTCAAATGCAAATTGACGCTCTGGCAAGATGGATGTTATCACTGGACAATAGCATCTGAATAGGTATAAATCCGCCCCATGAAAAATATTATCATTGCTCCATCTATTTTATCGGCAGATTTTGCCAACCTAGAAAAAGAAATTCGTGCCATTGATGTTGGTGGCTGCGATTGGGTTCACATCGATGTGATGGATGGCACCTTTGTGCCGCCGATTACGATTGGTGATAACATTGTGAAAGCCATTCGTCCGCATACTGAAAAGGTATTGGACGTCCATTTAATGGTCGAGCATCCAGAAACCCAAGTTGAGGCCTTTGCAAAGGCGGGAGCAGATATTATCACTGTTCATCAAGAGACTTGTGTTCACCTTGAACGTACTTTGCAATTAATTCGTTCCTTGGGCTGTAAGGCAGGTGTTTCATTGTGCCCATCCACGCCTGTTTCGAATATTAAAGATGTTTTGCATTGTTTAGATTTGGTTTTATTGATGAGTGTAAACCCTGGTTATGGTGGGCAGTCTTATATTCATGCTGTGACCAGTAAAATTGAAGAAACACGTAGTATGTTGGATGCTGCGGGTTCAAATGCTGATTTGGAAGTGGATGGTGGCGTGAATACAGCGACCATTGCTGAGGTTGTAGATGCAGGGGCGAATGCTGTTGTGGCAGGCTCTGCGGTGTATAATAAGCCTGATTATGCTGCGGCGATGAGTGAGTTGAGGGAGCTGGCAGCGGGTTAAATATAGTTTTAAGTTTGGGGTTGGATTGTTTTAATCCCGCATTAAATTAGTGGTGTAATATGTTGTCGAGCTTGCTATAGTTCGGGCTCGGGTTGCAGGTTTGGGGAAATAAGTTGTTGATACGAGACTTGTTACTTATTACATATATTTAATTAATTAGTTGGAAATTATCTGTTATTGAATTGCAGTGTAATGGATGTGAGGGGAGGAGTTTCAATATGTGGCAGAAATCAAAAATGCCTTGGATATCAAAATTCGGGCAGGTGCTTCTTATTGCATTGGCAAGCTTAATATTGCCTACTGGCGCTTGGGCAGATGATGTTAGCGATGCGGAGCAGCCATTTGAATTTCCTCATGTGAGGCATGCAAGCAAGTTTAAGATTAACTGTATGTATTGTCATACATTTGCTAGGCGCAGCAAAGTTGCAGGAATTCCGCCTGTAGCAAAATGTATTGGCTGTCATGATCATTTACCATCCGTACGTGACACGCCTCGCATTAAGAAGCTATTCTCTTATTGGGAGCAGAAAAAGCCTATCCCATGGCGTAAAGTTCATGATATGCCTGATTTTGTACATTTTACGCATAAACGTCATATTCAACGTTTTATTTTTAAAGATGGTCGACCTACACAACAGGTTTGTGGCATGTGTCATGGTGATGTGAAAACTTTCACTGTTGGACGCAAGGTTCGTGCATTAACGATGGGTTTTTGTTTAAGTTGCCATAAGCAATTTCAGGGTGATTCTGATGTAGGTAAGCCCATGCCTGCTGAGCGTTGGATGATTCCAACTGCAGCAACCGATAGACCTGTGATGGAAGTAGAACATCCACAGCCAGCAGTTCTTGATCCAGAACATCCTAAGACTATGAAGGTGGCTGAAGTGAGTAAGCTATCTGAGCGATTGCCGAAATCTGTACGCGATCATCTTGTGCATGCGCCACATGATTGCTGGCAATGTCATAAATAAATTTGAATCGGCATCTGGGGAGATTTGAAAATGAAGCAAGATAAAGTGGATGATAAATTGGCAAGTGATTGTACTCGTCGTACCTTTCTTAAGGCTATGGGGCTTGGAAGTGCTGGCAGTGCATTGGTTTTGAGTGGTTGCGGTGACACTGATATCGTCAATGAAGTGGATATCGAAGTTCGTAAAGAGCTGGTTCTTCCCAATGTGGATCCACAAGATTTTGTTCGCCCTGGTGTTGAAATGTATTACGCGTCAACATGTAGACAGTGCCCTGCTGGCTGCGGTGTACACACACGTATTCGTGAAGGTCGTGCGTTAAAATTAGAAGGAAATCCAGTCTCGTCAGTGAATAAGGGTAGTCTGTGTATGATGGGGCAAGCAGGTTTGCAAGGTCATTATAATCCAGATCGCCTAACCAAACCCATGGTGCGTAAAGGTGGAAAATTGGTTGAGGTTTCTTGGGATGAAGCAGAAGACACGCTGATAAAAGTCATGGGTCGAAAAAATAGTAAATTAGCATGGTTAAATGGTGCTACTAGTGGTCATCATGCTGCCTTGATTGGTGCGTATTTGGATGCCGTGGGCTCTAAAAACCATTTTGTCTTTGATACGCTTCCGCCTGCTGTTGGTCATGCTGCAAATGAAAAAATGTTTTCCAATGCTGTACCGAAGTTGGCTTTGGATAAAGCGAAGTTGATTGTTTCTTTTGGCGCTGATTTCTTAGGTACATGGATGTCACCAGTGCAATTTGCCAAGCAATATGCTGATTTTAGAAATGCGCCGCGTGGTACGCTTGTTCAAATTGAACCCAAAATGACGCTTACAGGTGCAAATGCCGATCGTTGGTTACCTATTCGTCCGGGCACAGAAGGTCATTTGGCATTGGCTTTAGCTTCTTTATTGGCTCAAGATGCTAAGTATGCAGGGCGGGTTTCGTCGGATGTGCTAGCATCATTAAAAGATGTGGATATTGAAGCGGTCGCCAAAGCAACTGATATTAGTGCTGAACGTATTCATAAGCTGCATCATCTACTAACCAGTCATGCGCCTAGCTTGGTGTTGTCAGGCTCTAGTGCTGAAGGTTTTGAGCATGGTTCTCAAGCTGCCAATGCTATATTGTTGCTTAATGTCATGTTGGATAATGTTGGTAAGACCATACTTCCTCGCGAAGAGGTGGACTTTCCTGATTTGCATCCACAATTGGGGGGCTGGGCACAGTTAAAATCATTTGTTGATGGTCTGAATCATGGTGATTTTGATACCGCAGTAGTATTTGGCACAAATCCAATCTACCAAGCGCCAGACTTTATGGGTGCTGATAAGGCCTTTGCTAAGGCGAAAACAAAAGTTTCTTTCTCTATGTTTCCAGATGAGACAACTATGGCATCAGATGTAGTTATTCCAATCCATTCTCCATTGGAAGAATGGAATACATCCATGCCTGCGTATGCTGTTGAAGATGGGCAATTGAATCTACAACAACCTGTAATGAATCCTGTTTTCGGAGATGATTCTACACGTGCATTTGGCGATGTGTTGCTAACACTTCTTCAAAATATAGATGCGCAATTCAAGCGTTGGGATAGTTATCAAACCTATGTGACGGATGCTTTGTTAACCATGCGCCCAGTATTGGTGAATCCGCCGAGAGCAACAGTGCCAGGTCAAACCCCTGAAGAAGGCTTTAAGCAGGGTATTCTTTCTACAGGATTTGTGCAGTTGAAGAGCAAAAAATCTAAACCGATTGTAGCAAAACTAGAGCCTGTGGATTTGCCAACTGCGACAGGTGACGATGCAAAATTTCCATTCCATCTTGTTCCATCACCACGTGCGGGGTTGTGGGATGGTCGTCATGCGAATCTGCCATGGTTACAAGAATTGCCTGATCAACTAACTGAGGTGGTATGGGATTCGTGGGTGGAAATGCATCCAAAAACGGCAGAAAGTATGGGGCTTATTACAGGTGATGTAGTGAACGTAAAATCTTCTTCAGGCTCACTTACAGCGAAAGTGGTTGTATTCCCAGGTATTCATAAAAATACGATTGCCATTCCATTGGGTCAAGGTCATACAGAATATGGTCGTTATGCCAAGGGTATTGGTGTGAATCCATATAAGATATTAAATGCTAAGTTTGATAAGCAAACTGGTGAGTTGGCTACCCATGCAACACAGGTAGCGATTACAAAAGTAGAAAATAGGGGCGATTTGGTGACATTTGCACATGGTGACCTTGTGCTGGAAAGTAACACAAGCACACAGGCTGGGCGTGAAATTGTTAAAACAGTAACTGCTGAGCAGTTCAATCGCGAAGAAAAGGAGGTATAAGCCATGGCTCTAAAACGTATGCTTGAGAACTGGTCTGACTTACGTAAGCGGGATTATTATGAAGATGAACCTTATATGTGGGGCATGTCTATTGATCTCAATAAGTGTACTGGTTGTGGCTCGTGTGTAACAGCCTGTTATGCGGAAAATAACCTCCCTGTTGTTGGTAAAGAACGTTGTGGCAGTGGTCATGCCATGCACTGGATGCGTATTGAGCGTTACTGGGAAGAGCCAGAAGGTGAGACTGATATTGATATTGAGCAAAGTGATTATCCAGAGCGTGGTGCGCACTATACGCCAATGATGTGTCAACAATGTAACCATGCGCCTTGTGAGCCAGTTTGTCCTGTGGCGGCAACTTATCATACACCTGATGGACTGAATGCACAGGTGTATAACCGTTGTGTTGGTTCGCGTTATTGTGGTAACAATTGTCCATATAAAGTGCGCTATTTTAATTTCTTTGATTTCTCCAAAGATATACCAGCGCCATTAGAAATGCAGCTTAACCCTGATTTATCGGTACGTAGCAAAGGTGTGATGGAAAAGTGTACATTTTGTGTGCAGCGTATTCGTAGTGCTAAAGATAAAGCTGAGGATGCAGGTCATAGGGATTATATTGAAGATGGTGCGGTGAAAACCGCCTGTCAGCAGACTTGCCCAACTGAAGCTATTGTCTTTGGAAATTTAAAAGATGATGATAGTAAAGTGAAAACACTTTGGGCTGAGCATGAAGTTGAATTAAATCGTCATGAACAAGAAAAAGTAGAAGATGCTCGTGGTTATCGTGTGCTTGAAGAGCTTAATGTGGAACCAAGTGTCATGTATTTGGATCGTGTGAGGGATACGGAAGCTTAATTGTTGATGTTGAAATGATTGAGTTAACGTAAGTTACAAAAAGATTAAAGAGGGGATACACTAGATGAGTGACTACAGTATGAAGGATATTGAATGGGCCAAGATTAATAGAGATGTCTTGGCGAGTCTTGAATCGCCTAGGAAAGAATTTTGGATTGTTCTTTCTGTCTGTATTTTTCTAGTATTATGCGGTGCTGCGGCTGAGGTTTATCAGTACAATGAAGGTCTTGGTACAGCATTGATGAACAAACCACATTTTTGGCAATTGTATATTTCAAACTTTGTATTTTGGATTGGCATGAGCCACTCGGGTACATTACTGTCAGCAATTTTATTGCTGACTCATGCAGATTGGCGTAAGCCAATTTATCGATTTGCTGAGGCAATGACGCTCTTTTCTATTCTTACAGCAGCTATTTTCCCAGTGATTCACCTTGGACGTGTATGGGATATGTATTGGGTTTTACCATACCCCAATGAGCGTGGTATTTGGCCGAACTTCCGTTCACCATTGCTTTGGGATGCTGCAGCAATTACAACCTATGCAACAAGTTCTATATTGTTTTTGTATGTGGGAATGATTCCTGATTTGGCGATTTGTCGTGATAATGCAAAAGGTTGGCGTAAAAAATTATATACTGCGCTTTCCATTGGTTGGATGGGACGTGCGAGTGAGTGGATGGCTTTTCGCAAAACCTACGTATTGCTAGCTTGTTTCTTGGTGCCATTGGCTGTTTCTGTGCATTCTATCGTGGCTTCTGACTTTGCGATGTCCATCATGCCTGATTGGCATATTACATCTTTCCCGCCGTACTTTGTGGCAGGTGCACTTTATTCAGGTTGTGCAGCTATTATTACTTTGTTCGTTCTTCTGCGTTATGTGTTCAAGTTCGAAGATTATATGACTACGGAAATCATGGATAAAACTGCGAAACTAACATTTGCCATTGCCATGGTTTGGAACTACTTAAACTTGAGTGAATATGCATCCATTTGGTATTCGAATGATATGTTTGAAAAAGAAGTTTTGCTGGAAAAATTCTTTGGTCCATATCATTGGGTTGTTTGGGGTATGTTGTTATGTGCGTTAGTCGCTCCATTTGCGATGGCATTTGAAAAGGTAAGACATAATATGTGGGCGATGTTCTGGCTATCGCTAGTACTACAGTTGGGTATGTGGCTTGAACGCTTCCAAATTGTTAGTCCACCACTTGCAAGTAATCATGAGCCTTGGACGTGGGCAGTTGTATGGCCTGGTCTTATTCAGCTTACTATTACGGTTGCTAGTTTTGGTTGGTTTACGATGCTGTTCCTTATCTTCTGTAAAGTGTTTCCAAGTGTGTCCATGTATGAAGTGAAAGAGATGGTATTCCATCGCCGTAAAGCAAGTTCTCGAACAGATATGGAAGATTTGGATAAGGTCAAGGATGATATGATTAAGGCTGAGGAGGGCTTGTCATGAGGAGAAGGCAGAAACATTTTCTTTTTGGTGTGTTCGATGATTTTGAAAAGGCAAGAGATGTTGTGTCCGAGCTCAAAGTGTTGGACTTAAAAGAAAAGGTAATCGATAATATTGAATTATACTCGCCGATTGAGCATCCAGAGGTTGAAGAGATATTGGGAACATTTCACCAGCCTATTCAGCGATTCACATTTTTTGGTGCGATTACTGGCGCTGTATGTGCTTTTTTATTGGTTGCTGCTGCGGCACAATCTATGTTCACAGTGCAGCCCCAAGGTGGTAAGCCTGTGATTCCATTACCCATGGATATTGTGATTACTTATGAAGGTACGATTATGTTTGGGGTTTACTCTACGATTGTAGCGTTTCTTATTTATTCAGGCTTACCTCGTCGTCTGAAAAAGTACTACAGTCAAAAAGTAAGTGAAGATCAAATTGGTATTGAAGTACAGATTGATCCAACTAAAAGTGACAAGGCTCGTGCTGTTTTAGAAAAATGTGGTGCGGTTGAAATTAGGGAAGTGACACAATGAAAAAAATTCTATTAATTGTATGTATGTTTGCATTACCTACTGCTGTGATGGCATGGCCATGGTCTAGGGATTTGATGAATCAACCTTCGATCAAACCACAAGAAGGACCCATCAATACATATCCAAAAGATTCTGTGCCTGTTGGTGGTCTTTGGACTAAAGTTACTGACCGTGATGCTGCACAGGATATTAAGAATCCAGTAGAGCCAACAAAGAAATCGATAGCTATGGGGCATGCATTGTTTCAAACTTATTGTTTTCCTTGTCATGGCGCAACGGGGAAAGGTGATGGTCCTGTTGGAAAAATTTTTGAGGCAGAGCCAGCCGACCTTTCATCTGATTATGTAAAAGATGAATTGAGTGATGGTTGGATTTGGGGAACGATTACATTCGGTAGCTATATTATGCCTCGCTACGGCTATGATATGAACCCAACAGAGCGTTGGCATGTGGTTAACTATATCCGAAAAGTGCTTGAAAAACGCATGACTGCTACAAGTAAAGAAGAAAGAGCATCTCAAGTGATGGATGCTACTGAAAAGGGAGGGAAGTAGAACATGACTATGACATTTCCAAATTGGGCAGTGTTGATGGATAATTTTCTATTTACCCTGTATATTCCACTTGCAGCCACTTTCTGGGCATCTGTATTGCATCTTTCGAATGGTAAGTGGCGTTATGAGGTGCGTTTTTTAATGGCATCATCCAGAGCGTTATTTCCTTTGGGTTTTGTTTTGTTGCTGATTATTTTGGCAAGCGGTGCACACAGCTTTCCATGGATGGGTGGAGAAACGTTTGGTCAACCTTTAAATGGTTGGCATAATGTTATCTTTTTTGATGCTCGCCAAATTGTACTTTACTTGGTTGTTTGGGCTTTTTGTCTTCAGTATATTAAGTTACAAAGAAAAGCATTTCCACATGCAGATGCTAGCGATTTAAGACGTTTTCGTAATATTGCGTTATTGGTGCCATTTGTATATTGTATTTATGGCACTATTGTCGCTTGGGATTTTGAAATGACTCAAATGCCACGTTGGTGGAGTCCAATCTATGGTCCTTATCATTTTGAAAGTATGTTGCGTGTATTTTTAGCTTTCTTTATCGTTTCATTGTTTGTATTGCGCCAGCGTGATTCATTGAAACGTAGAATTAATGATTATGTATTTAACTATCTTGCGCAAATTATGTTGGCACTCACCATTATTTGGACTTACTTATTCTTTATGCAATATTTGATTATGTGGTATGGTGATTTACCAGAAGAAATCGTGCGTTTCCATAATATGATGGATGGTCCAAACTGGTTTGTGTTTTGGTTATTTTTTCTTTTGAACTCATTTGTCCCTTTCCTCATGCTTATCTTTACGGCTATGCGTCATTCACCAGCACTGATGCTTATTCCATCGGCAAGTATCTTGATGGGTACATTCTTGGAACGCTACATGTGGATTATCAGTGCACATGCAGATGATATTGATCATACACCATTCTTATCGTCGTGGATTGATGTGGCAATCACAGTTGTTATATTCTCATTGGGTTGTTTGCTTTGGGATAGACAAATGAAGAAAGATGGTCTGTATTACGAAGGTGAGTAAGTTTTAAATAAACCTTACTTGCGCTTTAAAAGGCTACCACCCCAAACGGGCTGGTAGCCTTTTTTGTAATCAGATTGTATGGTGATTTATAAGGTGCACGGCTCTATCCATTTTGCTTTGTTTGTTGATTATGGTTATGTTTGTTTTTGATAAAACAATGGTGGGGTTACGGTGACAGTTCACTAAATGAACCAACTATGCTGTTGGCATTAGTGATGACCGTGGTTAGCAGTAGCTTTTTCAATCTTGTATTGCTTGTAATTCCAACATATCACCACATTCTGGGCAGTTATGCCATTGTGGTAGTTCAGCATTCTTATCCAGATTGATGCTGATAGTATTTTTGCAATCAGGGCATATACCCCTTGCATAGACACCCTCTTCAGATTTTCCCCAACGCCGCTTGGCAGCGACAATACCACCAATAAGAAAGCCCGGAACCAATATAAAATGGGCGATGGGGATAAGTACACAAACAGTTGCAATGGTCCAAAATAATAACAATGTTTTGATTGCGCGAACCTTTTGCTCTTGTATAGAGAATGTAAGAAGGTGCATTTCAGCAGGGTTGATATTATTGTTTTTTTGACTCTTAAATTGAATGTTACGTGTAACTTCTTCTGCCATGATTGATTACCTCATTGAATAAGTTTCTGTTAAGATTATTTATTATGTTGCACATTGGCAACCATGATGAGTGGGCGTGAGCGCTTGGTAGCTATGGCTGGCAGTGAAATACTGGGTAGGGATTCAATGGCATCTTCGGGGCAAATATCAACGCATTGGTTGCATCCAATACAATGATGAGGCTTGAATTCAAGGATTGAATTAGCCCCAAATTCTTTGATATACAAGGCTTTTGTTGGACATTGCTGTACACACTCTCCACACGCAGTGCAGCTATCAGTGGCTTGAATTGCACCTATGGGTAAAGATGGCGAATTTGGAATCGGGGTGAAATTGGGTTCCAGTTTTGGTAATGCCTGCACAAACAATGCTAAAGATGTGGGCAGTAAAGGCACATCTTCTTTTGGCGTGGTTTTATCGTCCTGATTACTTATTTGGTGGTTGATTTGCGCAGCTGCTGTGATGGCGCTTTGTGTAATGGAAGGTAAAAGATTTCGAAAAAATGCACGACGTGCTGGTTCGGCTTCTTGATTCGTCTGATGATTCTCCTGAGTATCCTCTTGCCATGATATATCAAGATGGACATTCAGTGCATAGTTTAGTGTGGTATAATCTTTCTCTACTTGTTTCATGATGCTTGCACCATGTTGCATACTACAACTTTTGCATTGGTCTATACCAATAAGGTGTAAGGTTTGTGTGCCTTCGGCGGCTATCGATGCAAGCAGTAAAGAGTTCCACATGGCATGACATGGTATATTTGCATCTGATTTTCTGTGTTGCACCGCGCTACACTGAATTGATAGGTGATCACACCCTTTTGTTCGCATTACTTTAGCTTGGTGGGTGAGATGAGTAGGATTGAATTGCTCATGTTTGATGGCATCTATAGGACAGATGCTTACGCATGCTGTGCAGCCCGTACACGCGGAGTTATCAATCTCTGGGATATGTGATTCGGAAACATCAATAGCATCTGCTGGGCATATATCATAGCATCGCGTACACGAATGCTGTATACCTTTTGGGATGCAACTGTTCAGACACTGCTGTTGGTTAAGTTGTGGAATAAGTGTTGTTGGTAGCTTAGTGTTCACATTTCGAAGTTTGCCATGTATGAATCATTTGTCATGTTTACCGTATCTAATTTTAATGGTTTGACAAAGTGTTCTTATCATATATAATGAATATATGTTATAGCATGCTGGTTGTGATATTTTCAATATGATGCCTACATATCAATGATGTTAATTTGATGATAGAGCAGGGGGAATCCTAGTGACGGATAATAAGCGTAGAAATTTTTTATATGGTGTAGCAGGTGGTATGGGGGCAGTGGGTGTAGCTGCTACAGCTGTTCCTTTTGTGCGTGCCATACAACCTGCGGCAGATACGCTTGCAGCTGCAGAGACTGAGTTTGATACATCCTCTATTGAAGCAGGCATGATGCAGACCATTGCATGGCGTGGTCAACCTGTCTTTATTTTACATCGTACGCCTGAAATGCTGAAAGATCTTTATGGGCATGACGATATGCTGCGTGATCCCATGTCGCGAGCTATTCCTGAAGTACAAGCTGATTGGATGAAAACTGATGAGCAACGTATTACACGCTCCATCAAGCCAGAAATTCTTGTGGTTAGTGCGGTTTGCACGCATTTGGGTTGTGTGCCTGGTTTTATGCCCACAACAGGACAAAAGGACTGGGGTGAGGCTGTCCCCATTCATTGGCCTGGTGGTTGGCATTGTGCTTGCCATGGCTCTAATTATGATTTGTCTGGGCGTGTGTTTAAGGATGTGCCAGCACCTTATAATCTTTTTCTTCCACCTTACAAATATATCAATGATACAACAGTCTTAATCGGTTAAGGAGCATAACATGATAAAGAAAATACTGGATTCCAGTGCTGCGCAGTGGTTGGACGAGCGTACGCATGCGGTACAATACATCCGTTTCCATTTGATTGATTATCCCACACCGAAAAACCTGAACTACTGGTATGCATTTGGTTCTATTGCTTTGATTGTATTGGTTTTACAGGTCTTAACAGGATTGTTTCTAGCGATGGATTACAAAGCATCAATTCTACCTACAGGCAATGGGTTCTCCATGGCATTTGATTCGGTTGAACGTATTATGAGGGATGTGAATAGTGGCTGGTTAATCCGTAATATGCATGCGGTTGGTGCGTCTGCTTTTTTCTTTGTGATTTACCTGCATATGGCACGTGGATTGTATTATGGCTCCTATAAAAAACCACGTGAATTTCTCTGGGTGATGGGCGTTATGATTCTGCTGATTATGCAAGCGACAGTATTCTTTGGCTATCTTCTTCCATGGGGGC
>JALWPO010000308.1 GCA_026994965.1 Mariprofundaceae bacterium | reverse complement strand
TATAGGTTATTATCATTCAATACTTTTAATACTTGACTAGGCAGCTTGGTTTTTTATAGCGTATGCCCCTATCTTTTAGATGGATATATGTTGAGGAGTTTGATATGCGATTAACCAGTAAAGGTCGTTATGGCGTTTCTGCTATGGTAGACTTGCAAAAAAATGGTGATGATTACACCCCTGTAACATTGGCGACGATTTCAGAACGCCAATTTATTTCTCTTTCTTATTTAGAACAATTATTCCGTTCATTGCGCTCAGCAGGGCTGGTAAAATCTGTGCGTGGTCCAGGTGGCGGTTATTTATTGGCTAAGGATGCAACTGAAATCACTATTGCTGATATTATTCGTGCTGTGAATGAGCCTATTCGTACAACGTTGTGTGAGAATGCCGTGCGTGGCTGTCATCGTGGCAAGCGTTGCGATACGCATCAATTGTGGAGTGCAATGGGACAATATATTTATCGTTTCTTGGATGCGGTGACTGTTGATATGGTTTGTCGAGGTGATGTGAATTTAGACACTATGGAATTTAAACCCATTGAGAATTATTTGCCAACGACTGATGTGGCGATAGAAAACATTGCAAAGGTATCTTGATTACAATGCCACATGTCCAACGCTGCAGCAGGCGATAGATGCTGCTTGTGATGTAGCAACATCAGCTGCTGGCAACCCATCGAGCATGCATTGGGCAGGGCGGCAAGCTCGCCGTGCTCTGGATGATGCGCGGGATAAATTGTCAGCATATCTCAATATTGAATCATCTTCGCTGGTATTCACATCAGGTGGAACAGAAGCGAATAATATGGCGATTTTTGGTTGCCTATCGCATAGCAAACCAGGCAAGGTTGTGGTTTCGGCAATTGAGCATCCCTCTGTTTTGCAAACAGCGGAATACTGGTGTGAGAAACTGGGGCATCAGTTGTGTCTGGTTTCTCCCGATGTTAATGGTGTTATTTTGGCAGAAGATTTCTGCGCAGCTTTGGATGAAGATACTGTAATGGCATGTTTGATGTGGGCAAATAATGAAATAGGTGTGATTCAGCCTGTTGAAACGATTGTAGCCACATGCCGAGAATATCATATCCCCGTTTTGATTGATGGTGTGCAGGCTATGGGTAAATTACCCATGGATTTGGCGCAATTGGATGCAGATTTTGTGTCGTTATCAGCGCATAAAATAGGTGGGATGAAAGGTGTAGGTGCATTGGTAATTCGGCGCAAAGCCTCGCTTGAAACTTGGGCATTGGGAGGAGGGCAAGAGCGGGGTCGACGTTCTGGCACAGAGAATGTGCCAGGTGTGGTTGCTTTTGCCGCAGTATTGGGTGTGTTGAATTATCAAGATACACAAGCTGTTCGTGATGCTTTTGAGTGTTATTTGCTGGAAAACATGCCTGATGTGAAAATTTATGGGCGAGATGTAGAACGTGTAGCGAATACCAGTATGTTTACCGTGCCAGATATGGATGGTGAAACATTATTGATGCAGCTTGATTTGGCTGGTTTTGCTGTCGCGTCGGGTTCAGCTTGTTCATCGGGCAAGCGGGAGCCATCGCATGTGTTGCGTGCTATGGGTGTGCCCGATAGAGAGGCGCGAAGCAGCTTGCGTGTAAGCTTTGGGCTTGAGCATGATGATGGTGATGCAAAGGCATTGGTTGATGAGTTGGTTCGTATACGTGCGTTATTGAAAAAAATGTCAGGGCGATAAAGGTTGGTTTATGCAAGTTGTTGATATATCTCTTACGGATAAAGCAAAACAAAAAATGCAGGAGAGTCTTGCAAAAGCTGGTAAAAAAGCTGTTCACTTATCTGTTCGGGAGGCAGGCTGTTCAGGGCTTGAATATGTGATGGATTATGCTGATGAGCCTTTGAAGTCCGATTTGGTTTGTGAGATGGATGGTTTTGTTTTGTATGTGGATGAAGCTTCGTATAAGAAAGCTTTAGTCGGTCTTGAAATTGATTACGAACAAGATGTTCTCTCTTCAGCATTTGTTTATCATAATCCCAATAAGAAGGGTGAATGTGGCTGTGGTGTTTCTTTCACTATTTAATTGATTAGTGTTTCTTGTTTAGATTTAGGGAGGTGGTGATGCAATATGTATTGTTGTCTATTTCGGGTAAGGATAGGGCTGGTATTGTGTGTGATGTTGCTGAAGCATTGCTAAATATTCGTGCAAATATTGAAGATTCATCCATGACTGCTTTACGGGGGCGATTTACGATGATGTTGATTGTCAACCTTGCTGAAAGTTGTCCTTTAAGCGAACTTAAAGCAGCATTAGCCGCACTTGAGCAGCGTACGGGCTTGTCTGTTCAATCGCAATTGTTGCCAGAAGATGATGTGAAACATATGCCGCAAGAGCCTGATTGTGTGATCACTGTAACAGGTGCTGATAAGCCCGGTATTGTGCATGCTGTGACCCATGTGTTGGGGGAAGCGGGCATTTCTATTGTTGATGTTTCCACGCAATCAAGAGGGACAGAGCAGGGTTATATGTATATGATGGCACTGGAAGTTGTAGCAAAAGATGATGTGGCTGCATTGGGGCAAAAATTTACTGATATTTCAAATCAGCTTGATATTGAAATTCAAGTGCATGAGCTTGAGAGTGGTATACTTTAAGCGATTGTTGCATGCGTAGTATTTTAACGCTTCCAGATTATCGCTTGCGGCAGCAAGCAAGAAAAGTAGATGTATTTGGTGATGCGCTACAGTCACTTGTGGATGAAATGGTTGAGCTTATGCTTGAAGGTGCTGGTGGTGTTGGTATCGCAGCGCCACAATTGGGCATGTTGCAACGTGTGGTTGTGATTGATTGTTCATTGAGCCAGCGCCCCTGTCGGAATCATGGACGAATAGTTATGGTAAATCCTGAAATTATTGAAAGTTTTGGGAATGTGTTAGGTAGGGAGGGTTGCCTTTCTGTGCCCGAATGGGTTGCGACTGTCCCGCGCGCTAAAAAAATAAAAGTGCATTATCAAGATATACAAGGTAAGCATCATGTATTGGAAAGTTCTGCTTTTGAAGCGAGGGTTATCCAGCATGAGATTGATCATTTGGATGGGATATTATTTATTGACCGTGTGTTGTCTGTGCGAGATATTGTTCGTCGCATGTGATTGAATTATGCGTTGCTGGTGCCTAAATCACGCAATGCTTCCTCATACATGCATTTCTCCACGACGATATTGGGATGTTCTTTTAAGTCAACTTGGCGTGGAGGTACAGGGTTTCCTTGCCTATCCATACGAACATCAACAACAGGGCGAAGTGGCAAACGCGGATGAATGCGCACAACCAAACCAATCTCACCCGAATTAAGTTCTACATATGTACCTACAGGGTAGAGAGATATGGATTCAATCAATGCTTTCAACATATTTGGGTCAAAAGATTTCTTATGATTCTTAACAATTTCACGAATAGCATCACGAGGTAGTAAGCGTGCTCGATATGGACGATAATGTATTAAAGCTTCAAACATGGATATCACACTGATGAGTCGAGCGCTCCATGCTATCTCTGAGCCACTAAGACCTTTTGGACCTGAGCCATCGTAACGTTCTGATGCATCTGATGCGGCTTGAAGAATGCTATCATCGGAAACACCACATGCTTTAAGAAAATCGTAGCTGCGTTGGGGAGCCTGACGGATGCTTTCAAGCTCTGATTTGCTTAATTTATCTTTTTTATTCCGAATCTCTGAGCTTATTTGAGCCATACCAATATGATGTAGCATGGCGGCTAAAACTTGAGTTTTTAATTCTTCATAGTTGAGTTTTAAGCGCTGCCCTGTTTTAATGGTATACAGCATCATCATGATTGATTTTTGTACCAAACTACCTAAATCTTCATGAATATGCCTAATTTGTTGAACCTGTTGAGCAATATTAAGTTCTAAGGCATCAATCATATCTTGTTCTGTGGAAGCGTTTAACTTGGTTAATAATGTCCCTATACACTTTTCAAGTGGTCTAATACTTGTGGGAGTCTCTTGTTGTGCGTGCTGGAATATATCCAAAGTATATTGTGTGCATTCTGATAACCAGCCGCTAGGTGGCGTATTGTTACTAAGACTTTCATGTTCAGATAAATCTTCAATTGTAGAGGAAGCTTCATCGGCGAGTAATTGTTCGTCGCTTGTGTGAGTATCTGTTTCTTGTATGCCATCATCTTCATTAAGCAGAGATTCATCACTGATTTCGTTATCTTTGTGAGCAGTGAGGGAAGAAGAACTTTTTTCCTGATGTGTGCGTAGAAGATCGATATATTTAGCCATATCAGCAAGGATACCTTTGTATTGTCGTTTCAACCAGTTTACTGTCCAATACGGACGCGTTTTCTCGCATACCTAAAAGTAAGCAGCGATCCATGAGGTGGTTGATGCGGCGAGGAATGCCCGAAGTGTGGCGGTGAATAGTCGCCACAGCTTGACGTGTTAAAATTGGTTTTTTGCAACCTGCTGTACGAAGTCTATGTAAGATGTAGCGCATGGTATCATTGGCCTCTAATTGACCAAGGTTTAGGTTAAGAGCAATGCGTTGCTGAAGTTGAGGGAGCGCAGAAATTTTTTGCTGCAATTCAGGTTGTCCCACAAATAACAATGACATCAAAAATCGCCCTCCCAGTTGAAAGTTTAGCAGCAATCTTAGTTCTTCGAAAGTTTCAAGTGATGGTATGCTTTGCGCCTCGTCAATGCAAACCAATGTGCCACGCCCAGAGGTTGCATTTTTTGTGAGATGTTCTTGTAAACTACGAAGTAGCGTGTTTCTATCTTGTTTATCGGGGTTTAGACCAAGTTGTTGGCAGACTTCAGACAGCATTTCTACAGGGGTTAAACACGAGTAGGTAATCAAGGCAATATCAAACCTATCTTCAGGCAAACCAAGGAGTACACGTTGTGTTAGTGTGGATTTCCCGCAACCGATACCACCAGTGAGGAGAATGGCACCCTTGCGACGTACAATAGCATCTTGTAAATCTTCCAATAGAAGCTGATTGTTATCCGATTTAAAAAAGAATCGTTCATTAGCGACATTTTCAAAGGGGAAATCAGTAAGTTCCCAATGCTCAAGGTACATTAAGCAACCTGCCTATTTGGCAGCAGGGTTGCAATCTGACATGACATATTGAGCCCTCCCTTTGATAGATAAGTTAATGAGTAAAATAATCCCTAGTTCCGCAATATCGCAAAAAGCATGGTGCTATGTCAAGTTTATTGTTTGTTTTCAAAGAGAAATAATTCACAACCTCAAGTTTTATGTTTATATGACTTGCTAACTACTTGACAAGTAAAGGTAAAGGATGTTTCATGCTGCCTTATGAAGTTACTTTGGCGCAGTATTCCTTTTTTGGTTGCACTTTTGATGCTCGTGGTAATATCAGGGTGTCGCACTATTGTGCCAGAACCAAGTATGCCTTTATCTTCGCATAAAGTTGCTCTTCCCAAGTATAGCATGCATAACATCGGCCCTCAGCGTGTGAGCGAGGCAAGGGCTGCCCGTTTTGCTGATTTGGATCAGGATGGAAATCTTGATTTGTTGGTTGGTGGAAGAAAAGCGGTGGATGGCTTTCATGTAGAATGGGGCGATGGCGATGGTCATTGGCGCGTTCAACAAGGCCCAGTAACCAGCATGCAGCCGCGCGATTTTGCAGTAGGTGATATTGATGGTGATGGTAGTCTTGAGGTTTTAATTGGTGGTGAAGGGGATCAAAAAGGCCTGCAGGTATGGCATTTGGATGAAGGTACACAGCATTGGAAGCTTGTATCCAGCCCAATCCTTGCAGGTTTATATCATGCTGTTGAACTGCAAGATGTAAACCATGATGGGTGGCTCGATATTATTGCTGCGCGTTATGATAATGAACAAGATGGTGGTGTTTTTGTATTACTAAATAATGGGCGTGGAGGTTGGTTGCCTGGTGTAGGACCTATGGTATCAGGTTTTTTTACTGATATTTCTATTGCTGATGTTAATGGTGATGGTGATGTTGATATTGTAGCCTCTAGGCGAGGAGGTTTAGGCAGTCATGATGAATCTGATGATTGGCGTAGAGCAGGTGGCGTGCAAATTTGGTATGGTGATGGTTCGGCACGATGGGAGCCAGAGGAGCTTCCTTTAGGCGCGGATGCAGAAAGTGTGACCGTGTCTGATGTGAATGGTGATGGACATTTGGATATCGTTGCAGGGCTTTATCAACAGGGTATTGTGGTATGGATTGCGGGTAAAAATGGTTGGAAACGCCAGACTGTAACTAAAAAAGGCAGTTGGTATGATTTGCGTGTAGGCGATTTGGATGGTGATGGGCGGCGTGAATTGGTTGCAGCATCGCATGATGGTCATGGTATGGTAGTGTGGCATTGGAAAGGTAAACGTTTTATTGAGGATCGTACGTTGGTGCCTTCTATTGGCATTTATTTTGACATGGATTTAGGAGATGTGCGTAATGATGGGCAATTGGCTATTGCTGGTGTGCGTGCAGATGGTGCTGTTGAAGTATGGTCAGGGTTAAAAGCTTCACCAGAAGCGCCGACAACATTTAAAGGTCGAAAAGTAGGCAAGAAGCTTTCGGTTTTCTTTGATTCTGGTGTAGCAACACTTAATTCAGAAAGTTTAAATTCACTCAAACTATGGGCGGAACAATTTAAGTCACTTGCTGGACTAAAATATGAATTGGAAGGAAGGGCAGATATTAGACCCATCCATTCTGATTTATATCCCAATAATAGGGCATTATCACAAGCACGTGCAGAATCGGTTTTGGCATGGTTAACAGAACAGGGGGTACCTGCTGGTGCGGTGAACATTAAGGTGGTTGGTGCTGATGACCCTTTACCAGAAGGTAAAGACCCATTGTCATTAAAACTTAATCGGCGTGTTTTTATTCAAGCGTATCGTGTTGAAAGTGTTCGTCTTCCAAAGGTACAAAAAGGTGGAGAAAAAGGCGATTTATTTCATATTAGTGGCAATAAAGTTTTCAAAACTATTGATGGTATCCCAGGGTATCGCTTTGGTGCAGGTGATTTGATGGCGATGACTTTTTGGCAAGGTGGTAAGAAGACAGAATATAAAGTGACTGTACAGGTAGATGGTACAGTATCTCTACCTTATCAGGCTGCATTGCAGGTGAATGGATTAACACCACGTGAGGTGGACGCAAAAGTAACAAATATTCTTAAGAAGTTTGAGCGAAATCCACGGGTTGATGTGCAATTACTCAAAGCGCGTAGTAAAACAGCGAGTATATTTGGTGAGATTCAAGATTTAACGCGTCAGCCTACGGGACCAGGTACATATTTTCTTAAAGGCAGAGAAACCTTGGTGGACTTTTTATCAAGGGTCGGCGGTCCAAGTAAGGATGCAGATTTAACCAAGGTACAGATGTTAAGAAATGGTAAAACGGTTATCTTAAATTTAAACAAAGCGATTAAACAAGGTGATTGGAACGAAAATGCGATTTTGGATGATGGGGATACGATTTTTGTACCATCATTGAAACAATCTCAGAGACGTGTATATGTCTTGGGTGAAGTTGGCAAACCAGGTGTGGTTGAATTTATTGGTGATATAAAATTTTTAGATGCAATCTCTGAAAGTGGAGGGCTTAATAAAGATGCTTATTTGCCAGATATTCGAGTGTTAAGGGCCAGCCGTGATGTGCCACTTATCGTGCCTGTGGATTTCAAACGTTTTATGGAAAAAGGTGATTTATCACAAAATGTGGCGCTACAAGATAAAGATGTAATTATTATTCCTAGACGACCTATTGCCAACTGGAATCAATTTATTGCAGATATCACACCAACGTTTTCTTTGTTAACGCAACCAGCAAGCATTGCACAAGAATTTTACTCAATTCGAGTTTTATCGCAGAGTTTAAAATAATGGCAAGCTCAACATCCGCCGTAAGTGGCTACGAACTTAATCTTGAAGAATACTGGCAAGTTATTCTTCGTAGGCGATGGATTATTGCATTTTGTGCTATTTCGATTGGTGTATTTAGTGCACTATTTACATGGTTAAATCAACCACCTGCATTGTACAGTTCCACTGCATCTATTAAAATCGAAAAACAACTGGATGTTGCAGAAATTTTCCTCAATGCGCGAAGTGGACAATCATTTAACGATATGAAGACGCAGCTAGCTGTGTTGGAATCGTATGCTTTGATGGAGCGTGTGGCGCAAAGGCTTGGCATTATACCAGCTCAACTGACCAGTGAAGAAATTCGTGCCAACCCTGATTACGTGGATGATGTATTGGATTTGAAGGATAGTGTTTCAGCATCGCAAGATGGGGATACAGGCATTATTGATATTACAGTGGTGTCTGTGAGTGCGAAATATGCGCAGGATTTGGCACAGGCTGTGGCTGATGAATTCCAAAGCTTTAATATAGAAGAGAAGAATAAAAAAGTATTTGAAGCGAAGAAGTTTATTGAACAGCAACTTGTTGTGGTCAGAGATAGGCTTAAGGCTGCGGAAGAGACGGTGAGGGATTATAGATTAAAGCACCATTTATCATCGGGAAAAAGTGATGAAGAGGTTATGGCACGTATTGTCGCAGATTTGGAGCAAGAATATCGGCAATCTGTAGCGCATTTGAGTGATTTGAAATTTGCATTGAAGCAATTGCGAGAGCGGGTGCAGCGAGGAACTTGGGATTATAAGGCGGTTTCAGTATCGGGCAAAGTTAGTGACTATTTTGATCAACTTAATAAACGTTTGGTCGAAATGGCTTTAAAACGGACTGAATTATCTACCAATTACACCGATGAACACCCTCAAATTCAAGAGCTAAGAAAACAGGCTCATGATATTTTATCAAGTATGGTTGATGAGCTGTCTAAGCAGGTAGATTTAACCCAGCGTCGTATGAAAGATATTCAGACAAGCATGGAAAATACCCAGTTGAGGTATCAGGGCGTTCCAGAGCAAGCATTAGAGCTTCAGCGTTTACAGCGCTCGGTTGCTACCAATGAAGAATTATTTAATTTACTAGAAAAAAAATATCAAGAGATACTCATCAAAGAAGCGGAAAAGGTTCAAGAGGTCTCTTTGGTTCGACCAGCCATGCTATCTACTGTGCGTATCAATCCTGTTAATCCAGCACGAACGGGCATGGCAGGTGTTATTTTAGGTTTAGTATTGGGTCTGATTGTGGCGCTTATTCTTGAAGCTATGGATACATCAGTCGGTACGATTGAAGAAGTTGAAAGTTTCTTGGAAGTGCCTGTCGTTGGTTTTGTTCCACATCTATCTACGGATGAGGCCGTTGAACTTTTTTCAGGAGAAGAGGGTTTAGCGACCAGTGGTTCAGCACTAGAACGACAACTACGTTTGGTTACACACTTTTCTCCACCATCGACCATTTCTGAGGCTTATCGTAGCTTGAGAACGAACTTATTGTTTTCACAGTCAGGGGATCACCGTGTTATTTTGGTGACTAGCTCAACGATACAGGAAGGTAAAAGTACGATTGCAGCAAACCTAAGTGTGGTGATTGCGCAGCAAGGTGCACGTGTTTTATTGATGGATGCGGATTTACGTAAACCTATGCAGCACCATACTTTTGGGCTTGAGCGAACGCCAGGTTTAAGTGAAGCCTTATTGGGTCAGGTAAGTTGGCAAGATGCGGTGAGTCGTTTTTCTGATGTGATGATGGGGGATATGGGCATTGATCAAGCATTGATGACAGCAGGTTTGGATCAGCTTGATGTGATGACATGTGGTAGAGTCAATGCCAATCCGCCTGATTTGCTAGGTTCACCAACGATGGAGTCCATACTTGATGGTGTTCGAGAAGAATATGATATGGTGATTATTGATATGCCACCCTTGTTGCATACCACAGATGCAACGGTGATTGCATCAAAAGTGGATGGTGTATTGTTGGTTTATCATATTGGTTCTGTAGTGCGTGGTGCATTAAAACGTGTAAAAGGAAATATTGAGAGTGTTGGCGGTAAAGTATTGGGCATTGTATTAAATGGCGTGCGTGGTGATTTATCACCAGATTATGCGACATATAAAATGGATAGGTATTATGCATATAGTTATGGTGGAGATGAAGTACGCCGTAAGAATATGTTTGAAAGCTGGCTGGCTCAAGGTAAGAGCTTTATTACAAGCATATTTAGTCGTTTTACCAATCGAGATGAGTAAATGCAACGTGATGTTAATCGCTTAAAGCGCCGTAAAGCAAAAAGGAATAAAATTATTTCCTTGTTTGTTTTATGCTTGGTGGTTGCTTTGGCAATGGTAATGATGAGAGCTTGTTCCGATCAATTTTCCGAGCCTTACAATAAAAGTTATCAGCCTATGGATACCTTGCGTAAACAGGGGAATGCTCCCTGATTAATCACACCATACGAGTACCTTTCCCACCAGCAGTAATGCTAACATTGGTGCTTACGATCTTATTGCTATCGGCGGCATATGTACTAGCACCAGGCCTTATCAAAACACCTGTGATAGTGATTGGTGGTTTGATGATGGTGATTGTGGCGTTTACCAGTATTGAGTTGACTTTATATCTACTTATTTTATCAACATTGCTATCTCCAGAGCTCACGTTTGGTGGCGGTAGTCAAGCTGAAATCGCTAGTGGTGTTATCAAAACCACCGAATCTAGGGGGATCACACTTCGCTTGGATGATCTTCTATTAACATTGGTATGTGTTACATGGTTCTTTCGTATGGCGATTTTTAAAGAATTGGGCACGCTTCGTGAAACACCCATTAATCAGCCGATTGCGATGTATTGGGGCTTTACATTAATGAGTACGTTAATTGGCTTATTTGCTGGTCGTGTAGGGGTATATGGACTTTTCTTTGTTGTAAAATATTTAGAATATTTTGTGCTATTTTATATGATTATCAACCATTTGCATGATCAAGAGTCCATTAAACGTTATCTACTCATTATGATTATCACATGTGTGATTGCAAGTTTGGCAGGTATTATGCAAATTCCGTCTGGAGCACGTGTATCTGCACCATTTGAAGGTGAGTTAGGTGAACCTAATACCTTTGGCGGTTATTTGGTTTTTATGTTCTCCATAGTCTTAGGTATGTTTTTGCATACAGAGAAGAGTAAGCGATGGTACACACTGCTTATCATTATGGGTATTATTCTTGTCCCTTTGGCATTTACTGAGTCACGTAGTTCATACCTTTCATTTATGGTTTCTATTTTATTTTTTATTTTCTTATCAAAAAATAAGCGCTTACTTATAGCGGGTTGCTTGGTAGGTGCTGTACTTATGCCATTCGTGCTGCCTCAGAATGTGGTAAATCGAGTGATGTTCACTTTTAATCAATCCGAGCAAAGCGGACAATTGGCTGTGGCTGGTGTGAAAATTGATACATCTACAACCGAGCGACTTAAATCTTGGAGCGCTGTTTTAACCAAGTATTTTCCACAGTATCCTGTGTTGGGTGTGGGTGTAACTGGAGGGCCATTCTTGGATGCACAATATCCGCGTGTATTGCTTGAATCAGGCATGCTAGGGCTACTATTATTTTTATGGTTTTTAAAACGAATATGGGATTTGTTACGACAGTGTTATGATGAAATAGAAGATAGTTCACTCAAAGGCGCTTCGTTGGGAGCTTTGTGTGGTTTCGCTGGTTTGATGGTACATGCTATTGGTGCCAACACGTTTATTATTGTGAGGATTATGGAACCATTTATGATTTTGATTGGTCTTTTAATGGTGGCATTATTTATTCAACGTGAAAAAGAACAGGAGAATAAACAGAATTACTTGCAAAGTGAAGATGGCTCGCAAGTATTGTTACAATGAAAAGTTTATGGATGCGTTTGTTTGTCTTTTTTTGTTTAATGATTGCACCTCTGCATGTGTATGCAGCGGATATTAAGGATGTGCGATTATGGACAGCTCCAGATCATACAAGGGTTGTATTCGATTTAAATCATCATATTGATTATGAAGTATTTTCTTTGCATTCGCCTGAACGTGTTGTGATTGATATAAAAAAGACACGTATGCTGCATCAACCCACGGCATTAAATCTTCCTGACCCAGTAGTAAAATCATTACGCTATGGGATACCTAAAAAAGGTGTTTTGCGTGTGGTTTTGGATGTGAAAGAAAAGGTGGGTATGCGCTCATTCTTACTTAAACCTATGCATAATAAACCTTATAGATTGGTTGTAGATTTGCTCCGAGAACAGGCGAAAGCTGGTAAAAAAAGTGTAAAGGTGGCAAAACAAAAAGCAGCACATGAAATTGTTATTGCTGTTGATGCAGGGCATGGTGGAGAAGATCCTGGAGCGATAGGGTATAATGGTTTAAAAGAAAAGGATGTAACGCTACATGTAGCGAGAAAGTTAGCGGCTATCATCAATAGTAAGCCAGGTATGCGTGCTGTATTGATTCGTAAAGGTGATTATTTTGTACCGCTGAAGCAGAGAGTGAGACTGGTGAGAAAAGCGCACGCAGATTTGATGATTAGTATTCATGCAGATGCGGTGCGAACAAGAACTGTGAAAGGTGCTAGTGTTTACACCTTAGCTGAGCGGGGTGTGACTGCAGATAAGGTGGCTGTTGCACTGGCTGCTAAAGAAAATGCGGCAGATGCAATTGGTGGTGTCATGCCTGAAGCTAGAGTGGATGACCCTATGGTGAGGAATATTTTAGGTGACATGGCAAAACGAGACAGTCTAAATAGTTCGCAACTGCTGGCTGAAAGTGTTTTGGTGCAAATGAAAAAGGTTGGAACGATTAAGTATAATGCGCCGAAACGTGCGCGTTTTGTTGTGTTAGGGGCGCTTGAGATTCCTAGTGTATTGGTGGAGTTGGATTTTATTTCAAATCCCAAACAAGAACGAAAATTAAAAAGTGCTAAGCATCAGCAGCGCTTGGCAACCGCACTTTTTAAAGCAAGTCAGAATTTTTTCCGACGCATGGGTATGTTATTTATGGAGCATAGCGCTACAAAAGCCAATGCATCGTAATAGATTGCTTTGTTATGATTAAATAAGGGTAGGTTATACATTGTATAAACGGCTATTGGAATTTTTAAAACCTTATACGGGACGTTTAATTGTGGCGATGCTCTGTATGGTTTTGCTAGCAGCGACTACTGCTGGTATGGCATGGCTATTGCAGCCCGCATTGGATCATGCCCTTTCGGGGAAAAACCCTGAATATATTTATATCATTCCCATTGCGGTTATTGGTCTGTATGTCATCAAAGGCGTTGCCTATTTTGGGCAGGCATATTTGAT
>JALWPO010000307.1 GCA_026994965.1 Mariprofundaceae bacterium | reverse complement strand
TATATGGAGTGTGTGATGAGTCTTATGGTTGGGTTGTTTTGGGTTGCAGGGCATAAGCATGCAATACCTTGTTCTTTTCACCTAAACTTCCTGCTTGAACAATGCGCTTACCATTTAAATCAATCTGTAATGCTAATGCATTACCACTATCAAGCAATAATGGTTTGTTATGGCTAAGTTCCATCATTTGACCTTTTTTCAATAAGGCTTCGCGTACCAAAATGGGTGGATTGCCTGCTTCATGCAATTGCAGCCAAACATCGCCTGTAACAGCTTTTAATCGATAGGTGTACATGGAGGGTTGTTTGTGCTGTTGCGCTGTGGTGATAAGGCTGGATTTAGGGGGTTCAATCGCAGGTGTATCCACTTTCGTAGTTGTATTTTCTTTAATACTTTGCTGAATATTCATTGCTCGTGATGGCTCAGAAGCAAGGGTATGCTGTGCAGATTCCTGCATCAATTGTGATGGCAGCGGAGTAGTAGGGGATTCATCAAAGCTGTTGAAGCCAATAAATAGTACAATAAATAGTAGCAGAGCCGCAAGCGCCCATTTTTTGGCCGGTGCAATGGGTGGATCAGGAAAGGTTAAAGGCTTGGTGAACTGATATTGCCCTGATTTAAGTTTTTCAATGGATGAGCCTAAATCCAAGTGAAGATAATCAGCATATTGGCGTAAAAAACCAATGGCATACACTTCTCCAGGCATGTCTGACCAATCACCTGATTCCAAAGCTTCAAGGTAGATTTTTCGCAATTTCAATGCATGGGCAGCTGTATCAATGGTGATATTTTCTTTTTTACGTGCTTCACAAAGCTGTTTGGCAATACAATTCAGAGCTTCTTCACGTGAAGTTGCCGTGCTTTCGCAGTTGGTACCTTCAACGCTTGGTGTATTCAATGTTGTTGACCCAAGTGCGTTAGTTCATCTTCTGCCCAAGCTCGATTCAATGGTTCTTTTTCATGCTCAATATAAGCAGAAATATATTTTCGTGCGATTTCGATATTAGGCTGTTGATGTAATAAATCTATCAAGCCTTCCAAAGCAGGTCGATTGTTTGGTGTTTTGCGCAAGATGGTTTCATAAAGGGCAAATGCATAATTAAAACGCTGGGTTTGCACATAAGCTTTGGCTTCTCTTAATTGGGATATGCCTTGTTGTGGATTCAATAAACCCGCAAGACGATAGCTCTTAATGGCATCATCAAATTGCCCCAAGCCCAATAAAGCATCACCCAAATGAATCTGTGCTATGTATTGATTGCGATAGCGCGGATCTTCCAAAGCTTTATTGAGCATTTTTTTAGCATCTTGATAGCGTTTTAGAGCTACCAGCAAACCACCATAATTGGTATAGGTTGAAGAGCCAGCACCAGCAGCAATGGCTTGTTTATAAAAAGCTTCAGATTGCTTCAAATCCCCACGAAGTCGCCAAGCATAAGCCAGTGCATCCAGGACTTCGGGTTGTTTGGGTAATATACTATTGGATTTCATAAGCTCATCAAAAGCCTTAGCTAATTGCCCTCGATTTAGAGCGTCCAATCCAATTTGATAATGGATTTTTGCACGTTTATTTTGTTTGTCCGTATCCATACGCGTGCCAGCGCTTTGACAAGAGAGTAATAGAGAAGTGCATACCAGTAGGGTGGTGATATAACGTATATATTTCATGATAAGAACCGCTCCACAAGTGCATGAATAGGGCGGATAGCATCATCATCTTGCTTGCTTAAGTCTGCAAAAACACCGTGCTCCAATGCCTGATTACATGCACATGTTGCTTGTTGGGTTTGTTGAAAGAAATGATGCAGTAGCATATGTGCTTTTTCCACATTTGCATGCATCACTTCAATGACGGAGCTCACAGATACATTATCCTCTTCTTCATGCCAGCAATCATAATCGGTGCACATCGCAATGGTGGCGTAACACATCTCAGCTTCTCTAGCGAGCTTGGCTTCTGGCATATTGGTCATACCAATCACATCCAATCCCCATGAACGATAAAGCATGGATTCTGCACGCGTGGAAAATTGAGGCCCTTGCATGACAAGGTAAGTACCATTCTTATGAGTACGAATACCTGATTTCTGTGATGCTTGAAATAAAGTATCTTGCAAGCAGTGGCATATAGGATCTGCCATGGAAACGTGGGCAACAATGGGCCCATCAAAGAATGTTTTTTCACGATTGATGGTTTGATCAATCAATTGATTCACCAATACAAAATCACCGGGAGCGATATCTTCGCGTAAAGATCCAACGGCGGAAACAGAAATGATTCGAGAAACGCCTGCCAATTTTAAGGCATAAATATTAGCGCGATAATTGATTTTATGGGGTGGGATATCATGGTTGCGACCATGACGAGGAAGAAACACAACCTCTTGATTATGTAACTTAGCTAATAGTAGTGGGGCAGAAGGTTTACCCCAAGGTGTATGGATATCTAACTCATCAATCACTTCAAGCCCATCAATAGCATACAAACCACTGCCACCAATAATGCCAGTACGGATTTTCCCCGTCATACTTCCCCCATCCCAATAAGCCGTTACATCTTTATCATGCCCGATGATTTAAGCTGACCACAGGCCGCCATAATATCTTGACCACGTGACCGCCTTACCGTTGCACGAATACCTTTAGAAATCAAGTGTTTTGCAAATTTATCCATGCTTGCTGTCGGTGTGCCTTTGTATGGACTTCCAGGATAATCATTAAAACGAATCAGATTGATACGTTCACGCTCTGGATTCACAAACTTAATAATAGCTTTCAAATCTTCCTCACGATCATTGATGCCATCAAGCATTAAATATTCCAAAGTAATATGACGTTGGTGAGGCAATGGATATTGATTAAGGCATGCTCGAAGTTGTTGAAGCGGATATTTTTGATTGATGGGTACAAGTGTATCACGCTTATGATTTAAGGCTGAGTGTAATGAAATAGCCAAATTCACAGGGTGTTTTTCACCCAAGCGATGGATTTGTGGTATCAAACCCGATGTGGAAACTGTGATTCGACGACGTGAAATATGCAGACCATCATTGGCCATGAGTATCTTTAAACTGGTGTGTACACCATCTTCATTCGCCATAGGCTCGCCCATACCCATATAAACAATATGTGTGACTTGATCGTGCAAATCCGATGATAGAGGGTTATTTCGCAAATCTTCTTTCACCGCCAATACTTGTGCGATAATTTCACCTGCTGTTAAATTAGCTTCAAATTTTTGTGTGCCTGTATGACAAAAAGGACAATCCAACACACAACCAACTTGTGAAGATATGCAAACAGTGGCGCGCTCTGCATCAGGAATAAGTACGGTTTCAATGGTTTTGCCACTTTGCAAACCAAACAGGTATTTACGCGTTCCATCTTCAGAACATTGGCGCTGTATCAATGTAAGTGGATTACAATATAGCTTTTCTTGTAATTGATTGCGTAAATCTTGCGGTATATTTTTCATATCATCAGGGTTTAGAATGCCTTTATTGCGCCAGTCTAAAATCTGCTTGGCTCGAAAGGCAGGAAAATCCCATGCCATCACATATGTTTTTAAATCGTTTAAAGATAAGCTTGCTAGCTGTGGTGTATCAGTATTCATTGCGACATTGTACATAGAAGCATGCTTTCGGATAGCATATGCCGCGTGAATACACTTGCCGCTTTAAAAGAAGTTCCTATTTCAGCCCATACATTGGAGCAGATGCTCGCTTTTGCACGCTTGATGTTTCGTCTTAAACGTTATCCCGCTTATATTCAGGCATTATCCGATAAGCTTCCATCAACCGCAGATGCCATGCATGATGAGGCTTCCATATTGATGGGTTTTGATTTTCATTTGACAGATCATGGTCCCAAACTCATTGAAATTAATAATAATGCAGGTGGGTTGCATATTGGTCAAAATCAATGGTTACCACAGCCCAAGATTGAAGCATTCTCGCAACCCTTAGAAACACGTTTATTGCATATGTTTCCGCCTTCATGGCAAACCATAGCCATTATGGATGAGGATATTGAAACACAATATATGTATCCTGAAATGCAACATTACGCTGATTTGCTTCGCAGTGATGGGCGTGTTGTGTTTTTGGTCAGCCCTAAGGATATTGAAGCACGAAGTGATGGTTTATATGTACAAAATAAGCGTTTGGATGGTATTTACAATAGGCATACTGATTTCTATTTGGATAGTGAAGCGCTTGTACATCTCCGTTCAGCCTTGATGCAAGGGCAGATTGCGCTCAATCCACATCCTCGCAGTTATGCTTTATTGGGTGATAAAGCGCGTATGGTGGATTGGTGGCATCATGGCTTGTTAGAGCATTGTTTATCGGATGATGAATTGGCGCTTGTACGTCAAGTTGTACCAGAGATTCATTTGTTGTCTGAATGTGATTTAGAACAGATATGGAAAGGGCGTAAACAATGGGTTTTTAAGCCTACTGCACGCCATGGTGGTAAAGGTGTTTTATTAGGTAAATCCATGAGTCGAAAACGCTTTGATGCATTGGATTTGAATACAACTGTGGTTCAAGCCTATGTGCCTGCAAGTCAAATCAGTGATGGGGATAGGGCATATAAATTAGATATTCGTCTATATATGCATGGGGAGAGTTTGATTGCGCTTGCAGCTCGATTATGGCGAGGTCAAGTGACCAATTTTCGAGAGCAGGGGAGTGGTTGGGCTGCATTGCACATTGAATCATGAATACGCCCAGTTTGGCTGTGATTGTACCTGTATGGAATGAAGAAAAAGTGGTAAAGGCATATGCAAAAGCTTTGCAATCATTGCCTTGCGATGAATTGTATATCGTTGATGGCGGCTCCAGCGATGCTACGCAGGATATTTTACGTGAATTGGGTGTAAACCTTATCCAAAGCCCCTCAGGAAGAGCAAAGCAAATGAATGTCGGTGCAAGCCAGTGCAAGAGTGATATTCTTCTTTTTATTCATATAGATACATCTATGTCTTCAAGTCATATTCAAGCTTTAAAGGAGGCAATAAATCACCATGATATTGTAGGTGGGCATTTTGATGTTCAATTATCAGGTAAGCATTGGATGTTTCGCGTGATTGAAACCATGATGAATATTCGTTCATGCTTAACAGGTATTTCTACAGGTGATCAATGCCAATTTGTGCGGCGCTCTGTGTTTGAAGAGATGGGGGGGTTCCCTGAGCAGGCATTGATGGAAGATGTGGAATTTTCAAAGCGTTTAAAGGGCTATGGAAAGCTTATTTGTTTGAAAAATAAAGTAGTTACTTCTAGTCGTCGCTGGGAAAAATATGGTATTTTGAAAACTGTTGCCCTGATGTGGACATTGCGCCTTTTATATGCTTGTGGTGTTACACTCGAAAAACTTTCTCAAATGTATAAGCATGCCCGCTAAAATACAGCATATTCAAGCGATTATCATGTGCAAAGCGCCTGTAGAAGGGCGTGTTAAAACACGATTGATGGCAAAATATACAGCCCAACAAGCCACAGCATTGCATTGTGTAATGGCAAAAACTGTGATTGAGCGTGCAAAGCGTATATTCAAGCATGTATGTTTGGCGGTGGATGATATAAACCACCCCTTTTTTGAATCATTCGACTTACCTGTTTATCCACAAGGTGAAGGTGATTTAGGGGAGAGAATGGTATTTTTGATGGAAAGGCTTGAAAACAAAAATGAGTATGCGCTTTTATTTTTAGGTACAGACTCGCCACATATGGCGGATAAACGTTTATATGATACAGCAGCATTATTGCAAAAGGGCTACGAGGTGGTCTTGGGTGCGGTGGAAGATGGTGGTTATGATTTGATTGCGATGAAACAGCCTTATCCTAAGCTTTTTAAGGGCATCTCCTGGAGTTCAGATTTGGTTCTAAAGCAAAGCTTGGCCTTGATTGAGAAAGCGCATTTCAAAGCCTATGTGTTGGATGCAAGCTTTGATGTGGATACACCTGAAATGTTGGCAAGAGCTGTTGATGCAGGATGGGATGTTACACTTCCTCATCTTGTTGAAAAATAGAAGGGAATTGTAAGCATAAGCGCTTCAAATCTTGTTCCATTTGGCTATACAGTGCCACATCATTAACGGGTAAATGTAGTATTTTATACATCATATTTTTACTTTCTGGCACATGTGTACGTATAGCATGCTGCCAAATATTGCTGGTATTTTGATTTGCAAGCATATCAGAAAGCATCAAATGCGATAAATGCACCAACATAATTGCTGGCTGAACATCATGTGGCCAAGTATCCATGTGATGCCAGCATGGGTGATGATGATAATAAATAAAATGGTGTATGCTGCGCGGTAGCTTCCAATGCAGTGCCAACATCATACCTGCATCAATATGTGTATAACCCAGCACATCCCATTCTGCTTTAAGCGCTGGTGTTCCTTGCACAATACTATCTCGCAATTGTTCAATTTTATCTTTTTCTTCTATGTGTAAAATCACCAGTTTACCAATATCATGCAGCATACCAAACAAGCTGGCAGAGCCTTTGTCTATCATTTGACTATGATCAGCCAAAGCACGTGTAAATAGGGCTGTTGCTTGAGCATGGAAATATAAGTATTGCACCTCATCTGTATTTTCATCACTGTTGAATTCAGGGATAAGCATTTGTAAAATCACATCTTGTGCAGTATCCATACCCAATCGCGTGAGTGCTAAGGCAACCTGAGTAACAGGCGCTGTGTTGGGCATGGCATACGCCGCAGAATTACATAATTTTAATACATGCGCTGTCAGAATAGGGTCTTTCTCAACCCATTTTGCCAAATCTGATGCCGCTGCATCGGAATCATTTAAAACACCCTGAATTTCATGCCATATTTCAGGTAAAGGTGGGATGCTTTGAATCGCTTGGCGCAACTTTTGCAGTGTTGAGGGTGCAATACTGGGTGGCGAAGTTAAATCCAAAGGAGGTGTTTCAGGCATATTGGGTGATGTATGTTGAAATACCCAAAGCAAGGTATGTTTTTGAATATCATCATCTTTGTCTTCATGATGGTTTAAATGATGAACTTGGCTATTACTTATGGTTTTATTGGGTTGATATTGTAAATCTGAAAACTGTTTAATTTCCCTTTTGCCTTGTAAGGATGGTGTTTCGGTCTCGCCCAATATTTCCATAGCTTGCAATAAATCTTCACAATTCTGAAAACGATTTTCAGGGTCTTTTTCCAACAAATGAAGAATAATTGCAGATAATGCATCAGAGATTTCCGGAGCAATACTTGCTGGGTCAGGTGCGGCTTGGCGAACCTGTTTTTCCATAATCTCAAATTCACCACCACCATGTGCAATAAATGGAAGTTCACCTGTTGCCAATTTAAAAAGAATAATACCCATGGCATACAAATCAGTTCTGGCATCAGCGGTTTGTCCTAGAATTTGTTCAGGTGCCATAAAATAATAGCTGCCAACAGGGTTGTTTCCTGCATCGGTAATATCATCTTGGCTTATATCACTTTTTGCCAAGCCAAAGTCCATAATTTTGATATGCCCATCATTGCATAAAAACAGATTGGATGGTTTCAAATCCCTGTGGGTGATACCGGCACGATGTGCTGCATTTAGGCCTTGCAATGCATCTGTTATGATATGCTGAATTTCACCCATGCTGCATTTGCCATGGTGTTTGGCGTATTGCTTTAATGAGCAGCCTTTAAGCAGCTCCATGATGATGCCTAAGTTTTCACCTTGCTTATAAACATCAATAAACTGAACAACATTGGCATGTTGAATATTGCCTTGTGTACGTGATTCTCGCTCAAATCGTTTGATTTGTTTTTCATCATGTAACAGTTCTTTATGCAATATTTTAATGGCAACTTCTTCTTGAGTATCATGCTTTTGGGCGCGATAAACAGTACCCATACCACCATGCCCAAGCTCTTCAAAGAATGTATATATTTGACTTTGTTTTTGATTCATGGCGTGCGATTGGGATATTGAAATGCAGTATCAGGGTCTAACCAGCCATGTGAGGCATGCTCAATGCAATCTGCATAGGGAAGATAAGGTTTAATATCCAAGACAGGTGTGCCATCAAGCATATCCAAGCCTTCAATCCATAACGTTCTTTTCTCAATTTTCTTGAGTGAAACAACGGATAAACCAATGCTATTGGGTCTATGGGGGGCACGGGTTGAAAAAAGACCACGCCGTACATCTGAGCCACGAGGTGGCATCACTGTAGGGTTCCACCCTTGATTTAAATGCATCCAATACAGCACCCATATATGTGTAAATGTATGCAAATCAGATAATGCTTGCTCAAAATTAAAGCCTGCATCCAATACAATGCGAGCTTGCACGCCTGAATTTAATTCAGCTTGCCTTGGTGCTGCAAAACGCTCTTTGAAAGGGCTATGAACCACACCAATGGGTTGCATATAAATGGCTTGTTGTGATGAAGATACAAAGCCATCGGTATAATTTTTGGGCTTTTTTTTAGGCTTCATGCATGCACAGTGGAAGGGTATTCAATATGAATCTCTTCATCCGCCAAGGTGATGACTGCTTTACCACCTTTTTGAAGTGCGCCAAACAAAATAGCATCTGCTAATGGTTTTTTGATTTTATCTTGAATTAGACGTGACATTGGACGAGCCCCCATGAGCACATCATGCCCATGTTTTGCTAGCCAACTGCGAGCTGCATCACTGATTTCCAATTCAACTTTCTTTTCAAGCAATTGCAATTCCAATTCAACAAGGAATTTATCCGCCACATGCAAGATGGTATCTTCTTGCAATGGAGAAAATGGAATAATGCTATCCAAACGATTGCGAAACTCAGGTGAAAATAAGCGTTTAATAGCTTCTTCATCGCGTCCTTGATTATTCTGCGGATTAAAACCAATAGCATTTTGTTGCATTTCAAAAGCGCCCGCATTGCTGGTCATGACAATAATAATATGTCTAAAGTCAGCAGAACGACCATTGTTATCGGTGAGTTTTCCATGATCCATCACTTGCAGGAGGATGTTAAATACATCTTGGTGCGCTTTTTCCATTTCATCAAGCAAAAGTACAGCATGGGGATGTTTATTCACCGCATCGGTTAACAATCCACCTTGTTCATATCCTACATAGCCTGGAGGAGCACCAATCAAGCGAGATACAGCATGGGCTTCCATATATTCAGACATATCAAAGCGAATCAATTCTATGCCCATGATACGCGAGAGTTGGCGAACAACTTCAGTTTTCCCTACACCTGTAGGTCCAGAAAATAAGAAGCTGGCAATGGGTTTATTGGGCTGTGATAGGCCAGCACGCGATAGACGTATGCTAGCTGTAAGCTGTTCAATCGCATGATCTTGCCCAAAAATAGATAGTTTTAGATTACGCTCAAGATGTTCAAGGCTTTGTTTATCGCTTGAGGAAACTTGACGCGCAGGAATACGCGCCATATTGGCAATGGTTGTTTCAATATCAGTAATATTGATTTGTTTTTTACGTTTGTTTTCAGGTTGCAAATGCACCGCTGCACCCGCTTCATCCAACACATCAATAGCTGAATCAGGCAAATGTCTATCTTGAATATAGCGCGATGCCAATTTAGCTGCTGTGGAAATGGCGGCTTGGCTATAATGAATATCGTGATGTTCTTCTAATTTAACCTTTAGCCCTTTGAGTATTTCAACAGTGTCATCAATGCTTGGCTCTTCCAAATCAATTTTTTGGAACCTACGGGAAAGTGCTGCTTCTTTCTCAAATAAACGGCGGTATTCTTGGTATGTGGTTGCACCAATACATCTAAGCTCACCATTAGCAAGTGCAGGTTTGAGTAAATTAGATGCATCCATGGCACTGCCATTGGCAGCGCCAGCACCAATAATGGTATGAATTTCATCAATAAATAAAATGGCTTTATCTTCTTTTTCAAAGGCTTGAAGCACAGATTTCAAACGTTCTTCAAAATCACCACGGTATTTTGTACCTGCCAAAAGTGCACCCATATCCAATGAAAATATTTTTGTGCCATGCAAAAATTCAGGTGTTTCTTGATTAACAATACGCAATGCCAAACCTTCAGCTAAAGCAGTCTTCCCGACACCTGCTTCACCCACCAATAAAGGGTTGTTTTTACGTCTTCTACAAAGGATATGCATACAGCGTGATAATTCTTCATCACGACCAATCAAAGCATCAATTTTACCTGCTTTTGCACGTTCTGTTAAATTGGCGCAAAAGCGTTGAAGTGGGGATGGGGTACCTTCTGTTTTTTGCCTCTGTGTTTCTGTTTGTGCTTCTTCATCGTCACCAGGTAAACTTAATGCGCCATGGGAAATAAAGGTCACAACATCCAAGCGTGTAATACCTGTTTGATTTAAAAAATAAACAGCATGGGAATCTTTTTCAGAAAAAATAGCTACAAGAGCATGAGCGCCTGTGACTTCTTGTTTGCCAGCAGCCTGTACATGCATCACAGCGCGCTGAATCACTCGCTGTAAACCTACACTAGCAATGGTTTCACCCTCATCTTCTGGTAATATGGTTGCATGCTCTTGGATAAAGCCTTCAATCTCATTTCTCAGATTCTGAATATCAACGTTTAACCCCTCTAAAACATGGCGCGAAGACTTATTATCCAATAAGCCAAGCAGTAAATGTTCAACAGTGACAAATTCATTGCGGCGCTGGTGTGCCAATCTGAAAATATCATTGAGTGATTGCTCAAGATCTTGACTTAATATACCCATATTTATGATTCCTCATCTAAATGCTGTTCAAAGCTACAGCGTAGTGGATATTCTTGTTGACGGCAACATGCCTCCACCTGTGCGACTTTACTCTCAGCAATATCTTTAGGGTAAATACCACAAATACCCATACCATGATGATGAATATGCAGCATAATATTTGTAGCACTTTGCTCATCATGTTGAAAATAACGCACCAATAATGCCACCACAAAGTCCATGGGTGTGTATTCATCATCAAACATGATAACCTTATACATAGGTGGCTTTTTCAATGCAGGTTTTTCTGTTTGTATGTCGGGCGCAATGATAGTCTTTGATGTCATAGCGCAATGATAAGGTTTTGGATTTCAATTTTCGAGTAGGGATTCAAAGGGGAGGGGGATATATGCCAGAATTAAAATGTATGTTATGGGATGTGGATGGAACGCTTGCTGATACCGAGCGCGATGGTCATAGGGTTGCTTTTAATATGGCCTTTAAAGAAGCAGGTATAGAAAGGCAATGGGATATTGCTACATATGGTGAATTATTAAAGGTCACAGGTGGAAAGGAGCGTATACAATTTGATATTGAACGCGGTTATATGCCCGATATGCCTTATGAAAAGATTGCTGAGTTGCATGCCAGAAAAACCATTCATTATCAAACCCTTATCGCAGATGGATTGATTCCACTGCGTTCAGGCGTACTTCGCTTATTAGAAGGCGCGTATCAGGATGGTATCACCCTAGGCGTAGCCACCACAACAACGCCAGCTGCATTGCATGCCTTAATTGAACATGCATTGGGAAAAGAATGGTTTGATCGTTTTGCTGTATTAGCAGCAGGGGATATTGTACCGCATAAAAAACCAGCACCAGATATTTATAACTATGCTCTTGAAGCATTAGGCATGCCTGCTGAAAATACTTTGGCATTGGAAGATTCCAGTAATGGCTGGCTTTCGGCGCAAGCTGCAGGGCTAAAATGCGTGGTTACAGTCAATGGATATACTGCCAATCAGAATTTTGAGGGTGCGGATTTAGTCGTTTCAGAATTTGGGGAGCGAGATGCACCTGCGATTGAAGTGATAAGTAATAAACATGATCTTAAAGCTGTTGAATGCGTGACGCTGTCACATTTAAAGCAGGTTATGGTAGGCTAATATGCAATTTTTTGACACCCATTGCCATATTGACTTTGAGCATTTTGATAAGGATAGGGATGATGTGTTCCATCGTATGCAAGAAGCAGGGGTAAATCGTATTGTTACCGTTGCTGTTGAATTGGAGCAGAGGGAGCGATTGATGGCGTTGGTGGAACATCGAGAAAATGTATGGTTTTCAGTGGGTATTCATCCCAATCATGAAGTGCAACAAGAGCCAACTGTGGAGCAGATATGTGAGCTTGCAAGGCATGAAAAGTGTGTTGCAATTGGTGAAACTGGCATGGATTTCTTTCGTCATCATGTGGATGCAGAGGTGCAAGCCTTGCGTTTTCGTGCACATATTCAGGCTGCACACCAGCTTCAAAAGCCTGTGATTGTGCATATGCGCGATGCTGATGAGGCGTGTTTGCGCATACTTGATGAAGAAAATATCGAAGATTGTGGCGGTATTATGCATTGTTTCTCATCGGGCTGGCTTTCAGCCCAAAAGGCATTGGATATGGGGATGTCTATTTCATTTTCGGGTAATGTAACATTCAAACGCAATGATAAATTGCGAGAAGTCGCAGCGAAAGTGCCTGAAGAAGCCATTTTGATTGAAACAGACTCACCATATTTGGCGCCAGTTCCCATGCGAGGCAAACGCAATGAGCCGACCTTTGTACGCCATGTTGCAGAATGCATTGCAGAGGTTCGTGGTATAAGCCTTGAGCAATTGGCAGCATTGACCACGGATAATGCCAATCGTCGTTTTGGTCTGTGTGCAAATTGAATCATCCACTGTCGAACGTAGTTGAGACATCTTGTAGACAATATCTATGACAGATTCCTCGGCTTCGCTCGGAATGACAGTTTAAGACAACATGCTGGATAGTTTGGCATAGATAACCATTCAGAAATTCTAAAAAGGGCTTAGAATCGATTTTTATGATTTCTGATTGGATTGCTGGTTGAAGGTAAGGATGAATTTAATTCTATTTCTTCCTTTCAGGAATAAATATATAACGTCGCATAATGGATATTATGTAAAGTTATATAAAAATGATAGCATGCATGTAAATCAGAATAGCCATGTAATAACAATAAGTTAAATAAAAATATCAATATGTTACTTGCATAATTGTTTCACGCGAATATGTTACATCCCCTTATGCTTGTAAGTACTCGAAGGTCTATATATGCCCGATAGAATTAACCATATTACCAATAGCTTTGATAAGTTGGATAAGCTTATGAAGGTATTACGCGAAGAGTGTCCATGGGATAAAGAGCAAACCATTGAAAGTTTGCGGCGTTATACCTTAGAAGAGGTACATGAGGTCTTAGAAGCCATTGACACAGCTTCAGAGCAAGGAGACTGGCAACCCCTACTTCACGAACTTG
>JALWPO010000306.1 GCA_026994965.1 Mariprofundaceae bacterium | reverse complement strand
GTGATTGCGACTTTGAATTTGAACGGTGACTATTTATCAGATGCTTTGGCAGCTCAGGTGGGTGGCATTGGTATCGCACCAGGTGCGAATATCAATTATACGACAGGTCACGCAATTTTTGAAGCCACGCATGGCACAGCACCAAAGTATGCTGGTAAAAATATGGTCAATCCATCGTCAGTGGTGCTTTCAGGTGAAATGATGCTGCGTTATATGGGCTGGACAGAGGCTGCCGATTTGGTCATTAAAGGCACCAATGGTGCGATTCAGGCCAAAACAGTGACCTATGATTTTGAGCGTTTGATGGATGGGGCAGTGAAACTTTCAACCTCTGAGTTTGGTGAGGCTGTGATTGAGCATATGGATGATGCTGCCATCAGTGGTGAAGAAGCAGATCAATATGATGAACTGGCTGCAAAATTTAAAGAATTGTTTGAATCAGGTGCAGAGAAAACAACAGAGGTGGCACAAGCAGCCATGGAAAAGGCTAGACAACAATTGACAGCGGCAGGTGCTTTTACTGAAGAGAGAGGTCAAAAACTCAAAGGTTTCTTGGAACGTGATTTTGGTCAAATCGCTAGCACAGTGCGTGATGAGGCAAAGGTTAAATTCAATCCAGCACGTATTGGTACAGGTGCGTTGGCATCCATTGTATCATTGTTGCAGGCTGCAGGTTCTGCATTATCTGGTGCAGCTGAAAAAGCTGGTGAGTCTCTTTCTTGCCGTTCGGGTGAAATTACCAGTGCGGGCACATTGACATGTAAAGATTGTGGGCATTCTATGCATTTTAAGAAAACTGGGCGTATTCCACCTTGTCCGAAATGTCATAAAACTGAATTCACCAAGGGCTATTAATGTAGCCTTGGATGTGAATAAAGATAGGCGCAGTGTTTACTGCGCCTTTTCTTTTTGGAAGCTAATGTTTAGTCGAGCTATCGCAAGGGGAAAGGGTCATTTCAACCGTAGCGGAGAAATCTTGTTAGATGCACATGATTAAAGATTCCTCGGTTTCGCTCGGAATGACAGGAGAGATGTTTTTGCATCGGTGGTGTGACATTGTTTCTTCATGTTCTCTATGTTCTTCGTGGTGCGTTTGTCTTTTTGACTGCAGCATTGCAGAGTGGAGTAACCTCTAAATACCTGCACCATCATAGACTTGATCACTTGCGAACACCGCAGTGCTTAAATATTTTTCACCGCCATCAGGGAAGATGGCGACAATATAGCCTGATTTTTGTGCTTGCTTGAGTTCTTGAGCCACTTTTAATGCTGCTGCCAGTGCACAGCCGCAAGACTGACCGCATAGAATACCTTCTTCAGATGCTAGACGCTGGGTTAATTGATAAGCTCTATCGGTATCCACGCCAATCAATTGGTCGTGAACAGAAGCATCATAAATACCGGGCACAATACTTGACGCAATATGTTTTAGCCCTTCAATACCATGAAAGGGCGAGTCTGGTTCAGCAGCAATAATTTGAATATCGGGGTTGGTTTCTTTTAAAAAACGACCCGTGCCCACCAGTGTGCCAGATGTGCCTAAGGATGCGATAAAATGGGTGATTTTTTTCTGACTATCTCGCCAAATTTCTGGACCTGTTGTTTTTTCATGCGCTTCAGGGTTGGCTGGGTTGTTGTATTGATCGGGTTTAAAGTATTTAGCCTTATCGCTCTCATAAATACGACGCGCTTCTAAAATGGCACCATCAGAGCCTTCTAAAGGATCGGAAAAGATTAAGTCTGCACCATAGGCGAGGCACATACGCTTGCGTTCTTCAGATACATTGGCAGGCATCACCAAACGAACTTGATAGCCCAGAGCGGCACCAATCATTGCCAATGCAATGCCAGTATTGCCAGAGGTGGAATCTAAAATGATTTTGTCTTTGGTAAGCTCGCCGCTTGTAATGCCTGTTTGAATCATATGCAAAGCGGGCCTATCTTTAACAGAACCACCAGGATTGAATCGCTCCAGCTTTGCAAAAATACGGATATTATCAGGCAAGTCACGTGTGATATTTTTAATTTCTATCATAGGGGTGTTGCCAATCAAATCAAGAATACTTACCAAGAATAACGTCCTCTACATCTAAGATGGTGCGTATGGTGGTGGATTTAAGCGTAGCTGCCAAGCTGTTCGGCAATTTTAGCGGCTTGGGCATGATGTTCAAATGGCCAAATATAGGGTTCTTGTTGTAAAAAATGCTGTAGATGATTTGGGGATAAGCCTGCTTTTCTTAAGCTTCTTAGGGTGGTGGATTGATTGCGTTTGGCGAGGCGTTTGCCATTGATATCCTGAATAAGTGCATGATGTTGGTATATTGGTGATGGCAGGTTTAAAAGCGCTTGTAGTAAGCGATGAATGGCAGTGCTGCTGAATAAATCTTGCCCACGAATAACATGTGTGATGCTTTGCAATGCATCATCGATAACCACGGCAAGATGATAGCTGATACCAATATCTTTGCGTGCAATGATAAAATCACCGAGTGAGGGTATATCCACCATATGTCGGCGAGAGCACTCATCCATCCAGAAAAGTTCTGTGGGCAGATGCTGTTGTGCTTGCTGAATATCCAGCCGCCATGCAAAGGGCTTTTCCTGCATAAGCCTTTTGCGTTGGGATGCAGCGATATCTCGGCAAGTGCCAGGATAAGTATCGGATAGGGCGCGATTTACAATGTGATGGGTTTTATGATGTTGTGATTGTTGAATATCTTTTCGTGTGCAAAAGCAAGGATAAATAAGCCCTTGTTCTTGCCATTGTGAAAGTGCGATTTGGTATGTTTCCAAATGCTGGCTTTGGTAGCGAATGTGGGGTTCAAAGTGAATACCCAACCATCTCAAATCATCGATGATGGCTTGAGCGTATGAAGCTTTGCAGCGAGTAAAATCAATATCTTCAATGCGAAGTAAGAGTTGGGCTTGATGCGTATCTGCCCATTGTTGGCATTGAAGCGCTGAAAAAGCATTGCCAACATGCAATAAGCCTGTAGGGCTGGGGGCAAAGCGTGTGCGTAGTGTTTGCAGCTTTAGCTCTCGATAGCCTTATCTTGCGCGCTTATTATGCTATAGTCTGTGGCAGGGGGCAAAATAAGGGTTTGTTGTTCTTGAATACGTTCAGGGCGCAATAACATGGCAATCTCATCGCCAGCTTGTAGTTGCAAATCATCATGAGGAATCAAAGATAATCCATCGCGATGGATTGCCAAGGGTTGCACGCCATGAGGAATACGTGCATCACCAAGCAAACAACCATGAAGTGCTGATGATTCATCAATGGTTTGATTCTCATAGACCAAGCGCTTTCGAAAGGCTTGATCTTGCCAATATGTGGCGGTGTAAGGCTTGGCGAATAGGCGTTTGGCTTGTAAACGATGGATTAAACCTTTGTGTGTATCTTCAGCATCTTCTTGCAATGCCACATAAATTTCAGGCACATGAAATT
>JALWPO010000305.1 GCA_026994965.1 Mariprofundaceae bacterium | reverse complement strand
CGGCTTAAAAACCTCTTTTTTTCCAGTCAGTGAATTGTGCAGTTGTAAACTCATGGGTTCAGCACATCCTGTAAACGTTCAGCCACACCATCTTTGCCAAGAAAATCTACAATGGCAGACATTTCAGGGCCATGGACTTCACCACTTAGTGCCACACGCAATGGCATAAATAATTGTTTGCCTTTACAGCCTGTTTGCGCTTTTACGGCATTCATCCAAGATTTCCAATCTACCGTATCTGAATCCTGCCAAAGCTGTAATGCAGTCGCATAAAAGCCATCTTCAGCACCATCAATCACGGCTTGAGCATCCTTATTCAAGCTCGCATTCACATCCAGTAAACGCATAAAATGCAATGCATCCTCAACACGTTCCATGTTACCACGAATAAGTTCTACAAACTCACAACTCGCTTCTGGAATATGCTTTTGCACCAATGGCAAAAGACTATCTGCATCCAAATGGTGCAATAATCGTGTATGCCAACGCCACATTTCATCATTGGACCATTTCACTGAAGATGTGGAAATATGTTCTGCATCAAATGCAACCAATAGAGCCTCCATATCCAAAGCATCATCAGGCATATTGGGATGCCCCAAACGCGCCATTGCTTGCACCAAAGCCATAGCAATCAATCCTTCATCACGCAAATCTTTCACACTATGACTACCCGTACGTTTGGATAATTTAGCACCATCTTCACCAAGCAATAAACCATGATGCAAATAAGTCGGCACATTCAATTCCAAAGCCTCAAGTAACCACACTTGATAGGCCGAGTTGGTCAGATGATCATCGCCGCGCAATGCATGCGTAATCCCATCCACAGCATCATCAATGGCATTGGGTAATAAAAAAGTAAATGTCCCATCAGAGCGCACAACAACAGGATCATCCAAATCACGACGCGCAAATATTACATCCTCACGCAAGGCATCGGGAACACACACCTCACCTTCATCAGCATAAATCGCAAGCCGCCATACAAAGGATTCACTTTTAGCGCGCTCACAAGCCTCTTGTGTTGAGATGTGCCTACACTTTCCTGAATACCTAGGAGGAAGCCCACGCGATGTGGCTAATTTTCTATCTAAATTAAGCTGGGTTTCTGTACAAAAGCAGCGATATGCCAAGCCTTTCTCTTCCAATTGATTAAGCGCATCCTGATGCTGACCAGCATGTTTGGATTGAAATAGCGCATCGCCATCCCAATCCAAACCCAACCATTGCAAATCTTTTTCAATCGCTTGCACAAATTCAGTTTCAGAACGGGATGCATCGGTATCTTCAAAACGCAATAAGAAGCGCCCACCATGTTTGCGAGCATACAACCAATTCAATAAAGCTGTCCGCACATTGCCCAAATGCAGTAAACCTGTTGGGCTGGGTGCAAAGCGTGTCACCATGTTTGTCATTCTTTATTCCCCTGAACATCTTTCTTATCAATTTTCTTTTGGGGTATGATTATCATATATTCATCTGGATAAAGATAACCCAACTCTTTGTGTACCAAATCTTCCAAGGATTTTGGATCATGGCGCAAGCGTAAAATATCTTTTGCCAATTTTTCACGCTGCGCTTTTAATGTATCCAATTGCTGTTGCAATTGTTCAAGCTCAAGCTTTTCAGCATGGTATACACGATAGCCATGATCAGAAAAGAGTAAATCATAACTCATCCAGCCCAAAACAAGCAGAGCCAGCCCCTTGAGGAGCCAGCTCTTAATCATGGAGTGCCATGCCACATTGGCAATACCTAAGCTCGTGAAAAGACAGATAATCCCGCATATTTTGCGCGCTCACCCAATTCTTCTTCAATGCGCAACAATTGATTGTATTTCGCCATACGATCAGAGCGTGAAGCAGAACCTGTCTTGATTTGTCCACAAGACAATGCCACAGCCAAATCAGCGATGGTTGTATCTTCTGTTTCACCAGAGCGATGCGACATCATACAGCGATAGCCCGCATCATGTGCCATAGTTACAGCCGCAATAGTCTCACTCAACGTTCCAATTTGATTCACTTTCACCAACAACGCATTGGCAATATTTTTATCAATGCCTTCTTTCAAAATCTCTGGATTGGTTACAAATAAATCATCACCAACAAGCTGCACTTTATCATTCAAACGTTCGGTTAATAAAGCCCAACCATCCCAATCATTTTCATCCAAACCATCTTCAACAGAAACAATCGGATATTGCGCGCATAACGATTCAATCAATTCAACCATGCCTTCTGCATCAAGCTCGCGACCACCTTCACCATCCAAAATATAAGTGCCATCTCTATAAAACTCTGATGCTGCCATATCTGAAGCAATCACCACATCGGAACCGGCTTTTAAGCCTGCTTGCTCAATCGCTTCAAGAATCACTGTGATACCTTCTTCATTGGAACCAAGATTAGGTGCAAAACCACCTTCATCCCCTACCGCTGTGATATGACCACCTTTTTTCAACACCGATTTTAAAGCATGGAATACTTCTGTTCCCATATCCATAGCTTCTGAAAAACTTGATGCACCAGCAGGTGCAATCATATATTCCTGAAAATCAATACTATTATCGGCATGTGAACCACCATTAATCACATTCATGCATGGCACAGGCATCAATACAGCATCTTCACCACCAATATGTTGGAATAATGACACCTCATCTTCAAATGCTTGCGCTTTAGCAGCAGCCATAGACACGCCCAAAATAGCATTGGCACCCAAGCGCCCTTTATTCGGCGTACCATCCAAAGCAATCAAGGCATGATCCAAACCACGTTGGTCCGATGCATCACGACCAATCACCATTTTGGCAATTTCATTGTTCACATGAGCAACAGCTTTACGAACACCTTGACCACCCACACGTTTATCACCATCACGCAATTCAACAGCTTCACGTTGACCTGTGGATGCACCACTGGGCACTGCAGCACGACCCAATGCACCAGATTCCAAACGCACATCAACTTCTACAGTTGGGTTGCCGCGTGAATCAAAAATTTCTCTACCATGTACACTTACAATTTCACTCACTTCTACTTATCTCCTAATCAGCCCCATTGCTGATAATTTTTCTTTTTATCATGAACCTTTTACAATCTTATCTATCTGTTTGAGTCGTATTAACAACCCTTCCAAGTCTTTTAAATACAAGGAATTTGGACCATCTGATTTTGCTTGTTCAGGATTAGGATGCACTTCCATAAACAATGCTGCAACACCAATCGCAACCGCAGCAGCCGCCAAGCTTGGCACATATTCACGATTGCCACCTGTCGCACCACCCAATCCACCAGGTTGCTGCACAGAATGGGTTGCATCAAACACAACAGGAGCTCCAGTTTCAGCCATCACTATCAATGAACGGAAATCAGATACCAAATTATTATATCCAAAACTTGTGCCACGATCACAAAGCATAATATCACAATTGCCCGTTGATTTGGCTTTTTCTAACACATGTGGCATATCCCAAGG
>JALWPO010000304.1 GCA_026994965.1 Mariprofundaceae bacterium | reverse complement strand
GCTTCCACAGTCCAACCACGTGTTGCCGTTGCAAACTCAATGTATGGCGTTTCTACACCATCTTTCACAGACGATTGCACAAGAAATACACCGCCTTTGGATTCATCCACCTGATTGGTTTTGCCCAAAGATACACTTAGCGCTTGTACTTTATCACCCAAAATATGCTCATGCACCAAGCCACTTGGTAGTGATGTACCAGGCTTAAATACATAAGCATTGGTATCATCCATGGTAGCGCCTGTCATTGGATCTTTTTTCAAAAGCACCTTAATTGGCTTATCTGCACCTTGTACAAATGGATCACCATAATCAAAGCTACTGTTTTTACCATAAGTCAATTGTTTTTCTAAAGCTATGCTTGTTGATGATACACTAGATATATCCAACCCTGGAAAAAATATTGTAATCATCATAGATCCAGACAAAGCTATACCAAACATAATTGAACCGATTCGATATTCACGAAATCCCATTCTAACCGTCCTCCCTTTATTTTACCTAATTAATTCTGGACTGGGGTACCATATACCCCAGTCCGTTACTCTTATTAACGAACGTATGCTACTTGATGTGGCAATACGCCTTTTTCGATCTTGTTACCATGTTTGGCTGTCATATACATATTCCAGAGCCATACAATATTACCTAAGAATACCAAAGTACCACCCAACCAACGTACAATCATATATGGATGTTCCGCAATCACCACATCCAGGTAAGGTACTTCATAAATCTTAGCTGCACCTTGAATCAATCCGGCGATAGTCATGGAAACCCAATATAGTGAGAAACCAATCAAAAGCATCCAGAAGTGGAAGTTTGCCAAGCTCAATGAATACAATTTGCGACGTAGTAATGTTTGCAGACCATAATAAATCGCTGCTGCTTCAGCAAAGGTTGAGAAACCCAACAATGCCAAGTGAGCATGTGCCACAATCCAACCAGTACCATGTACATACCAGTTAATTGCACGTGTTTGCTGGAAACCACCTTGCATATTCAATGGAATCGCAAGCAACACACCTGTGATGGTATATTTGATTTCAACATTCTCTACAAACATAGACCAACGACCTTGCATAGTCAGCAAAATGTTACATACATAAGCAATCGCTGGCACAAGAATCAATACCCCTTCAACTGATGCAAATGATTTCAACCATTCAGGTAAAGGAGAGCTCATCAAGTGATGCGCTGCTGGTGTTGAATAGAACACAACGATAGACCAAAAGTGCAAATGCCCAACACGATGCGAATACAATGGATTACCCGTGATTTTAGGTACGATATAATATGTAATCGCTGCCGCCACTGGTGTAATCAACAAGCCCAACACGTTATGAGCAAACCACCATGTCATATAAGCTTCATTCAAACCTGTTAAGTGGAAAAACTCAGGTGCATTACCAATCAACAAAATAACAATCAACATAAAGAATGAACCCGCAAAGAACCAGTTGGTTGTATAAATACCTTGTGTGCGGCGATTAAGAATAGTCATGAAGATATTTGTAAACAATGGTGTTACCATAAACAACACAATATAAATATCGATAGGCCAGATAAAATCAGAGTATTCACGACCCGAAGTCAAACCACCCCAAAGCGTTGACAATGCCAACATCAGACCAATATTCCATAACATACAGTTCCAAACGCCCAATTTTTCAGACCAAAGCTTGGTATTACCCAATGCTGGAACAATATACATCGCAGATGCAGCAAACGCACCCACAATCCAACCAAAAATTACAGTGTGCACATGCACTTGACGCATATGTCCAAATTGCAACAAATACGAATGCGTAAACCAATCTGGGAACGCTAACTTAGCCGCATTAAATGAACCAAGACCTGTACCAACAATAAACCACATCAAACACGAAAAACCAAAGAATAATGCAGCAGAACCGCCTGGAATATCCTCTTCTTTCGCAAATAAATACTTAAGCATTTCTTTACTCCTTTTTTTCTTTCTAAATTTAAACCCTAAAAAACAAACAACTCTTTAGTGCGGCGCATCATGACTATGATCTACTTGATCCTCATCATGCTGGCCAGGCATCAACAAATACCAAGCGAACCACATACTTGAAAATGCCAAAACAATACCCAATGTAGATGCAACTGCTCCCATATCTTACTCCCTATCCCTAAAAATTTATTCTTCTTGCAAACCTTCACGAATACCATGCAGCTTCAATGCATAGCCTAAAATCATTACAAACGCAATGCCAAAAATAATCATCACCCAGTTACCAAAACCTTCAAATGTAAATGGTGAATAAGCATCAGCTCCCCACAAACCTGCTTCAGAAAACGGCTCGCGACCCACCGTCAACTGTGTAGCAATCGTAAACACAGATCCGTTACCCATACCCGTAACAAACCCAGCAACAAGCACTAACCATATTGAATTCTTCATCATGCTCCTCCCTTATTAAATAAACATAAATAAAATTTAATGTTCCGCAACATTATGGAGTTTTTTCCTTCTGTCAAGCCCATAAATGATTTGAGGATATTAGCACATACGGTATTGCCAATATACTCTTTCAGCAGCATAATGCTCTGCATGCGTGAAATTCTTATTTATTGTATCAGCGGCTGCGCTTCACTTGTTGTTTTAGGCTATGTTACACATATTTTTATTGGTGGTATGGTTAGCGACACAACAGAAACCATTGCCATTATTATCACTGTGCTTATTGGTTTAAGCGCCATGCTATGGATGGCTTGGGATGTGATTCAAACTCGAAAAAAACAGTAAAACTTAGGCGTAATACCCCAAGGCCTCAGTTACATGTGTAAAATCATCATCTGAAAATTGCCCCTTATGAAAAACATACTGCTGTTTACGCCCTTTTTCATCCACCCCTGTTAAACCAAATGACTTGCCAGCCTTATCTGAAAAGAAACGAATATCCCTCACCAAAAGGCGCTGCTCATTATTTTTAAGCTTCAATGCAATACGCTCTTTATTGATATCCATAGCCACTGGAGAAGATGGCATCATCAAAAGCCTACGCAATACCCGCCCGCCTCCAACCATCAAAAAGAAAAAACCTAAAAACATCAATATTTCACCTAAAATCCTTTCATCGCCCAAAGTCCAATAACGCAAACCAATCAACAATAAAAAACCCACCGTAGGCACATACAAAATCAAATCCCACATAATGCCCATTTTGTCCGCTTTAAGTTGGCAATGTGCTTCTCTCCATGATTTAGCCATGTTTATTCCCTACCACATCCTTGATGACAGGCTCTATTTCGGCACGCAATACACGCCCTGGCGCAATATAATTCACCTTGCCTTCTCGATTGATTACAAACGTCCAAGGTTCGCCACGCACCTGAAACGCTCCATATGCCTCGGGGTTATAATATTGATCCATATGTAAAAAAATAACCTTATCACCATATTTATCCAACATGGTTTTCAACAACTGCAATTGTTGATCGCATTGTGTACAATGACCAGGTGT
>JALWPO010000303.1:1621-3497 GCA_026994965.1 Mariprofundaceae bacterium | reverse complement strand
CCAAAATCTTCATTCGGGCCAGCAGGGTTATGACTGGCAGATAAAATCAACCCACCAAAGGCTTGATGCTTGCGAATCACACATGAAGCCGCAGGCGTGGATAAAATGCCATCCTGACCCACCAAAACGCGCCCAAAGCCATTGGCAGCAGCCATGCGAAGAATGATTTGTATGGCTTCTTGATTAAAATAACGTCCATCGCCACCCACCACAAGGGTTTGCCCTTGAAAGTCACCAATACTATCAAACACGGATTGCACAAAGTTTTCCAAATAATTGGGCTGTTGAAATACCTTTACTTTTTTACGTAAGCCAGATGTACCCGGCTTTTGTCCTTCAAATGCTGTTGTGACTTGAGTTGTGACAGACATATCCAATCCCCCCATAAACATGGGGTAATATAGCCACTTTATCGGTGTAATGCTTCAAAAATTCGCACCGCTAAAATCTCTGAAATGCCTGATACTTGTGCAAGCTGGCTTCGACTGGCTTTTTTAATACCATCTATGCCACCAAAATGTTTGAGTAATAATGTGCGTTTGGCAGCACCAATGCCTTCAATGCTATCCAATGGTGATGAAAACATGTTTTTTTTCTTACGTTTGCGCATGTATTCACCTGCAAAACGGTGAGCCTCATCCCGAATTCTCGCCATTAAAAGCAGAGCAGGGGAATGTATGCCAGGTTTTAGCGATTGTTTCTTCCATGATGGCCACAAGACTTCCTCACCCAATTTTCGGCTTGCGCCTTTGGCAACACCGATTTGTTTTAAATCACCTAGTCCTGCTTGTTGTGCTTCATGGGTAGCAATCGCCAATTGCCCTTTGCCGCCATCAATCAGCATGATATCAGGTTTAGGAATATTTCCCTCGTTAATGGCACGATAAAATCGTGATAAAACAGCTTGCATGGCAGCATAATCATCACCATCAGGCACATCATTTTCACCCAATTCATCCAACTGGTAACGCCGATAATATTGTTTTTCTGCGCCTTGCCAGCCACCATAAACAATCGCAGCCACGGTTTGTTTGCCGCCCAAATGCGCATTATCCACCGCTGCAATTAGTTGTGGTGTTTTATCCAAGCCCAATAATTCAGCTACAGCCTCAAATGCAGGCTTTTGATTGCGTGAGCCAATGCTAGCCTGTTGCTGCTCACCACTGCGGCGCACATCAGCCAACCATTGCAAGCGTGTACCTCGTTTGGGTGATTTGATGATACATGTATGCTTGCTATGCAATAGTTTTAAAAGCATTTTAAGCTCTTGCAAAAGAGCCTCATCGCATTGGAATACAAGCTCTTGAGGTAAGGCTTCGTGTTGATAACGCTCTATCAATAAGGATTGAAATATCTCCAAATCAGGTGCATCGATAGCTTGCTTGATATGAACATGATGCGTACCTAAATCACAGCCTGAACGGCGAACGCCAATACTGACTGAGACCTTATTGGGATGGCGTAAAATAACGATAGCATCAGCATCATCGGGTAAATCACCCTGTTCATTGCCCGCGAGAATGGTTTGTAATGCCTTAATTTTATCGCGTAATACTGATGCCTTTTCAAATGCCAATTGCTCAGATGCCTGCGCCATATCAGCTTGCCATTGATTTAAAATACTATCGTTTTTGCCCTGTAAGAAATCTTTAGCATCATTGACTTGTCGCTGGTATTCCACCTGCGATACCAGCGCAGAACATGGCGCACTGCATCGCCCAATTTGATATTGTATGCAAGGTCTTGTGCGATGGTGAAAGGTCGCATTATTGCAATCGCGCAATTGAAAGATGCTTTGCATGCTGTGTAATGTTTGATGCACTGCGCCAGCATTGGGGAAAGGGCCAAAATATTCACCCGCTTTATCACGCTTGCC
>JALWPO010000303.1:0-1521 GCA_026994965.1 Mariprofundaceae bacterium | reverse complement strand
TAAATAGCCTCGTTACCTTCAGCGGATATGATGCTTTTTCCATGCGCACAGCATGCCAAGAGGGGGCAATTATCACACAGCGGTGTGCTGCGACAGTGGGCTTTGGCATGTGCCACAATCAAAGCATGAAAAGCTTGGAAGATAAACAAACTATGCGCCAAACGCTGGTGAAAAAAGGCTTGTACATCATCATAGTCTTGCACTGTTTCAGGCAATAAACCCAAACGATGAAAAATGCGCTTGGTGTAGGCATCCACGACAAATATGGGTTTTTCCACCGCATACAATAAAATAGAATCAGCAGTTTCAGGACCAATACCGTGTACATCTAATAAGCGTGAACGCAGTGCTTTTGTCGGCCAGCGTTTCATACCTTGTACACCTTCACGTTCCATATAGAAGTGACACAATTCAATCAAACGTGCTGCTTTTTGTCTAAAAAAGCCGGCAGGCCGAATCCATGTTTCCAACATCTCTTGATTGCATGTCATCATCACTTCTGCATCCAAAACATGGGCATTGCGCAAATTAACCAAGGCTTTTTCCACATTATTCCAATTGGTGTTCTGCGTAAGAATAGCACCAACCATCATTTCAAAAGCAGATTTTGCAGGCCACCACTGCTGCTCACCATAGGCTTGTGACATGATTTGGTAAATTTCCATAGCGGATACGTTAGACATGGTCAATTAAGCTTGTGTTTTGGGTGGATGCGCCACCATTTTTTTTAGGTTTTGTACTTCTTTGTTGCGTAGGCTGCGCCATTGCCCTGGTTTTAATGCTAAATCCAAACCTATATTGCCATACCTCACGCGAATCAAACGGCGCACATCATGCCCTACAGCTTTTAATGTGCGGCGCACCTCGCGCCACCGCCCTCTGTAAATGGTCGTGCTTATCCAGCTATGCCCTTGACTTTCGCTATCGACAATAATTTCCCAAGGGTCACTGAAATCACCATCACCCATATCAATGCCGCCTTTTCTTAATTGTGCCAAAGCATCCAAACTTAATTGGCTTGTGATACGTACGCGGTATTTACGTGGTATTTTATAACTGGGGTGGGTGAGTGCTTGCGCCAAAGCGCCATCATCGGTCAAAAATAATAATCCTTCCGAATCCATATCCAAACGACCCACCGATTGCACATTGGCAGGCACATCCAATTGATCATAAATCAATGGGCGCTTGCGATCATCCCTGCGCGAACACAGCATGCCTTTGGGTTTGTAGTACATCATATAACTCTTTTCTGTGACTTGAGTAATGGGCTTACCATCCACACTTACGCTATCTTGCTCGGTAATGCGAACCCCAGGTTGAGCAATGATTTCACCATTCACCGATACACGCCCAGCCTCAATCCAACGATCAGCTTCACGGCGCGAACATAAGCCGCAACCTGCCATATAGCGGTTGATACGTTCACCCTGTGGCGTATTATTCTCTACTTTGCTCATGCGCTCTATCCGTATCTTCTTGTGTATGTTGTTGTATGGGAAGCTCACCTTGTTGTATATC
>JALWPO010000302.1 GCA_026994965.1 Mariprofundaceae bacterium | reverse complement strand
GCGTTTGAAAGCAGATGCTGCCAAACAAGAAGACGGTATGATGCGATTAACGCAACCTGTATTAGAATTATTTACTGAAAATGATGAAATCATCCATGTGCAAGGTACAACGGCTCAATTTGAGCCACTAAAACGCAATATTCATTTTCAGGGCGACGTCACGGTAGATTATCGGGATTGGCATTTGGCATCGGATGACTTGTATTTTGACAGCACCCGTGATGAAGTTGTCGTTCCACATCGTTTTATTGCAACAGGTACAGATACTGTCATTAAAGGGCGTGGATTAAATGTGAACCGAAAAACCCAATTGGTACACATCAAGCATGATGTATGGGTGAAAGATGCACGACCAGATCGTTTAGGGGGCTTGCCATGAAAAAGATGTTCATGCTAATGATAGTTTATTTTTTCATGACTGGCTCTGTTTGGGCGGCAGGTGCAGTACAAATTGAATCCGAGCAAATGACAGTCAATCATCTTAAAAGTCAGGCAGAGTTTAAGGGCGGTGTCCACCTTATTCGCGATGATTTTGAATTGCGTTGCGATCGTCTTCTTGCATACTATAAAAACAATACATTACAACGCGCCAAAGCGTTTGGTCGGGTTCGCATGAAGCAGGGTGGCAAACGTGGCGCATCCGAAAAGGCGACATTTAATCAAGCTACACATATGCTTACCTTAATTGGAAAGGCTAGCGTGGAAGATAAAGATGGTGTGGTTAGGGGTGAAAAAATACAACATAATCTAGAAACAAAACATACCCAAGTGATGAAAGGCGCGGGTGGTCGCGTAAAATTTACGATTGAAGGTGATGATGCTCCAGGAGCAGTGCAATAAATGTCTGCTGCTCATCATTTATCTGCCAGCGGATTGTGTAAAAGATATGGTAGCAAAACCGTGGTGCATGGGGTGAGCTTGGATGTGCATTCGGGTGAATGTATTGGGGTGCTGGGACCCAATGGTGCAGGTAAAACCACCAGCTTTTATATGATGTGTGGATTGATTCAAGCCAATGAAGGCAGCGTAACCATTGATGGTGAAGAAATTACATCTTTGCCCATGCATTTGCGGGCGCGGCGCGGCATTGGTTATCTGCCGCAAGAGGCGAGTATTTTCCGTAAATTGACGGTGCGTGAGAATTTATTGGCAATTTTTGAGACCTTAGATTTGCCCAGTGCTCAGATCGAAGAAGAATTGGAAGGGTTGCTGGTGGATTTAGGAATTGAAGGCGTGCAACATCAAAAGGCATATACACTTTCTGGTGGTCAACGTAGGCGTACAGAAATTGCAAGGGCATTGGTAACCAAACCACGGTTTTTATTATTGGATGAGCCATTTGCGGGTGTAGATCCTATCGCAGTGGAAGATATTCAAAGTATTATTGCAGAGTTGCGCGATAAGGATATTGGTATTTTAATCACCGACCACAATGTTCGGGATACGCTTTCGATTTGTGATCGCGCATATTTGATGAGTGAGGGTGAGATTTTGGTGCAAGGTAGTGCAGATGAGATTATTGAGCATCCTGATGCAAGACGACTTTATTTGGGCGAAAGCTTTAGCATGTGATGGGTGATATGATGCATAAAAAACAAATCATTATCGCCATGACAGGTGCATCGGGCGCGACCTATGGCCTGCATTTGATGCAAAAGTTGGCGGCACAAGGGGTGTTTTTACATGTACTTCTCTCCGATGCTGCACGCATTGTTTTAAAGCAAGAATGTGATTTGGATTTGCCTGAATCTCAAAGTGAGACAGCCAAAGCATTGGCGGCATATTTGGATTGTGATGAGGTATTGCTGAAGTGTTATGCCAAGCATGATTGGTTCTCCCCTGCGGCTTCTGGTTCGAGTGGTATTGGACAAATGGTGGTTGTTCCCTGCTCCATGGGCACGTTGGCGGGCATTGCCAATGGCATTTCAGATCAATTGATTGAGCGGGCTGCCGATGTGATGATTAAAGAGCGTAAACAGCTTATTTTAGTGCCTAGAGAAACACCATTATCAGCCATCCATTTGGAGCATATGCTAAAATTATCGCGATTGGGTGTGGATATCATGCCCGCTATGCCAGGTTTTTATCATCAACCTACGTGTATCGATGATTTGGTAGATTTCATGATTTCACGTATATTGGATCATTTGCATGTTGAAAATACGGAGGCAGAACGTTGGGGCGCATAACATTATTTTTATTTCTGTTTTTATGCACACTCAATGGATGCACAGTGGTATCTGCTGTAGGTGGGGGTATGGTGGATGGTGCGCTTTATCTGTTTAAATCGGAGAAAGAAAGCCTATTGATTCCCATGCGCAAGGTATTGGTGGCAACACAGCAAACGCTGGAGGCATCACGTTTGCAAGCCAATTTGATTGAGCCTGTAGAAGATGGTTATATTTTGGAGTTTAGTAACCGTAAGCTGGATGGTTCGATACATTTGATTGGCGAAACACCAAAGCTTACCACGGTAGCAGCACGTGTGCATAAAGGGATGGGGCGTGAGAAATCGGTGGAAAAGGCGCTTTTTAAAGGTATTCGAGAACGCGCGGAAAAGGTAGGTGATAACGCACATTTTGATTTTTCACGCTATCATAATATTCGCAGCAAGCCGAGAGTGAATGCAGAGAAAGTGGGTTGGTATATTCCAGGCAGCAAACTGCATGTGTTCCCAACCCAAGAAAAGGGCTGGTTACGAGTTAAAATGCCATCAGGTAAACAGGCATTCTTAAAAGGTGATATTGTTCGATAAGTGTTGTAGATGATACAGGAGAAGATGATGGTATCCAATCAAGTGTTAGATGATATTTCAGAGAAAATCGCAGGTGGTTTGCGCCTTTTGGGTGGAGCAAAAGGGGAAGTAGAAAGCCAAGTTCGCTCCATTGTAGAGACTGCACTCCAGCAGTTTGATGTGGTCACCGATGAGCGTATGCAGGTACAGGAAGCCATGCTGAAAAAAGCGAGGGATGAAATGCAGGCATTAGAAGAGCGAATCCAAGCTTTGGAAGCGAAAATAAAAGGTTTGGAACAAGGCGCGTGATATAGGTCATGTTAGCTAGGCTTTCTTCAGCAGCATTACGCGGCTTGGATGCCGAAGCTGTTGATGTGGAAGTCGATTTATCAAGGGGTCTGCCATGTTGGAATATGGTGGGGCTGCCTGAGGCATCGGTTCGAGAAGCAAGGGATAGAGTGCGTTCAGCATTGCTCAACTCCAATTATGAATTTCCCTTAAGTCATATCACTGTCAATCTAGCACCCGCAGATAAACGTAAAGATGGCTCTTATTTTGATTTGCCTGTGGCCATTGGGTTGCTTTGGGCATCGGGGCAGATTGCACATTTGGAACATCCGCCTTTTATGTTTGGTGAATTAGCATTGGATGGGCGTTTAAATCCTATTTCAGGTGTGCTTCCCTTGGTTTTATTTGCACGTGGGCAAGGCTTCTCTTCTGTGATTGTGCCGCAGAAAAATGCGCAGGAAGCATCGGTGGTTGAAGGTATGGAAATCCTTGCAGCT
>JALWPO010000301.1 GCA_026994965.1 Mariprofundaceae bacterium | reverse complement strand
TTTCTTAACCACCTTATGTTTTTTATGTTTGGTGGGTGATTTTACTTTGGGTATAGGTTTGGGGGCTTGAACTTTTTTAGGTGGGTTTTCAGGGCGAGGCTTTGGCGGCATGGGTTCTACGTTTTGGTGTATTTCACGCGCTGTTGCCATGCTGACCAATTCAACTTCTACAAAGGGTGTCTGATGAGGTATTTTTACATCGGTCAAATGAAGTTGAGCCAGTTGCAGCAATAAAACCGCGTGGATGCCAATGGATAATATCAACCCACTTGTGATATGCCATGAACTATCGGGTGGAGAGGGTGGTTGATACATATCATCAACCACCCCAAGCTCTTTTTTATTCATATTGTATCACCCATCATAGAGCCATCAGAAGTTGCCACGTGCTTGGATAAAGTAGTTTCTTCCCTGCCCAGGTAAGCGCACGCCTTTGGCAATAGCCGAAGCTTGTCCATTCACATCGGTTGAAACACGATTGTACCCACCCAAATGATCTTGATAGAATCGATCAAGGATATTGTTGATACCCGCACGAAGTTCAATATGTTGATTGATGGCATAGCGCCCTTGAAGGTTGAATATACTATAACCTGCCGTTTTCTTTTCACTGTTGGTTGAGGAGACTTGATTTTGTTTCCCATAAAATATGCTTTGCGCACTCACAGACCATGCATCACCATAGTAACTTAGATTGATATTACTATTGAGCGGGGCAATACGATAAAGATTATCTGTAATATCTTTGCGTTTACCGCGCACATAACTAATCGTGCCATCAATAGTGATATGCTCTGTAATATTTACACCAAGGCCTGCATCTGCACCATAAAATTCAGCATCAGTATTAGAAAATTGTAAAGGCACACAAAAAGGATTGGTGGGGTTGGCTGTACAAAAACCACCACCTTTTAACATATTACCTTGATTTTTTCGGAATGTGTAAGCTGTACCGCTGGTGAGCGGTGTGCCTTGAATGTAATTTTTGACACGTTTATAGAATACACGAGGCGTGAAATAGACACGTTCTGATTGCCAATCAAAACCAGCATCCACATGGTATGATGTTTCAGGGCTTAAATTGACATCGCCAACATAGGTGCGCTTATCAGCCAACCCTGCTGTTGATTCCAATGGTGACCATAAATAGCGCTCTTGGTATGAAGGTGCACGTTGTTTTCTTGCTGCCCCTATTTTAAAGGTAAGCTGATTATTCACACGTTGTGATAATTGCAAGGTTACATCAAAAAGGTTGTCATTTTGGGATAGCTGGCTGTTGTTAAAATTGCTTGCCAATGTTGCAATGGGAGCAGCGAGCATGCCACCAAAACCATTGGCTGCAACCTGTCCAGAGTTCATATTCACACGTGTGTAACGCACACCCAATTGTATGCCAAAACTATCTGTGATGTTGGCATTCCATTCCGAAAATAGGCTGTAACGGTTGCGTGTGACATCGTTATAGTTATTCAAGAGAAAAGCGGTATTATTGGGATCGAATACATCGGCATTGTGTTTGACCAACCAGCCATCTGTACCCACTGTCCATGTACCAAAACTCATAGGCATAGAAGCTTGGATATTGTATGCAAAATCTTTGGCATTGCTTAAAGAATTTCGAGCCATAGCTGGCGTGCCCACCACGCCCAACATTAAGGGTACTTTGCGTAAAGAATAGTTGTTCATTAAATGGTCTGTATCCATGTAGTGGATATTTGTCAGCCATTTTATGCCAACCAAATCATCATTGCTTTTATAGCCAGTCGAGAATGTATTGCCTTTGACATAAATAATATCCATAGGCAATGCGGGAGAGCCCGAATTATCCACTTTTTCACGGTCATAACCCAAATTGAATTCGCCACCGCTAAATTGGTGACCATAATCTGCACCAAAGGTGCTCCTTTTGTATTGGGTTGGCACAATATCCAAGCCATTTCCTGCTTTCATGTCTTGACCTTTATCAAAATCACCTTGTACTTGAAAGCGGTCATGTTTGGAGCTTGCACCCAACTGCCCACCTACTGTATAAGCACTGTTGTTGCTATCGTAACCTGTTGAGATATTGCCATGCGATTCGATGTTATCACCCATGGCAAAAGGCATATGTGCTTTCTTTGTTGTAATCGTGCCGCCAATACTTTCAGCGCCAGCGCTGACAGGTGATATGCCTCGAATTACGTTAATACTTTCCAATTGCACAGGTGCCAAATGGCTTAAGGGTGGATCCATCCAGTTTGGGCCAGCAGGAGCAACATTGAGACCATCCACTTGTACATTCACACGTGTGCCATACATACCACGGTATTGTGCAATGCCAGTCATAGAACCATTCTTGTTCGCATTTGCACCAGGCACAGTTTTGAGTATGTCTGCTGTATCTGTAGGGGTGTAGGTTTGTTCAGATGGTTGAATCGTCACGCTATCTAACTTCTCTATGGCACTGCCTTCCACTTTAATCATGGGCGTGTCTTCGGCAGCGTAAACTGGGCTTGTAAGCAGCATCATGCCTGCCAATACAGATATAAAGCATTTAATTCGTTTTAAATCATGGGCACAGTTGTGCGAATACATATTATTTCCCCTTTCGATTTTATTCAGTTTTTATTCAATGGGGGACGAATGATAGTTTGGCAGCCAAACAAATAGGATGCGGCAAATTGTCGCATGCCATTGATTTGAATTTATTGTACTATCGCTATTAAAATGATGCGTTGCCATGGAGAGGAATATGCACGTTGCTGTACCAAAGCCGATACATATGAAAATGCCTATCCTGCCCAAGAATATGGGGCGTTTGCTATTGATAAGGGCGACATTGATTTTTTGTCAATTGTTGTTGGTTTTGGTGTCCTTATTTTATGATGGTATTGACTTAGAATTACCTGCCATGATGGTCATTATCACTTTGTATATCGTGGTAAATATTTTGTCATTGTTGTTTTTGCTCCGCAAAAAGGGACTTTCAGAAGCAGCATATTTCACACAATTATTGATGGATACATTGTTTCTTACATTGCTTTTGTATTTTTCAGGTGGCTATACCAATCCATTTATTTCTTTATATTTATTGTTGTTGATTGTGGTCAGCTCAACCATGGCAAGAAAACATGCCATGCTGATGGGTGCTATCACGTTGGTTTGTTATACATTTTTAGTCTTTTTTTATCATCCGTTATTTGTGATGAATAGCCATGGTGAAACAGGATTTCATGCCCATTTATTGGGGATGTGGTTTAATTTTGTATTAAGTGTTGGGCTGATTGTATTCTTTATTATGCGTATGATGCAAAGCATTCAAGAGCGGGATAAAACATTATCTGAATTAAGAGAGAAAAGTGCTAGGGATAGTCATGTCCTTGCATTGGGAGCATTGGCAGCAGGGGCTGCACATGAGCTAGGAACACCGCTATCGACCATGGCAATTGTGACGCATGAGTTGGCATGTGATTATGGCGAAGATGAAGTGATTACCAATCAAATGCAGATTCTAAAAACGGAAATCTCACGGTGTAAACAAGTGTTATCACAATTGGCATCGCATGC
>JALWPO010000300.1 GCA_026994965.1 Mariprofundaceae bacterium | reverse complement strand
TGCAGCAAAATGAGCGTTCGCATTTTACTGCCGATGATGTGCGGGATATTGCAGAGCGAGCGCAAGCCAGTATCAATCAAGATGAAATTCGTTTGTTAGATATGCGAGATTTGTTGGATAATGTTGCCATATTAGCTTGGTTTGTCACCGTTATTTTGGGCTTGGCTATGGCACTGATTGTATCCAATACCTTACGCATGATTTTATTAGCTAGGGCAGATGAAGTGCATTTGATGCGGTTGATGGGCGCCAAAGAATGGTTCGTGCGCATGCCATTTATTTTGGAAGGTTTGGTGTTGGGGGCTGGCGCTGGTGCATTGGCATGGTTGCTTTTATGGCCTTGGGTTTGGGGCAGTAGTGCATGGTTGGCAGGCTCTGGAGTAAGCTTAGAAGCGTGGGTATTGTTTGTGCCTCTATTATTGGGCGGTGCATTATTGGGTTGTGCGGGTGCGATGTTGGCAACGGCGCGTTTGGTGTCGCCTGATAGTGTGGAAGGTATTTAGCGACTACGCTCACATGGCATTTTATCTGTGTCTATCTGCGTTTATCTGTGGTTTCTTCCCTCTGCGAAACTCTGCATACTCTGTGGTTGGTTTGATGTTCATTTTTGGACAGCCAAAAACGAACCCAAAAGCTGCCCCTGAAAATATCTGCGTGTATCCTCACCAAAGCTGGAAATCGGGCGCAAAACAAAGCAGGTATTTTGCTTTTATCCCTTCTTCCAGCCTTTGCTTCGGCGCAGCTATAGCAAGGGGGAGTGGGTCATTTCGACCGTAGCGGAGAAATCTTGTTTGATGCACATGCTTAAAGATTCCTCAACTTCGTTCGGGGTGATAGAGGAGATGGTTGACGCATGGTTATATGGCTTTCTAAGTAAGTTTTAAATATGTTCTAATCTTTTTTAGCCATGCGCTGAACGCGTGAACCTATGCCTGTCATCAATGTGTAGGGAATGGTATTCAGTGTATTTGCAACATCATTGACCAATATATCCTCGCCCCAAAAGCTAACGCTATCACCTGTTTTTAATGATGTGTTTGAGCAATCGAGCAGGCAATAATCCATGCATATACGACCGATGATGGGCAAGCGCCCACCTTGATATGTAGCAAAGCCACAATTGGATAAAGCGCGTGGCAAGCCATCAGCATAACCCATACAAATCAATGCAATATCCATTTCTTTTTCTGCGGTGTAAGTGGCTCCATAAGAAAGCGTAGTGCCTTGTTGAATATGGCGAACTTGCATCACTTGGGCGCTGAGTTGCATCACTGGTTTTAAGCCCAGTGGTTCATGGGCTATGGGCTCAGCACCATACAATGCAATGCCAGGGCGAACCATGGTATGTGCATGTTGTGGTAATGCGGTCATACCTGCGCTATTTAACAAAGAAGCATGTGATTGAGGCATGAGTGTTTGGTGGAGTTGTTGGAAAGCATCAGCCTGCACTTGATTGAGTGGATGCTCTGGTGTGTCTGCACAAGCCAAGTGAGACATTAGACCCATACAAGTGATTTGGGTTTGTTTGCACGCTTCTAGCAAAGCTTGTGGATGTTCTGCGCCAAGTCGCTGCATACCTGTATCCACTTTAAGCCATATTTCACCCTTAAAATGCGCTTGCTCAAGCCATTGGATATGCTGATGTTCTGTAATTACAGGGGTAAGTGCATATTGCTCACAAACGATGGCATCTTGAGCGTCAAATAACCCTGATAACACCGTGATATGCGCGGCATCGCCAAGATAACTGCGTAAGTTTTTCCCTTCGTCAGCATCGGTAATGGCAAAATGAGTGCAGCCATGCATTTGTAACGCTTGGGCAATAAGTTTTAAGCCATGCCCATAAGCATTGGCTTTCACCACAGCCATAACATGCGCATCACCAGCACGTTGACATAATATATCATAATTATGCAATAAATGATGCAGGTGAATATAAGCGATAGCAGGGCGCATGGCGCTAGTGTCGCTTGCTGGGCTTAAAGGTCAATATGACGCGCTATCTTCAATTACCGATTCCAGCTGTGTAAGCGCTAGCATCAATTGCATACGTCGCTGCTCATCCGATGCTGCATTTTCATCACCAATCTGAGTGATTTCCATTTGGAATTGTTGAATAGCTTGCCAATTTGGATGTTTAGACCACAGCTTTTCACCATGGGTAAGAAAATCTTTATGGGTATGTCTTAACAATTGTTCACCTGCCCGTGCTTTAAGTATGCTTAAGCGATGTAGCCATGCTTTGCGTAAAGGATGTGTATCTTCACCACCCCATTCGGATGAACGCATGGGTGCTTCCAAGGCAGAAAAGGGCAATAAATGCAGGGTGGTTTGCATGGCGTGCAGACAATGACTTAAAGGCTGTGAAAGTTTATGGCTTAGATAGCAGGCGCTTGCCATTTGCGATAACTCAGGAAGCATCGCCAAATGCATAGCGTGTTCAGTATCCATACCTGATTGCATAGCTGATTTTAGCAAGGATAAAAAGTGGCTGCTTTCTCGCCCGCCAATACCTGTGGCATCATCTGATTTTCGAAATCGTTGTATGGCTTGGCGTTGTTTTTCAAACCATGTTTTATCCCAATTTCTGATATTAAACAGACGTAAAATATCTTCGGCAAATTGTAAAATATAGGTTTGCATATGATGTTGAATCAATAGCATATCTTTATCATGGTGTGGCATGGATTGGAAAGATTGGCGCAGTGCAGGGATAGCCAGTAAACATTCTGTGGTGAGTAATGCTTCGCAAATATCTGGAATATTGGCATCGAGCAGAGATTCCAAATGGCATAGATTCATCAAGCCAAAATGATTGATGATATGATTGGCAACTTGGGTATGACAAATACCAGCCTTGAGTGGATGATGGTGAATATGCGCATTGAATTTCTTCTGCATCTGCTTGGGAAAATAAGATTCCAACATAGGCTTAGAAAAATGGCTCCATGTTTCAAATTGAGCCTGATCCAAAGCTTCATGGATACGATTCTTTTCATGCCCGAGCAACACAGCCAATTGTGGGCGTGAGCGAAGTGCATCCCAATCATTCAATTGTGGGTCAATGCGCCTATCCAAACGTGATTCTTTTAAGAGCGTATCTCGCAAACGCAGTAAACGGGGTGGGTAGTGTTCGGCATCTTGCTGTGCCAAGCTTAGTGCTTCTGCTTGAATTTGATTATCTTGCAAACATTGATGGCATACATCCTCACCCATACTTTGCAATAATTGATTGCGTTTTTTCAAGCTGATAGATGCCGCATCATGGGCAGAGAATAGAATTTTCAAATTCACTTCGTGGTCAGACATATTGACACCAGCGGCATTATCAATGGCATCGGTATTGATAGCGCCGCCGTTCATGGCGTATTCAATGCGTGCCTCTTGAGAAAAGCCAAGATTGCCACCCTCGCATACCACTGCGCATCGCAAATCCTTGCCATTGACGCGCACACTATTGTTGCTGGGATCGCGCACATCTTCATGGCTTTCATGGCTGGCTTTTACATAAGTACCAATACCACCGTTGTACAATAAATCCACAGGAGCC
>JALWPO010000299.1 GCA_026994965.1 Mariprofundaceae bacterium | reverse complement strand
TAGGTAATTTGCCTTTATCTGAAGTTATTCGTGCCAAAGACTATGCTTTAGCTGAAGCCGCACAGCCTATATTTGGTGCAATTGGCTTTAAAATTATGGCTGCAACGGCATTGCTTGCTACAGCATCAGCGATTAATGCAACACTCTATGCCGCAACCGAAATTGGCTATACCATGGCAAAAGATGGTGAGCTTCCTAAAGTTTATACCTATCATATTCACAGCTCTTATGGTGGATTACTTGTGAGTGGTGTCCTTATTTTGCCCATGGTTCTCTTTTTGGATTTAGCAGAAGTGACAACCATTGCCGCATTGGTTGTATTAATCATTCAAGGTGTAACACATCTTGGTCATCTGCGCAAAATCAAAGAAACAGGCGCAAATCTATGGCTTGTGCTTGGTGCGGCTTTGAGCATGTTCAGTATTGCAGGTTTAACACTGTATCATACCAGCAAAAGTATGCCTTTGATTGCCTATTATATGCTGGGTGCTTTTATTGCAGCGTTTATGATAGAGTTTTTGTTTCGGATATTTAATCAGCGTACGCTTAAAAAGCAAAGCTCGTGATTAAAACCAATGTGGATTTGACAAAATAGAGGGAATAAACTACAACGATAAGATAAATAAATTGGGGGAAGCTATGAAAAAGCAAATGTTGATATATGTCGGTATAATATGTGTAGGGTTAACCTTTTTGGCCATAGGTTCAAAGCCAGTTGTGTCTCAAACAACCACATCTGATGATCCACATTACGAATATATGGATAACGAAACTTGTGGCTCTTGTCATGAAGAGAAACTACATGATTATCAATCTTCAATGATGGGAAAAACACCTAATGATAAGGTTTTTCAACAGTTTTATGCAGCCGTCAATGCTAAAGGTGAAGCAGACGGTATTGGTTTTCGTGCGTTCAAGCCAAAAGGTGAAAGTGACTGTGCCAGTTGTCATACACCAGATGTAGTGCTTGATGCAGGGCATGAGTTGGCATTGGAAGATGCTATAAAAAAAGGTTCTAATGGCATATCTTGCGATTATTGTCACACGATTAAGGATGTGAAGGTCATCTACAACCCTAAAACCCAGCGTTATGATACACGACTTTGGAAGATGGTGACACGCGCTAGGGGAGAGGTAAAACGTGGTCCTCTTAAAGATGCGAAGAGCCCTTTTCATCAAACTAAATTCTCACCCATCCATACCAAGTCTGAGTTTTGTGCAGCCTGTCATAATAATCAGGAACATTTACTTTCCTTGGATACCTATGATAGTTGGAAGAAAGCTTTTGATAAAGGCGTGGTTAAACAAACTTGTCAACAATGTCATATGCCAACTGGTGGTAAGGATAGACCCATTGCTATTGGAGGTCCTGTGCGACCTGGTAGTATGATTCACCGTCATTTTTTCCATGGTGGTCATAATGCTGATATGGTTAAAAAAGCAGCGGTAATGAAAGCGAAGGCTTTCAGTGATGAGCATGGATTAACAGTTCATGTGGATGTTACCAATTCTGGGACAGGACATACATTTCCTGGTGCTGCCACGTTACGTAACGTAATTGTAGTCATAGATGCTATGGATGCTAATGGTAAACCTTTGAAGCATATAGGTGGTAAAAAAGAGCTCTTGCCGCCATTGGCAGGTATTGGAAAGTCTGCACGTGATTTTGGTGGTGATGTTGGTGCAATGTTTGCTCGACCATTTGCAACCAAAAAAGGAAAAGCACCGACTGGTGGCTTTAATGCGGATCATATCTTATTTGATACACGTATCCGACCTCAAGAAACTGCACATCGTGTATTTCACTTTTCCAAACCAGACTCTGGACATGCTGTAGCAAGGGTTAGACTGATTTATCGCTGGGCATTCAAGCCTTTGGTAGATAAAAAAGGTTGGAAAATGGATGATATTGTTATTGCTGATCAAAAGTTAGAACTGTAGTGCTGTGTAAGGCTTGCTTACTGTACTTCAATCTTGTATATGCATAGCATTCAGCCTACGGCATTCACCTAATCGAACGCAGTTGAGACATCTTTTTGTGCAATGTCGATGCAAGATTCCTCGGCTTTGCTCGGAATGACAGTTTAAAGGAATGTGCTGAATAGTTACAAAAGTGTTTGTATAGGAGCTGCATTTGGGCAGCTCCTTTTTTGCGTGAAGATGAATAGTCTTTGAAGGGGTAATCCATGTTTGCTTTGTACTATAAACACGCTGCTGGTGTGAAAGATGATGTGCTCTCGGGTTTAACGGTGGCGCTGGCGCTTGTGCCAGAAGCTGTGGCGTTTGCCTTTGTGGCAGGTGTGCATCCCTTGGTGGGTTTGTATGCTGCATTTATGGTGGGATTGATTACATCGTTGATTGGCGGTCGCCCAGGTATGATTTCTGGGGCGACAGGTTCTATGGCTGTGGTGATGGTGGCATTGGTTGCACAGCATGGTGTTGAATATTTATTTGCGACTGTTGTATTAACAGGTGTACTACAAATCCTTTTTGGGTTGCTAAAATTTGGTAAGTTTATTCGCATGGTGCCGTACCCTGTGATGTTGGGTTTTGTGAATGGTCTAGCGATTGTGATTTTCTTGGCGCAATTGCCCCAATTTAAGTTGCATGGTGAGTGGATGCAGGGTGCGGATTTGTATTTGATGTTGGGTTTGGTTGGGGTAACCATGCTGATTATGCATTTCTTGCCTAAATTTACACGTGCAGTACCTGCTGGTTTGGTGGCGATTGTGGTTGTATCATGTGTGGTGATTTTTGGTGGCTTGGATACCAAAACAGTGGGTGATATTGCGTCCATTGGTGGCTCATTGCCTGCATTTCATATCCCTGAAATTTCTTTGAACCTTGAAACACTTTATATTATTTTTCCTTATGCTGTGATTTTGGCAGCGATTGGTTTGATTGAATCTTTGCTGACCATGACGGTGATTGATGAAATGACCAATACACGTGGGCAGGGCAATCGTGTGTCCATAGGGCAGGGCGTTGCCAATATGGTGACTGGCTTTTTTGGTGGCATGGGTGGTTGCGCGATGATTGGGCAATCTATGATTAATATATCATCGGGTGGCTTGCGCAATTTATCAGGCATCGCTGCGGCGTTGTTCTTGTTATCATTTATTCTATTTGCGAATCAATGGATTGAAATGATTCCTATCGCCGCACTTGTAGGCATTATGTTTATGGTGGTGATTGGGACATTTGAATGGGGAAGTTTTAATTTGTTGAATAAAATCCCAAGGGAAGATTCTTTTGTGGGTATTTTGGTTGCTGTGGTGACGGTGTTCACTGATTTGGCGATTGCAGTGGTGGTGGGCGTGATTGCTATGGCATTGGTGTTTGCATGGAAAAATGCCAAGCATATTTATGCTATTCCCAAAGATTTAGAGAGTGGTGAACGCGTGTATGAAATGCATGGTCCATTGTTTTTTGCATCAGTGCATCGCTTTAATGAATTGTTTAATCCAGCCCATGATCCTGATGAAGTGATTATTGATTTTGCATTCTCTCGTGTGGCTGATCATTCTGCGATTGAGGCGATTGATAGCTTGGCAGAGCGATATACCAAAGCGGGCAAAAAGTTGCATTTGCGTCATTTA
>JALWPO010000298.1 GCA_026994965.1 Mariprofundaceae bacterium | reverse complement strand
TATCTTGAAAATAAAACTCTCCATAACTGTTCATCTTCACAATAAACTTTTCAGTTGCAATTTTCTCATTATCTTTATAGATATCATAAAGAAATTGATCATCTAAAATAAAGAGCAACCTTGAACTAATACTTCTATCGTGAACTACCGCACTGACAAGGTCATCTTTGGCAAGTTTGGAGTTAAATATAAGCTCATTCCCTTGAATGTATTCACTAAAGGCAAACTCTCTTGTAAAACCACCAATCACACCTATATCTTGTACTTGAATATGGATATGAGGCTCAGGGGAGTAACCACTGTTTCCACATTTTGCTATGACCGCATTTACTTTGACATAATCCCCAACATTAACACCAATACTATACTGCATCAGATGACTAATCTCTACGAAAAACCCCAAATCACTTTTGATGATGATATAGTTACCCCAGTTGTTTACCCTGTCAACTTCACCTATAATATTGTCCACTAAATCTTGGCGTATATCTACAACATAACCACTCACAGGTGCCAACACAGATGCTCCAAAACAATAATAATCTTGTGCATACAGCCCCTCGTTTTGATAATTTTTTTCATCTTTTTTTTGAACAAAATCATAAGCGTATCTATACTTACCCTTGTGGGTCCATTCTCCATCTTCCCCCTGATAAACAACCCACTCTCCACTAAAAGGGAGAGAGACTTTTGCATAGAGCTCTCCAAATCGAAAAATCTCAGAGAGATAAGAGGAGAGAGATTCTTCTGGTGTAGATTTTATGTGAAGATTAAACTCTTTATAGTAGGTGATAGAAAGGATAAAGATAAATACTATAACAGTAAGGTTAAAAGGGATAGTAAATACTGGGATAGCATAATAGTTAAACAAAATAGCTATAGCATCAGTAAGAACAACACTAATAGCTACACCAATAAGTGCTAAAATAAAGTTTCGTATAGTTGGCAATAAAAATATCCCACACAAAGCAATGGCTACTAAGATATAGTTAAAAGCATAAGCATCATGTAAAGCTATATCAAAAGAGCCAATAAGATAACTATGTACCAAGATACCAAAATAGTACCCAACAACAGCCATAATAGCAATATGCCTTGAATGATATAGTACAAGTAAAAAAATCAATATTCCTGCAATATTGCTAGGGAGAAAAAATATCATACCAAAGGATTTAAAAAAACCACTCAACAACAATGGTATCTCTATGTCAAAAGATGTAGCATTGTTGACTAAGGTAGAGAGTAAACCTGAATACTTTAACGATGCAAGATACAAAAACATTGTCACAATAGAAAATGGTAAAGAAAGAATAGGAATTTTATAGACACTAAAGAGACGGTTGAGCATAAAAGAAAACATAAATGTAAAAGCTGAACTTATGGCAATAAGAGCAATGCTAATAAGGGAAGGATGAAAGATATATCCAATCCCCATACCAACCAATAAAGAGTTATATATATAGAACCCTTGAGATAGATAGATTTCTTGAAGTTTTAAAAATTCAGCAAAAAGGATAGTAAAAACTACAGCGGCTATCCCACTCAGAGCCACAGATGGGTTTAAAAATGTGATGCAAAGCATCACTAAACCTGCAAATTTATTGTTTAAAAATAAAATTGCACTGTATGGTTTTAAAATATTAAAGAGAAGGTTGTTATATCTGTCCATAAGATTATACTAAACCTCTTTATAATTTATCGTAGCTAAATCATCTACCTCTTTTATAACCCTAGGTGTACCCTCTTTGTCGATAAGCACTACCGCTGGTTTATAGCGGATAAACTGCATCGCTTGTGTGTAATTATACGCACCTACTGGGGAGATCGTGAGAACACTTCCTCTGTCCAATGGTGGGAGCATGAGGTTTTCTTCTATGATGTCTATGTTCATACACAAAGGACCATTGAGCATCGATGCTTCGTTGTCACCCTCATAGCGTTTATCTAACTCTATGTTGAAGTTATACCAAGTAGAAGTATAGAGTAGATTTACCCCTGCATCAAGGATATACCCTTTTTTTCCATCAGGAAATCTTTTATGACCCCATACAGAAGTGAGAAGATATCCAGCTTCATCTATGAGATGCCTTCCTGTTTCAAGATAAAGTTTAGGTAAGTTTTCACTTTTGTTAAACTCATAGATAGCATTTGTAATAGCTTCTGCATAGTCATCTGCTGTAGGTACTACTACCTCAGCTGATTGGTAGATGCCCTTGAGATTTGACTTTGAAGCAAACCCTCCACCGAGATCAATATAGGCTATCTCAGCATTAAATTTTCTCTCTACCCGCTCTTTTAACTGCATGATTTTCATAGTGGCTAGTCTATAAGCATTTGCATCTAACATAAATGTACCTATGTGAGAGTGTATCCCTGTAAGATAAAGCTTCCCTCCAGCATACATTCTCTCAACGGCATCAAGTGCATCACCATTCTCAAAATTAAATCCAAAACGACTCCATTGTGGATAAATTCCTGTATCCATATTGATACGGATCGCTACTGGTATTTTGATACCAAGTTCCTCTGCAATCTCTTCTAAATCATTGATCTCAAAAAGGTTGTCAACATGTATCTTTGCACCCTCCTCTACTGCTATCTTTAAATCTGCTTTTGGTTTGTAAGGACCATTAAAAATAATATCTTTTCCCTCTACACCCAAAGCTCTCGCTTTTTGATACTCAAATTCACTCACAACTTCTGCGACACTTCCTAAATCATGGTATATTTTGCATATCTCGTTAAGATAGTTTGTTTTATAAGACCAGCCAAAAGTTACATCTGGGTATCTTGAAGAAAAAGCATTATGCAGAGTATGGTACTTTTCTTCTATCTGTTTTTGAGAGAAAACAAAGATTGGACTTCCAAATTTCTCAGTGAGTTCACTAATCTTTACTCCATCTATCTCGGTTCTAATTTTTTGAGACTTCACAGGACTTCCATATTTTGAAGCCATGGCAAAGTCTATCTTGTTGATTGTTGGTATTTCATATTTTTGTTTACTCATCTTATAATTCCTTCGTTGATAATAATTTCATAAAGTCTGTAAAATCTGTCACAAATTCACCTGTATAGCGTACATACATTTTATTTTGTGGATATTCTAAGAGTGGCTTTATCTCTTTTTCCTGCATAATATCAAGCACCATTTGAGGAAGATTGACACCTAACTCGGTAGCAAAATAGACCCATGCTGGAAAACGAGGATTGATCTCTATCATGTAAATATCTTTTTGATTAATCATACACTCAAGTTCAAAAGGACCCTTCCAAGCGGTTTGAGAAACAAAATCTTTTGCAATTTGCATCAATCTTTCATTTTGTATTGTTACACCAGTCCAAATCTTACCAATCTGTGTTGTTGTAAGTTTTTTGATAGCTACAGCACCTTTGAGTTCACCCTTACCATCACCAACACCTACAAGGTTTATCTCTTCACCTTGGACAACTTCTTGTATAAGGATAGGAAAACCCCACTCATTTGAAATCTTATAAAAACTCTCTATAGCACTCTCTAAGTTATGTGCCATATATGCCTTATAATAATTCCCTTTCACCATCAATGGAAAATCTGATTTTTCTGTGATTTTTTCCAACTCTGCTA
>JALWPO010000297.1 GCA_026994965.1 Mariprofundaceae bacterium | reverse complement strand
TTGCTGCAAAAGCCAATTTGCAGCCCGCACTGCACCTTTGGCAAAAACCATCCTATCCTGTGCAAAGTGATTAATTTCGATGCGCTCTTCATCAGCAATAAACATGGCTTTGTGGTCACCTACAATATTGCCGCCTCTAACCACTGAAAAACCTATACTCCCTGTTTCACGCTCACCGGTTATTCCTTCTCTCGCATAAGTCGCTACATCATCCAATGCAACCTCACGACCTTTAGCCAAAGCGCGACCCATCGCCAATGCTGTGCCCGATGGCGCATCAACTTTGTGTTGATGATGTGCTTCATAAATTTCAGCATCATAATCATCACCCAATACCTTAGCCGCCTGCTCAATCAGATTCAGGGCTAGATTCACGCCTACAGAGTAGTTGGCAGCCATCACTACAGGTGTATGGGATAAAATAGATTTCATTTCATCCATCTGTGAAGGTTCAAAACCTGTTGTACCAATCACCATTGCCATGTCATGCTCTGCTGCAAAACGAGCATGCGCCAAACACGCTTCTGGTGTGGTAAAATCAATCAATACATCCGCTTTTTCACACTGGTTCAAATCATCCACCAAATTGACACCCAATGCACCAATACCTGCCACATTACCCACATCTGCACCAAGCAGTGCGGAACCAGAGCGTTCAGTCGCACCAACCAACTCAGCATCATCAAAGGCATCTATAGCCTTAACCAGCATTTTGCCCATGCGCCCTGATGCACCTGTTACAATCATTTTCATTATTTCACCTCATTCGCCAAATCATCCAAGAAGTTTTTCACTTTTCCTAAGAAAGATGAACGTTCAGGATAGACTTCATCACCAGTTGCCTCGGCAAATTTCTCCAACGCCTCACGCTGTACTTTGGATAGTTTTTTAGGAACAGCAATATTCACACGCACATACAAATCACCAGTATGCTTACTTCGAACATCAGGCACACCTTTGCCACGCAAGCGAAATACACGACCCGCTTCTGTACCTGCAGGAATACGAATTTTCACTTTCCCCGATAATGTGGGCGCATCAATTTCTGTGCCCAATACGGCTTGTGGAAAAGTAATCGGCATATCACAGTGCAAATCTGCACCATCACGTTCAAAAATAGCATGTGGCTTCAAACTCACGACAACATACAAATCACCTGCAGGACCGCCGTGTTCGCCCACTTCGCCTTCACCCGAAACACGAACCTGTGCTCCATGATATACGCCCGCTGGTACTTTGATTTTTAAGTTTTTGGTTACACGCTTACGACCTGTGCCACCACAGCTTACACATGGGGATTCGATTTTTTTGCCTGAACCATGACATGTCGGGCAAGTCTGCCGCACAGCAAAAAAACCTTGCTGCATTTGAACCTGACCGTGACCACCACATGTGCCACATGGCACAGGGTTAGTGCCAGGGCGAGCGCCAGAACCATTGCATGTATCGCAATGCCCATGCTTGGGAATATTCAACTCAACTTCTTTACCCGCAGCAGCTTCCTCTAAAGTTAGCTCCAAATCATAGCGCAAATCAGCACCACGATTCACCTGTTGTCCGCCGCCACCGCCGCCGCCGAACATATTACCAAACACATCACCAAACAAATCACCAAAATCTTGATAAGCATGAGAGCCTTGGAAGCCACCGCTACCAAAGCCACCCTGAGCACCTAACCCTGCATGACCATATTGATCATAAAGTCCACGTTTTTCTTTATCAGACAAGACTTCATAAGCCTCCGTTGCCTCCCTAAAACGATCAGCAGCAGCCTTATCATCAGGGTTCCTATCAGGGTGATTCTTCATCGCTAACTTCCGATATGCTTTTTTAATCGCATTCTCGTCAGCATTCTTATCCACACCTAAAATTTCATAATAATCGCGTTGTGACACAGGCTTTCTCCAAACTTATATTCTAATCATTCCAACTTAAGGAAACATGGATGAAATCATCAGCATATCCTTAAATATGAAAAGGGAGCAAAGTACATATGCACCCGCTCCCTTTTGGTTAAACATACAACATCTTACTTCTTATCATCAACCACTTCTGCATCCACAATTTCAGCATCTTGCACATCATTATCACCCGATGATGATTCAGGCGCTTGCGCTGCCCCTGCATCTTGTGCTGACTGCTCAGCTTGCATCTTTTGATACACAATTTCACCTAGCTTTTGTGACTTCTCAGCTAAATTTTCTTCTGCTTTCTTGATAGCTTCAATATCATCACCATCCAAAGCCGTTTTCAATTCAGCCATTGCAGTTTCAATAGCGGTCTTGGTTTCATCATCCACAGCATCAGCATGCTCTTTTAAGGATTTTTCAGTCGCATAATACATTTGATCTGCGCGATTACGCGTTTCAATGTTTTCTTTTGCTTTTGCATCCTCATCAGCATGTGCTTCTGCATCTTGTTTCATGCGTTCAATTTCTTCTTCAGACAACCCTGAACCTGATTCAATCCGAATCGAAGTTTCTTTGCCTGTACCCTTATCTTTGGCATGCACATGAATAATACCATTGGCATCAATATCAAAGGTCACTTCAATTTGTGGCATACCACGTGGTGCAGGCGCAATACCTTCTAGGTTGAACAAACCCAATTGTTTATTGGCCGAGAAAATCTCACGCTCACCCTGCGCCACTTTAATCGTTACCGCTGTTTGATTGTCTGCCGCAGTGGTATAAGTTTGCGATTTCTTGGTTGGAATGGTTGTATTTTTCTCAATAATTTTATTGAACAAACCACCTTCCACTTCAATACCAAGTGATAATGGTGTCACATCAAGCAACAACACATCTTTGACATCACCAGTCAAAATTGCACCTTGAATCGCAGCACCAATGGCAACCACTTCATCAGGGTTCACACCTTTATGAGGTTCTTTACCAAAGAATGCCTCTACTTTTTCTTGCACCAAAGGCATACGTGTTTGACCACCCACCAAAACTACATCATGAATTTCAGAAGCCGATACACCTGCATCTTTCAATGCCGCTTTGCATGGCTCAAGTGAGCGTTCAACCAAATCACCCACCAATGATTCAAATTTTGCACGTGTAATTTTCACTAACAAATGCTTAGGTCCTGACGCATCGGCTGTAATAAATGGCAAATTCACTTCAGTTTGCTGGCTGGATGACAATTCAATCTTGGCTTTCTCCGCAGCTTCTTTTAAGCGTTGCAATGCCAATTTATCTTCCAATAAGTCAACACCGTTTTCTTTTTTGAATTCTTCAGCCAAGTATTTGATTAACACTTGGTCAAAATCTTCACCACCCAAGAATGTATCACCATTGGTAGCTTTCACTTCAAATACACCATCGCCAATTTCAAGGATGGAAACATCAAATGTACCACCACCTAAATCGTAAACAGCAATCAAATGATTTTCTTCAGTTTTATCCAAACCATATGCCAAAGCCGCAGCTGTTGGCTCATTCACAATACGCAATACATTCAAGCCTGCGATTGCACCTGCATCTTTGGTAGCTTGGCGCTGTGAATCATTAAAATATGCAGGCACAGTAATCACTGCATCAGTTACAGTTTCACCCAAATAATCTTCCGCTGTTGATTTCATCTTTTGCAATGTAATTGCAGAGATTTCTTGTGGACTCATTTTCTTACCGTTGGCTTCCACCCAAGCATCACCATTATCAGCAGCCACGATAGGATAAGA
>JALWPO010000296.1 GCA_026994965.1 Mariprofundaceae bacterium | reverse complement strand
CTAGCAATGCGCAAATTCATCAGGCGGCTGAAGATACCATTCCGCATGTTGCACCCATGTTTTGGACATTTCGTATCATGGTTGCCATTGGCACATCTTTAGCATTGGTGATGTTTTATGCCTTGTTCGCTGTGCTTCGCCGCACAGCATGGGATAAACGCTGGTTACTTTGGGCAGCATTTTTCTCCATACCCTTACCCTTTATCGCTGTGGAAATGGGTTGGGTTGTGGCTGAATATGGTCGCCAGCCATGGACTGTGTATGGCATGCTGCCTACGCATATTTCCACATCATCATTGCAAGTCTCAGATGTATTGGGCTCTTTGATTGCATTTGTGGTGATGTATTTAAGCTTATTTGCTGTCGAGCTTTTTCTCATGTTTAAATATTCACGTTTAGGCCCTAGCGCTTTGCATACAGGGCGTTATCACTTTGAAAATGGAGGCTCTCATGCTTGATTATGATACATTACGTTTGATTTGGTGGTTGCTTGTCATGGGCTTGCTTGTGGGCTATGCGATTATGGATGGCTTTGATTTGGGTGTAGGCACGTTACTTCCCTTTGTTGCCAAAACCGATGTGGAAAGACGCGTGTTAATCAATGCGATTGGTCCAACATGGGATGGTAATCAGGTTTGGCTGGTTTTGGGGGCAGGTTGTATTTTTGCGGCTTGGCCTACGATTTATGCGGCAGCATTTTCTGGCATGTATATGGCCATGTTGGTGGTGTTGTTTGCATTGTTTTTAAGGCCTGTAGGTCTTGATTATCGCTCTAAAATTGCGTCACCTGCATGGCGTAGCATGTGGGATTATGCGCTGTTCTTGGGGGGGATGATTCCAGCCTTTGTGATTGGTGTGGCATATGGTAATTTTTTGCAAGGTATTCCCTTTCATTTTGATCAGTCATTTCACAGCTTTTATACAGGACATTTTATCGATTTACTGAATCCCTTTGCTTTATTGGCAGGCGCGGTTTCATTGAGTATGATGGTGATGCATGGCGCAAGCTTTTTATTGATTAAAACCGAAGGCGTGATTCAGCAGCGTGCATTAAAGGCATCACGTATTTCAGCCATTATTACAATTGTGCTTTTCAGTATTGCAGGCTATTTGATTGGGCATGTGATTGATGGGTTCCTGATTGTGAGTGAAATCAATCATTTGGCGCCATCTTCTCCCTTTGGTAAAGAAGTGGTGAGAGAGGCTGGGGCATGGATGCACAATTTTGAAACTCATCTATGGATGTGGCTTGCGCCATGCTTGGGTGTAGCTGGTGCGGTAGGCGTGTTACTGATGGGGGATAAAAAGCCTGGTTTAAGTTGGATTGCCAGTGGCTTATCCATTGTTGGGATTGCGAGCACTTCAGGCTTGGCGATGTTTCCGTTTATTTTACCTTCCAGCACACATCCATCACAAAGTTTATTGATGTGGGATGCGACATCTAGCCAGCATACGCTATGGGTTATGCTGATTGCTGTGATGATATTTATGCCCATGATTTGGGCATATACGGCATGGGTATTTAGAGTATTAAGAGGCAAAGTGAGCGAAGAGAGTATTCGTGAAAATGAGCATACAGCATATTAAAGGAGCATAAGATGTGGTATATTATTTGGTTGATTGTAGCATCATTGGCAGTCTATGTTGGCATTCGTGTTGGGCTTAGAGATATTGCCTAATGCAATACAAGTGAGGTTATCATGTCAGAATCCTATAAACGCTTAACAAGCGATCTCTCTGCAAGTATTGGTGATTTGCGCAAAGATATTCCCGATGTGATGCAAGGTTTTTCTGCGATGGCGAGTGCATCGTTGAAAGATGGCGCATTGGATAAGAAAACCAAAGAATTGATTGCCTTATCCATTGGTGTTGCTGGGCATTGTAAGGGATGCATTGGTTTTCATGTAAAAGCATTGGTTGCTTTAGGGGTGAGTCGTGAAGAAATCACAGAGGCTTTGGGCATGGCGATTTATATGGGTGGTGGTCCATCATTGATGTATGCAGCAGAAGCGATGCAGGCTTTTGAGGAGTTTTCTAAGGCTTAATGTTGTTTATACTTAACGCATGTGTATTTCTTGTACTGCTGGCATGCTTGGTGCGTGCATATCAGCGGCAGCAGCTTTGGCTTAGACTTGCTTCGCATGTGGCGATGCAATGGGGAAAGGGCAAATCCTTTGTGGTGCAGCTTTTGATTTATTCGCCTTTGTTTGTGGGCTGGTTAATGCTTTGTCATTGGATAGATGTGAAAGGTTTGCATGGTCTTGCAGCGGCAGGTATGGCATTTGCCATGTTGTTGGCATTGCAGGCTATGCGCATGGTTGAAGAGAAGCAAAAAAAAGAGCGGGAATCATAGCATGTGGCAGAGCGTGATTTGGATTTGGCTCTCAGGGCTTTTATTTGGCATCATCCATAGCTTCACAGCCTCACAGATGATGAAGCAATGGGCTTATGCGAAAGGTTTGCAAGAGCCTTATTATCGGCTCATCTATTCTATATTTTCATTATTCACTACAGGGCTATGGATTGGCTTTGTACATCATTTGGCTGATATGCCTTTATATCATATGCAAGGGATTTGGTATGGCTTGTTGGTGGCAATTCAGATGTTGGGTGTGGCTATAGCATTGGCAGCATTTATACCCATTGATGGGGCAGTGTTCTTAGGGCTTAAAAAAGCCAAGGGCAATACAGACCCATTTATTGTGCGCGGCGTGTATCAATATGTTCGCCATCCTATGTATTCAGGGGCGATGCTGATATTGCTGGCCAACCCTTCGCAAAGTGTGAATGGGCTAAATTTAGCCTTGGTTGCGAGTGTGTATTTTGTGGTTGGTGCGCGTTTTGAAGAGCGTAGAATGCTTGCAGAGCATGTGGATTATGCAGGTTATCAAAAGCGTGTTCCCGCATTTATACCCAAATTGAGGAGATAAGTATGCCAGATTGGGAAGTATTGTATCAGCAAGGTGATACAGGTTGGGATAGAGGTGATGTGAGCCCCGCTTTATTCACATGGTTGGATCAAGGTGCATTTGATGGTGTAAACACTGTATTGATTCCCGGTTGTGGGCGAGGTTATGAGGTGTTGGAGCTTGCCAAGCGGGGTCTCAATGTCACAGCGCTGGATTTAGCGCCTTCTGCCATTGCGCATTTGAATCAGGCATTGGCATCATCAGGTGCACAAGCCAATACAATATGCATGAATATGTTTGAATATGCGGCTGAACAAGCCTTTGATGTGGTCTATGAGCAAACTTGCTTGTGTGCGATTGAGCCTAGCCAGCGCCAAGCCTATGCGGATAAGGTTCATGGTTGGTTAAAGCCGCAGGGCAAGCTGCTTCTCAATATGATGCAAACAGGTGAGGTTGGTGGCCCACCGTTTCATTGTGATTGGATGGATATAAAACAATTATTCCCCGATGATAAGTGGCTTTGGCAGCCTTCGCCCCCTTTTGTGACGGGGCGCAATCGCCAATCGCCGCGTTTTGAATTGGGTTTTGTATTACAGCGTCAATAGAGGTGAAACATGTTTGATTTTATTGCAGAGATTCCATATCCGCTTTTGATTGCGGCAACGATTTTTATGGCGCTTGCGCCTTTTTCGCCAGAGCCGCATTTGGTGGAGAAGTTTCGCATGTTAAGCCAAGGCACACTCACCAAACCCTTGGATATTTTTGATTTGTTTTGGCATCTCTTGCCTGCGGTACTTTTGCTTACAAAGTTTTTCAT
>JALWPO010000295.1 GCA_026994965.1 Mariprofundaceae bacterium | reverse complement strand
ATCTGCAAACAGAGAAAAAGATAGTTCACATCGTAGATAGAGAGTCTGATAGTGTAGCATTTATGAGAGACCTCTCTAAGATAGATACACTCTTCTTACTAAGAGTGAAAAACAACTCAAAACTCTATCTTCCAAAAGAAAAGGTAGATATAAAACAGGGAGAATTAGCAGATAAACTATCCTTAGGCACAAAAGTTCAAGAGATGAAGTATAAAAAGAAAAATGTTTCAATTTATGTCAATGAATGTGATGTAGAAGTAAGAAGAGATTCCACAAAATTCATTATTCAAAAAGATGGAAAAAAGAAACTCCAAAAAACAAGTGGAGATGCTATTAAAGCAAGGTTTGTAGTAGAGAGACTAGTGGATGAAAATCAAAAAGTTGTAGCACAATGGCTACTAGTCACAAACATCCTGGATGAGAGTGTAACAGCAAAGACTTTAGCTACTTGGTATTACTACAGATGGAAGATAGAGAGTTATTTTAAACTCTTAAAATCTTCAGGTTTCAATATGGAGGAGTGGCAACAGAGGGAACCAGCTGCACTTTTTAGAAGATTGCTTGTTGTTTCATATGCCTGCGTACTTGTTTGGAAGATTGCAAATGATACATCTAAAAATGCCAAAAAGATTAGAGAGTTTTTAGTCTCACTGAGTGGTCGATTGATTCAAAAAGATAAAGAGTTTACACATCCAGCACTGCTTGCTGGTTTAGAGAACTATATACAGATGTTAGACTTAATGAGTATGTTTAGTAGGGATGAGTTATTGGATATGAAGCAGGAGTTGGTTAAAATAATGGGGATGGATATTTAGATGGGTATTTGTGTAGAAAGGTATGTTTATATTACTATATTTAGTGATATAAATATTTCTCACTACAGCGTATATAAGTATAAATAAAGTACTCTAAGTAGAGCATTTAGAGGAAATCAATGCTAAATAAGTTCAAGAAGAATAATATCCCTGATACCGCAAAAGATTCCCATTAATCTTATCAATAAGCTCTTGCGGTTCCTCAACAATAATATTAGGTATATACTTCATAATAGTAGGTGCAATATCATCAAAATTAGGATTAGTTGTAGTTACTTCAAACCGTTGATATTTTCTCCCATCTACCGTAGTTTTATAATCTAACTTCTTCCACGCATCAAAATAAGACGCAAGTTCTATATGATTAACAATCTTATCCCATACTAAGACAGATACTGTTTTAAAAGGCTCTTGATAATCTACATAGGCATTCATTGCTAATTGTAATCTTACCCCTACATTATCAAAGTTATATTTATACTCTTCATCTAAAATAGTTGGACTTTTAATAAGTGAGAGGCGAAATGATTTAACCTTATCACTCTCCGCACATATAAGGTACCAATAGTACTCAATATAAACAACTCTATAGGGATAGACCTCTCTTGTCTTCATTAAGCCCTTAGAGGGATAATCAAGCTCTACGATTTTCTTCTCATTGATAGCGTGTTTTAAAAGTGCAAAGCTTTGCTCCATATCTTCATTAATCTCTTCTGCTTTGTGTTGCTTAAAGATAAAGCTCTTTGTTCGTTTTGTGTAGTTTTTGACAATCTGCTTATGCGTTTTAATGAAACTATCACCTAGCCTATCACTTGTTCTCTCTAATGCGGTAAGGGCAACTGCTTCTTCAGGTTCAAGTAGTTCTCTATGTAAGAAGCCCATTTGAGTTGGTTTAACTACCCATTTTCTAGTACTACCATCATAGTCAAAGCAGTCTTTATAGAACTTATCTCTTACCTCTCTTAGTCTTTTTTTGATGCCATCAGCACTAAAAGAATGTTCTTTAGCTACCTCTGCTACTGAGACACCACAACCTTGAGATATTTCTCTTAAAAGATTTGGTATGAGTTCTTCAATCTTAATTGACATGACGGACACCTTTGAGTTTTAATAATATAGACAAATTATTTACTGATAAATATTTTTATCACTAAGGAGTCTATCATTTTAGAATCTAAAACTATCTGAAATTAGCCATAAAGATATCAGTTTGTGAATTATCCTAAAGCTATTTTCACACTTTTGTTAGTCTATCTTGAAAGGATTCCCATGCTTATAATTGAGAGTGAATGTGTTGTGACGCTTGATAAAATAAATAAACGCATCATAACGAGAGATATAACAAGTAATAAAGAAGGTGTTTTGATATGTGCTAACTCTGAACTTACGCAAACAATTCAAGAGTATTTTCATATTGATACAAGCTTTTATGGACTTGAGACAAAGGATGAAAGTATCGCTGTACATTTAGCTGATTTACTTCACCAAGAAGAGACACAATGAAAAATAATGTATTCATCATTTCAGATGCAAGTTACTCCTCAAAATCACAATGTGCAGGTTTAGGTGTTATTGATTTATCTACGGGTATCAAGTACTCTAAGGCATTACACAATATAGATACTTCAAATCAAGCAGAATATAGAGCCTTACTCTTTAGTGTGCGGATAGCACTTCAAAAAAAGTATGACAATGTAGTGTTTGTGTATGATAATCAAAGCCTTAATCTTGATAGCTTAAAACTATGGCTTGTTGGCAAAATAGACTCCTATCAGTTCTTATGGCTTAAAAGAAATTTCGTAGATGATGCGGATAAACTTGCTAAAAAAGCAAGAATACTTCATGAGAAACTTATCGCAAAAGATATTCTTCAAAAAGGGATAGATGATAAACACTTAGTAGAGCTTTTTAAAACATACTCTATGCAAAAAATACTACGAGCCTTTATTACTCTTGCAAATAAAAGTGAGCGTCAAATACTACAAAGCATCATCCAAAATAATATGTACCCTTTAGTATTAGTAGAGGAAGAGAGTTTAGATTTTTTTAGTGATATATACCATTGCCTCCCCAAAGAAAAAAATAAAGAGAGACTATATAAATATATTGACAAAAACTATGCTGGCAACATCAATCATCAAAAGTTTACTACACCCAAACCACAAAGCTATTACCTTGAAATTATTAAAAAAATAATCAGTAGATTAGGTAAGACAAATAAAATATCCCCTAAAAAGAAATCAACACCAAAAAAACTTATACTCAATAAAAGTGAAAAGGATGCTACTAAGTGGATTAAAAAGGTAGGAGCTAAATCTATAAGAGCAAAGTATAACATTTGTATAGATTTAGCAAAGGGTGAGGATAAAAAATTCTTAGATGCTTATTTTAACTCTAAAAAAGCTCAACAATACAATATAAATAAGAAAAGCATTGAGTTATTTTTGCTAGTAGAACATCTCTTATTTGATAAATCACTTCGTAAACACTTTAGGAGGTTTATTCACAATAGGATTAAGAAGTGGAATCCCGAACTATTACAAAAGTTTACTGTTAGGGATAATAGTTTTTATATAGGGCTTACAAAGAAGTTGGTTGATGTAGTTAAAGTTTAGTGATAAATATTTTTATCAGTAGTTGTTCTACAATTTTAAAGTGCAATAATCTCAGTTGAGCAAATATATTTCATCTTGTGAATTATATCTTCCTGCTTCTATCTTTTTTAGTACTATAAGTAGTAAAATCTTAAACTATAATGTCCCCAAGAAAAATAATCAATTTCAAAAATATTTATATTCCTAAATGGTAAAATAATACAAGATTAATTGGAGATATTATAATGAGCAGAAAGAGAACAACATATAGTGCAGATTTTAAGGCGAAGAGAGTCATTGAGGTTTTAGAAGGTGAAAAGACATTGAACGAG
>JALWPO010000294.1 GCA_026994965.1 Mariprofundaceae bacterium | reverse complement strand
GTAAAGTTATGATAGTAATCAAAAGCATTAAAAAACACGAAGGGTTTGAAAGCAAACCATATATTGACCCACTTGCCTACAACAGTATTCCTTTAGATGAATATGCTATAATTAAAAAAAATTGGAATAGGTTAAAAGTAACATTTGGGTATGGCTTTACTTTTTTAACAGAACCAGAAGCAGAGTTGGTTCTAAAATATAGGATAGCTCACATAAGAATAGAACTTGAGGATAAGTTGCCTGTATTTCATAGACTATCTCAAAATAGACAAGAAGTATTAATTGAAATGGCTTACCAGCTTGGAGTAACTGGATTATTAAAATTTAAAAATATGATACAGGCTTTGATAGGTAGAAACTATGATAGAGCCAGTAGAGAAATGCTTGATAGTAGATGGGCTAGACAAACACCTGAAAGGGCTAAAGAATTAGCTAATAAAATGTTAAAAGGATAATATATGCTAAGTTATAAGCAAGCTATAGGTGCAGTAATGAGAACTAATGAGCAGTCTCATACTAAGTTTAATCCTGCAAATGCAAATATACTTATTAATACCACTGCAGTATTTACACAAGAATTAGAAGCTACTATAATGTCTCTTCAATCTAAAGTAAATAGTTTAGAAACTAGATTAGCTAACTATGAAATACATACACATAATTATACTGATGATACTATAAATGATACATCAGATGGTTCTGGAGTGCTTACTTCAACATCTAAAACTACTGGTGTAGTTATATAATGAATATTATTAGAATATATAAGGATATAGCTACCTATTATAAATCTTATCCTACTATAGAGGAATTTTTAACAGCTATAGGTTTAGCTACTGCAATTATTTATGAAGATGGTATACACTTAATATATGATAAAAAATATATATACTTTTTTGGGGCTTTACCAGAAGCACGAAATCCTTCTAAATTGGGTAGATTTATAAAGAAGTATAATCATTTAGTTATAGGTAAACTATTTAAGTCAAATAATATAATACCATTTATAAATGGTGCAACTAAAATAAATGAAGGTATATACAGATGGGAGGGGTAGTTGCTATTGTTGCAACAGTATTTGAGTCAGCAGGGGTATCAGCAGCAGTAGCTACTGGAATATCTACTGGTATAGTTGCAGGTGCAGCTGTAAGTGGCACACTGACTGCTGTAGAAGGAGGTAGTTTTTCTGATGTTCTTTCATCTATGGCCACAGGTGCAATTATAGGAGGTGTAACAGGTGGTATAGTAAGTGAATTTTCTGCAGCTTCTGGTACTACATCTAGTACTACAGCAATTAGTAGTGAGGGAGCATCTGGAAATTTAACTAGCAATTATTTTAACTCACAACTAGGCAATCTTAGTGCTGCAGGAACAACAACTACGGTTGGACTAGGACCAACGGTAACTGCTGCTAATGCTATGACAGGTGCACCTACAATACTTAATGCAAATATACTTAATGCTTATAGTATAGGAGCTACTTCATTTACAACCAATGCAGCAGGAGTAGCTGCATTTAATGGAGTTACAGATTTTGGGGTTTTAACTCCTTATTCAGTACAAGGTCAAATGTTAGGCTTTTCAGATGAATTAACAGCTAATACATTACATTTTTTAGGCATGCCATTAACAGGTAATACATTAAATATAATTAATGATATGTCTAAGGTATTTAATCTTATGGGAGGTATGAATAGTAGTTTACAACCTTCAAATGCAATACTTAATAATACTACTGACCTAGGTCAAGTATTAACTACTAGCAGACCAAACATACATAATAATCCAATTATGTTTGGATATCAACGGCAGTTAGCTAAAAGACTTAGTAATATTAAAATGCCAATAAATTATGGGAGTAATAAAATGAATGGACTTTTTACAGATTATAGAGGAGGATTAAGTGAGGTATTAGCTCCACAATTAATAAATCAAAATGAAGGCTCTATCTTTAATAATATAGATATTAATAGTGGAATATTAAAAAGTATTAATATTGGAAATAAAGTATCAACTAATACTTTTAAGTATAAAAAATTTTTAGAAGATACTACATATTATTTTGCAAGTGACTATATGTTTAGCTTAACAAAAATTGGTAACTTTTACTATGTAACTACTGAACATCCATCTTATAACTATGTATATAGGCTTGTCTTAAATCAACCAATATTAACTGAGGCTGATTTACTTCCTGTAGATTTAGTTGCACCAACTACAAAACCAATAATTACTGCCGTAATTACACAAGATACATATACAGTGTATGCTTCCCTAGTAAATATAAGAAATTCTAGCGGGGTAGAAGAAACTTATACTGCTACTATAGATGCCAACTACAACACTAGCATACATAATGCACTTGTAAATAATACAGCACTTACCTTAAGTGGTACTTGTAGTGCAGGTACTCCAGATGGAAGAACAATAATAGTTAGTGTTGCAGGGATAGATTTTAATTCTGTTAGTAGTGCAGAAAAATTTTCAGTTACTATTCCAGACTTGTCATTCTTATCACAGCAATTAAATAGGGAACTATGGGACACTTATCAATATGCTTATACTTATTACAATAGCAATACAGGGTTTGAGTCAGTACCTATATTTAGTGATACTTATCTAAGAAAAGCTACTTCATTAAAAATAAGTAATATTATGAATATACAAGATGTAAATGTAGACAAAATAAGAATATATAGAATTGGTGGATATACTTCAGTGTATAGAAGAATAGCAGAATTAACTAATTTAAATGATAATTCTCTTAGTTCATATACTGATAATATAACAGAAACTATGACTCTCTCAATATTAGATACTGATAATATAAGTTCTATTACTGGACTTACAGGATTACTTGAACATAAGGGAAGTCTATTTGCGTTTAAAGATAATCAGGTATATTTTAGTATACCTGGCAAACCAAATGTATGGTCTGAATTTAATATGATAAAAGTAGGTGGTGTAATAACAGGTATAGCTTCTGTTCCCTTAGGATTATTAATTCTAACAGACTCAAGACAGACATATTTACTTAGTGGTACAGATAAGCATAACTATAATTTAGCTGCTTTAGATAAAAGCGCAGGCTGTCTTTCTTATAAATCTGTGCAAAACATATCTAATTCTGCTATATGGTTAGGCTATGAGGGAATAATGGTATCAGTAGGGTCGGCCGTGCAAAATATATCTAAAACTAAAGTAGATATATCTGATATTGGCACCATACATAATAGCTTTTCATATGATAGTATTTATTACTTATGTGGTAGTAATTATACTTTAACTATAGACTTTAAATACTCAACACCCTCATTTAAAAAATTAACTTTTGCTGAAGTTACAAGTATGACTGTAGCTACTGGTAAAATATATTATATAGATGCATATAAAAATGAATATATTGATTTATATAAGCAAGGTGAATTAGCTACTATGGAGTATAAATCACCAATGTTTATAGGAGCAGCTTATGATTTAGCAAAAGAATTTACTAAAATTAATTTAGTATATAATGGCACATTTACCTATAAAGTATTTGTAGATAAAACTGAAGTCCTTAGTAAAAGTATTACAAGCTCTAAAATTTCAGTTGAGGAAATAAGTCTCCCATCAGAAAATAGAGAAGGCTTATCATTAGAGTTAGAGATTATAGGCACTGGAAGTGTTTATAGTTTTAAATATTTATTTGCATATTTAAACAATAATTAATATTAAATATGATATAATAGATTACTCTTTAAA
>JALWPO010000293.1 GCA_026994965.1 Mariprofundaceae bacterium | reverse complement strand
CGCTCAAGATGACCGAACTCAGAAGCTATACGTTTGGTGAAACTGTCTTTCCAAGCGAGGTCGAGGAATCTTTTAGTTCTGAAAGCCTTATTGTTATGATAATATAAAAATTAACCCTTTGTGTCTCCGTGCCTTTGTGGTTCATCTTTGTTATAGATTCCTCCGCGTTGGTCGGAATGACAGGGATAGTTCTGGTAAGTTTTTAGTCGATGGATTTATCTGATATTTCAGATGAATCGCGTAAAAGCTGAAACAATGCCCGTGAAGACTTTGGAGATTTGTTTTGCTCTATTTCTTTGCGGGCATTGCGAATAAGTTGTCTAAGGCGGCTAACATCGCTAAGTGGATAGGCTTGCATCCACTCGGTTAAAGCATGGCTATCTTCTGCATCCAAAAGGCGGTTACGCCAACGCTCAATGTTATGAAATGCAGCATTGGCTTTGGCTGTACCAAATTCAATATTTTCTATGGTTTTTTCAAGTGCGCTGGTATCCATTTCACGCAAGAGTTTGCCAATGAATTTAAAATGACGTTTTTTTGCACCATTTTGATGGATGCTTTTACCATCTTGAATCGCCTGCCTAAGCTCATCAGAGATAGTCATGCGCTGGAGTTGAGATGTATCCAGTGCAACAAGTTTTTTACCCAAATTTAAAAGGGCTTGGGCTTCTCGTTTGAGTTGAGATTTATTCGGGCGAACAACACGATCATCTTCATCAAAAAAAGGCAGACCCTCTGTGTTTTCAACATCGTGCAGTTCTGCCATTTATTTCATTTCATCTTTACGCAGTGTTTTCGCCAGTTTATCCAAGACACCATTGATAAAACTACGAGCAGGCTCATCGGTATAATCGCGTGCCAATTCCAATGCTTCGTTGATAATCACACGGTAAGGTATTTCCAAGCGATTAAGCATTTCCCAAGTTGCCAAGCGCAGAATATTTAATTCTAATGTAGCCACACTACGCAAGCTGCGGTTGATTACGCTTGTGATATGCGTATCTAAGGTATCATGATGTTCAGTCACACCATAAACAAGTTCGCGCAAATAAGTGGCATCTTGCTGTTCGCGTTCTTCTTCTTGTAAACGACCACTGATTAAAGCAGGAAGCGCAGCATCATCGCAATTGCCACTATGCCAAGCGTAAAGCACTTCTACAGCGGATTCGCGGGCTTGATGGCGATTGCTACCGCCTTGTGCTGAATTACTCACCCTCTGCCTCCAAAAGCTTTAAGATGGTTGCGATTTCAACGGTGGTTAATGCCGCTTCTGCACCTTTATGCCCATGAGAGCCGCCAATGCGTTCCATAGCCTGCTCATGGGTATCTACAGTTAAAATACCATTGGCAATCGCAATATCACCACATTCAGCAATATGACCAATCGAATCCATTGCCACACGGCAAACATGCTCAAAATGTGCAGTATCACCTTTAATCACGCAGCCTAGGCAAACCAAGCCATCGTATTGACCGCTTTGTGCCATAGCCGATGCAATGGTTGGTATTTCTAATGCGCCGGGTACATGGATAATGGTTAAGTCATTGTCATCTAAACCATGCTCTTGCAGGGCTTGGACTGCACCTGAGAGCAATGCTTCTGTAATATCGCTATTGAATCGACTTACAATAATGCCAATTTTTAAGCCATTGGCTTGAACGTTTCCTGCAAGGTGAGGGGCATCTAAACTCATGGTTTTACTTTTCCGCCTTAATCATATGACCCATTTTGTCACGTTTGGTTTCCAAATAGGCAATATTATCTTCATGGGGGCTAATTTCTAGTTGAACGCGTTCGGCAACCTCTAAACCATAGCCATCCAAAGCGATAATTTTCTTGGGGTTGTTGGTGAGTAATTTAAGCTGACGAAGACCAAGGTCACGTAAAATTTGTGCACCAATACCATAATCCCTTAAATCCGATTTGAAACCCAATTTTTTATTGGCTTCTACAGTATCGTGCCCTGCATCTTGCAATTGATAGGCTTTGAGTTTGTTCAGCAGACCAATACCACGCCCTTCTTGGCGAAGGTATAAAATCACGCCTTCACCAGCCTTGGCAATTTGGCGCATGGCGGCATGCAGTTGAGAGCCGCAATCACAACGCCGTGAAGTAAACACATCACCGGTTAAACATTCGGAATGTACGCGAACCAAACATGGCTTTTCAGCGCTGGGCTCACCCATGACCAAAGCAACATGCTCGGCATCATCGGCGGCATTGGTATAACCAAACATTTTAAATTCGCCAAATTCTGTGGGTAGGCGAACTTCCACTTCACGCTTGACCAAAGAATCATGTTTGAGTTGATAACGAATTACATCAGCAATACAGCCGACTTTTAAATCATGTTTTTTGGCAAACTTTTTAAGCTCTGGCATACGTGCCATAGTGCCATCTTCATTCATAATTTCACAAATCACGCCTGAAGGTTTGAGCCCCGCCATGCGTGCTAAATCAATGGATGCTTCGGTATGCCCTGCGCGAACCAGCAAGCCGCCATCTTTGCCTACCAAAGGAAAAACATGACCGGGTGTATGAATATCATCAGCGCTTGCATCATCGGCAATCGCTGTGCGAATGGTATGGGCGCGATCATAAGCAGAAATGCCTGTGGTTACACCTTCAGCCGCTTCAATGGAAACGGTAAAATTGGTTTTAAACTTGGCATTGGTGTTGGTGACCATCAGTGGAAGATTGAGCTGGTTGGCTTGCTGTTGTGACATCGCCAAGCAAATCAGACCACGACCATGGGTTGCCATAAAATTAATGGCTTCAGGGGTGACCCATTCTGCAGCCATAATTAAATCGCCTTCATTCTCGCGGTCTTCATCATCGGCAAGAATAATCATGCGTCCAACGCGTAATTCTTCAATCAGTTCTTCGCAACTGGCAAGACTCATTTATGCTCCTTGGGGCGGGTTTTGAAATTGCATGATACGTTCGACATAGCGACCAAGCATATCAGTTTCAAGATTAACAACATCATTTTGGCACAAATCGCCAAGATTGGTATGCGATAAGGTATGCGGAATAAGGTTCACGGTAAAGCAACATGCGTTGACACGATTCACGGTAAGGCTGGTTCCATTGAGTGTAACCGAGCCTTTTTTCACAATATAACGCGCTAGTTCGCTGGGCACTTCAAAGCTAAGTTCGCGATGCTCACCTATGGTTTTGATTTGAGTGAGTGTGGCTAGACCATCAACATGCCCTGTAACCATATGCCCGCCCAAGGCATCACCCATACGCAATGCTGGCTCCATATTGACGTTTTGCCCAATCATCGCATGGGAAAAGTGGGTGAGGTTTAATGTCTCTAAAGACAGGGTTGCAGACCATTGCTGTTGTTCTGGAAAATCGGTGATGGTTAAGCAGCAGCCATCAACGGCAACAGAATCACCCAACTGCCAAGCGCTCATATCTAGGCTTGTTTTAAAAGTTATATGATGTTGTTCGGACTCTTTTTGAATGGCGATAATGCTGCCAACATCTTGAATAATACCTGTAAACATAAATAAATTCCTTTAAAAAGGCAGTGCAATACGTTGTTGATTGATGGTGAGTACACCATCGCTCATATGCAAACGCCCTTCTAATGTATCATCATGCTGAACAAGCCAGCCACGTTGTATCCAGTCCATGATTTGTGCGCGATTCTTTTCTGTAACCAAAGCCATAGGAAAGTGAACAAACATATCGGCTTGGATATGCTTTTTCACTTTGGGAAAATTAAAAATATCATTCTTTTT
>JALWPO010000292.1 GCA_026994965.1 Mariprofundaceae bacterium | reverse complement strand
AGGAAAAAGGAGCGGCATTCACATGCCTTAAACGCTGATAAAGCGCCAATAAATCATCTGGAAGAAAATTCATCTGCCATGAACGCGCAATATTCGCCTGAAAAATATCCCCTTCTCGAATATATTGCTTCACGCATTCAACCGCTTGCATATAATCTACAACTGTTGTTTCCATCACCTTTGCAAGCTTGTTTGGTAGTTGTAAATCAACATGATTATGCCTATGAGCAAGCATAACCTCTAAATCATCAAGTTGTTGCTCACTGACATGGGATGCCAAATATACCTTAGAAACTTGGCTGTCAAAACACATACTCCACTCAGGCTCATGCCGCCATAACATCCCTTCGGGCACGGCTGTTTTAGGCTCTGGCAACGCTTCCAGTACCGTGCCTACCTCATAAGCTGCATAGATAAGTTGCTGAATAGCTGGAAAGTCACAACGTTCGAATTTTATACTTTTTTTCCAGTCTTGGAAAAAGCCTGATGCTTGCGGCTTGGATTTTAACCAATAGGACAAGCCTGCTTTGGATGTAATAAATTGCCGCCCACCACCTTTAGAATCTTCCAATAAAGCGGAACACGATGCTTCAAACGAAAAAAACACCTCATGGGCATGAGATGCTTTTTCTACAATTCGCGTATAAAGTGGAATGTTTCTATGCTTGGCTGGATTTAATGGAACTTACGGACAACAACCGATGCATTGGTTCCACCAAAGCCAAAGGAATTCGAAATAGCCACATCAATAGCAACATCACGTGCCATATTGGCAACATAATCCAATGTACAAAGTGGATCTTGATCATCTAAATTAATGGTTGGTGGCACAGCACCATGATGCACTGCCAACACAGAGAATGCAGCTTCAATGCCGCCAGCAGCACCCAATAAATGACCTGTCATCGATTTGGTTGAAGAAACCATAAGTTTGGATGCATGGTTGCCAAAAGCAGTCTGAATACCTTGTGTTTCACAAATATCACCAGCAGGCGTGGATGTGCCATGTGCATTGATATAATCAACATCTTCTGGATTAAGTTTAGCCCTATCCAAAGCGGCTTTCATACAACGTGACCCACCTTCACCTTCTGGTGCAGGCGTGGTCATATGATAAGCATCAGCTGACATACCATAGCCAACCACTTCAGCCAAAATATGAGCGCCACGTTTTTGCGCAGACTCCAGTGATTCAAGCATGAGCACGCCTGCACCTTCACCCATCACAAAACCATCACGTCCTGTATCCCAAGGTCTTGATGCTTTCTCTGGTTCATCATTGCGTGTTGATAATGCTCTGGCCGCCGAAAAACCACCCACAGCCAATTCGCAAATACAAGCCTCCGTACCACCTGCCAACATGGCATCCGCTTCGCCACGCGCAATCATTTCAAAGGCATCCCCAATGGCATGTGTACCTGTTGCACAAGCTGTTACCGTCGCAACATTAGGTCCTTTCGCACCTGTGAGCATGGACACCCAACCTGAAACCATATTGATAATAGTCATTGGAATAAAAAATGGGGAAATTTTACGTGCTCCCCCTTTTTCATAGGCTCGCATGGTTCGCTCAATCGAAGGCATACCACCAATACCTGAACCAATACCAACACCAACACGTGTAGCATTTTCTTCAGTAATTTCGAAGCCAGATTGCTCCAATGCCATTTGCGCCGCTGCAACACCATAATGGATAAAAGTATCCATCTTGCGTGCATCTTTGCGATTTACATACGCGCTAACATCAAAATCACGGACTTCACCTGCAATGGTACAAGCCATACCAGCAGCTTCAGCATCAAAATGTGTGATGCGTCCAATACCTGGCTTGCCTGCGAGCAGGTTCTCCCATGTTTGCTCAGTCCCTGTGCCAAGCGGAGTTACCAGCCCGACACCAGTGACGACAACGCGTTCTGTCACGTTTTATTCAGCCTTAGCCGCTACATAATCAATAGCGTTTTGAACGCTTTGAATTTTTTCGGCATCATCATCTGGGATTTCAACACCAAATTCTTCTTCAAACGCCATCACCAATTCAACAGTATCCAATGAATCAGCACCCAAATCATCAACGAATGATGAATCAGAGTTAATTTCACTCTCATCAACATTTAGCTGATCAGCAACAATCTTGATGATTTTAGTTTCAATTTCTGCAGACATATAAGTTCTCCCTATCGAAATAAGATGCGGCTTCTAAACATCGTATCAAACACTGTCAAGAAATAAGCGACATCCATACTGCTCAAAACGAGCAATTCTTTTTTACATGTGCATGCCACCATTCACATGCAATACCTGACCCGTAATATATGAAGCTGAATCACCAGCTAAAAATACAACAGCTGCGGCAATATCTTCGGGCTCACCTAATCGCCCCAAGGGTATTTGAGCCGTTAGTGCAGCATGCGCATCATCACCCAAATCAGCCGTCATGTCGGTGGCAATAAAGCCAGGTGCTATAGCATTGACTGTAATTCCACGCGAACCAAGCTCTTTTGCCAATGAACGTGTCATCGCATCAATACCACCTTTAGATGCGCAATAATTCAACTGACCAGGGTTACCCATGGAAGCCACAACCGATGAAATATTAATAATGCGACCTGTACGCGCTTTCATCATAGGTTTTAACGCAGCCTGTGATGCATAGAACACCGATGACAGATTGGTATCAATCACCGCATGCCAATCTTCACTCTTCATCCGCATTGCAAGCCCATCTTTGGTAATACCCGCATTATTCACCAGCACATCCAAACGACCAAATCTCTTGCTTATACCCTGAACAAAAGCCTTCACAGCATCAGCATCACTCACATTCACCACTTCGCCGACCGCATCAACACCAAAAGCATGCAGTTTTTCCAAAGCGGCGTTGACTGTTTCTTCACGGGTTGCACAAATAGCCAATTGATAGCCCGCATCACCCAAAGCCTTAGCTATAGCAAAACCAATTCCACGGCTTGCGCCAGTCACAATCGCAACAGGTTTATTTTCACTCATAATGACTCCATCGCTTGATTCATATCTTCAGATGTTTGTACTGTAGCAACAGAAATATTTTTATCTATACGCCGCACCAAACCTGCCAATACCTTACCTGGTCCCATCTCAATAGCAGACTCCACACCGTTAGCAGATATATGCTGCACAATTTCTGTCCAGCGCACTGGTGAAATTAATTGTTCAACCAATGCTTCACGAATGATATTTACATCCTGCAATACCTCAGCTCTGGCATTACTCCATACTGCACATATCGGCTGATTCAACGTGATGTGAGCAAGTTTTTCTTGCATAGCATCTGCGGCAACTTGCATCAATGGCGTGTGTGAAGGCGCACTTACTGCCAAGGGCAAAGCACGTTTAGCACCTGCACCCTTCGCTGTTTCCATAAGCCTATCTACAGCTTTTGCATGCCCTGCAACAACCAATTGACCAGGGCAATTAAAATTAGCAGCCCATACTTTATCGCTATCGCTGGAAACATCTTCACAAAGTGAGACAACGACATCATCATCCAATCCAATAATGGCTGCCATTTTACCCGCACCAGCAGGTACGGCTTCTGCCATCATTTTACCGCGAAAGGCAACCAAAGCCACCGCATCTGAAAAACACATCACATCGGCAGCAACCAGAGCTGAGTATTCACCTAAACTATGCCCTGCCATATGTGATGGCATCACACCACCACGCGATTTCCATAAACGAAACAGCGCTGTGGAAGCAGTCAATAGTGCAGGTTGTGTAAATGCGGTCTGCCCCAACTTTTCATCGGCATCATCAAGCACCAAGGCTTGCATATCATAACCCAATACATCTGATGCTTCGGCAAAAGTATCTTGTACAATGGATTCACTCGCCAACATCTCAGCCAGCATGCCTTTGGATTGAGAACCTTGACCTGGAAAGAAAAATGCTAATTTTTGATTCACGATTTACTCCATCTCACAAGGTTGGCACCCCAAGCAAAACCACCTGCAAAAGCCTCGAGCAAAAGGAGTTGCCCAACTTCTAATTTATTCTGCTTGTATAAATGATGCAATGCTAGGGGCACACTGGCTGAAGAAGTGTTGGCATGCTCACCCACAGTCACCACCATACGATCTTCAGTCATTTTCATCTTTTTCGCTGTCGATTTTAAGATACGAATATTAGCTTGATGAGGCACTAACCAATCTACATCCGATTGCTTTAGATGATATTTATCCAACACCTCACCCACAACTTCGCCCAGCTTTGTAACCGCAACGCGAAATACTTCGTTGCCCTTCATTTCAATAGCAGCAACACCTGCTGCATCCACACGAAAATCACTCATTTCACCTGGCGCATTACCATTATATTGGTGTTCAGCCATCAATAAATGCCGATAAGAACCATCACAATGCAATACAGAGCCAACCATACCGCCTTGAATATTCTTATCTTTAGCTTCCAAAACCACAGCACCTGAACCATCACCAAACAGCACACAAGTATTCCTATCTGTCCAGTCCACAATACGAGACATCGATTCTGCACCAATCAATAATACGCGCTTAAACATGCCTGATTTCATCATACCATCGACTTGTGCCAAAGCATATACAAAGCCTGAACATACCGCCTGGATGTCCCAAGCGGGGAACCCTTTTCCGCCCAATTTGTATTGTACAATACTGGCTGTAGAAGGAAAAATCATATCGGGTGTTGTTGTCGCTACAACCAAAGCATCAATATCATCAATGCTAATACCAGCATCATCCAATGCTTGCTGTGCAGCAGCCACTGCCAAATCAGAGGTGTGTTGCGCTTTGGCAATAATATGACGTTGCTTAATACCCGTACGCTCACGAATCCACTCATCTGAGGTTTCAACCATGGTTGAAAGTTCAACATTGCTTAAAATACGTTCAGGAAGATAAGCACCAAGCCCAATAATATGTGTATTTAGCATCATACAGCGTCCGACATCTGATTCATAGTATCCAGTGTACGTTCAATCAGCCCCGCTTCAACTTCCCTAATTGCCACATCAATAGCGCAAGCATATGCATGAGCATCAGCTGACCCATGACTTTTCACAACGATACCATTGAGACCTAACAAAGGTGCACCATTATGTTCACTCGGATGCAATGCATTTTTAACACGTTTAAGCGCTTTGCCTGACAACATCGCCCCCATTTTAGCAACCCATGATGATGTCAATTCTTCTTTGACTGTTCTAAGCATTAATGCAGCTACACCCTCCATTGTTTTGAGTGAGACATTGCCCACAAAACCATCACAAACCACCACATCTACCTGATCACCAAAAAGATCAGTGCCTTCAACATTACCAATAAAATTCAAGTCCGATTCTTTCAAGCGTGTTGCAGCCACCTTAATCACATCCGTGCCTTTCACATCTTCACTACCAATATTCAACAATCCGATACGAGGTGAAGCTACGCCTTCAGCTGCTTGCAAATAGCAACTACCCATCACTGCAAATTGCACCAAATGCTCAGAAGAACAATCAACATTTGCGCCAATATCTAGAAAAAAAGTACCACCATCAGTGGCAGGAATCATAGAAGCCAAGGCTGGTCTATCAATACCAGGCAAGGTTTTAAGAATTAATTTGGAGATCGCCATCAGTGCGCCTGTATTTCCTGCGCTTACCATAGCATCCCAATCTCCATCACGTACAGCTCTGGCTGCCACATGCATAGAGGATTGTTTTTTGCGCCGCAAAGCCAATGCAGGCGCATCACACATATCAATCACATCCTCTGCAGGAATGATTTTTACAATACCTTCAAGTCCTTTGCTCTGTAATGCAGACCGCAGCACTTCTGGTTGCCCACAAATACCAAATTCAACCTGCCTTTGTAAGGAAAGTATTTCAGCCAAAGCATCAATAACAACATGTGGAGCTCTATCTCCACCATGACCGTCAACGATAATTCGGCTTACATCACTTGTACCCATAGAGGTTTCAGGCCTCAGCTTTTTCAAGCACCTCGCGGCCTTTGTATTGACCACAACTCTGGCAAGCATGGTGCGGACGCATCATTTCACCGCACTCTGGGCATTCGCTCATTGCAGATACAGTAATACCATCATGTGCACGACGCATATTACGTTTTGATTTACTGGTTTTTCTCTTTGGAACTGCCATTTTACATCACTCCTGCTCTATTAACAATACTCAAACATTAAGTATCAAACTTCATTTTTGCCAGTGCTGCAAAAGGATGGTCTTCATGACTACCTTCACACTCGCATTTTTTCTGACTTAGATTAACGCCACAACCTTGACACAAACCTCGGCATGTATCCTTGCATATCACACAGGGCTTCCAAGCCAGCCAAACTTCTTCACGCAAAACATCCAACAAATTCAATAACCCTGGCGGCTGCAAAATGTCTATATCCGCGCTTTCTTCATCTTCCATATCAGCCACTTCTTCAAGCGCATAAAACCGCTCAACCCCATTGCTAACATGCCACTCAAACTCATCCATACATCGATCACAACGTCGCAGTATGGCAACTGACCATTGCCCATGTAAAACATAGCGATTATGTTCACGTTGTATTTCACCTTGCCAAGGCGCATCACAACAAACACCCACCAAAGCATCCACACTGCCAGAATCAACATCCATCAACAATGATGCGGAAACATTCCACTGCCACGCTTTACCAACTCTTGATAATTCCTGAAGAGTGACATTCATCTGATGTGACATCACAGCCTCCTACAATAATCATGAGCTCAATGCAGGCGGCATTATGGTGATAGACTGGCATCGGTCAAGCTTATCCATAACCCATTGATATAACATGCATTTAAGATGTTTCAATACCACATATATCCTATTTTATTGCTATAGCCTTTAAAAAAAGCCGATGAATATCTGGTAACGACATACTATAAAACAGCAGATTTGGTAAAATTATCGCCTATACCGCCCTTCACCCAAACCATCATTAAATGGCTAAGAATTCACCCTTGTCACATTCAAACTATGAAATTATTGAAATATATGTTTGCGATAAAAGCGCAACTCATCAATTGATTCCAAAGTATCTGCCAAAGCCAAATGTTCTTCCTTCTTTGCAGGTATCTCTAATGCTGGATACCAACGCCTAACCAATTCTTTAACTGTGCTTACATCAAGATTTCTATAATGCAAATAGGCTTCAAGTTTAGGCATATAAGCCACCAAAAAACGCCTATCTTGATGAATCGAATTGCCACATAAAGGAGATTTTCCTTCTGGGACATACTGCCGAATAAAATCCAAAGTTTGTGCTTCAGCAGCAGCTAAAGATACGCTTGATGCGCGCACCCTATCACTCAATCCAGAATCAGCATGATGTTGTTTGCACCAATCATTCATATGATCCAATATTTCATCGGATTGATGAATGACGATATTAGGACCTTCTGCTATGACTTTCAGATTCCCATCTGTAATCACCGTGGCTATTTCAAGAATAGTATCCTCTTTTGGATCTAGCCCTGTCATTTCTAAATCCATCCATACCAAATAATCATCATGTTGCATGGTCATTCACTCCTATTTATCGGGATACAAAATATCAGCCAAATGAGAAGATTGCTTATCCCATGCACGGCGTACTGGATAATATCGCCGCATGGATACGAAATCTTTAGGCGAGGCTTTGAATTGCTTTGAGTCATTTTGAATGATATAAAACTGATTTATCAATGCATGTAACTCATGCCACCCTCTTGCCTCTTGTGCCACACACGTTAATTTAGGCAGCATGGCATGCATATCCCACTCAGGCTGAACACCCAAATATTCACACAATGCACGGTATATAAATTGTGTGTTCGCAGCCTTACCATCCAAGGAATGGCCCGCAATATGCGGTGTGGCAATCACGCATTGCTGATGCTGCAAAAGCGCCAATTCAATATCTGGCTCATGCTCCCAACAATCCAAGACTGCCACCCCACAGGTTTGATTCAACCAGCCCAGTAACGCTTGATTATCCACGCAAGCGCCTCTGGCTGCATTGATGATAGCTTTACCCTGAAATCTCTGCAAAGCCATCTCATCCAATAAGTGATATGTACGATTTTCAGATTGCTGAATCAGTGGTGTATGCAAGCTTACAATATCAGCATGTGCCAAGAGATATTCCAAACTTACAAAACCTTGATCACCTTCCATGCATTGGCGCGGCGGATCGTTCACCAAAACGGAGATGCCCAAGGCTTCACATATCTTCACAAGCTGCCCACCAATTCGCCCTGCACCAACAATACCAATGCTATCGCGTGACAAATCAACATGCTGTTGCACATGCAATTCCAAAAGTGTTGCCAATATATATTCCAATACTGAGCCTGTAGATGAGCCTGCAGCACTCGCCCATGCAATCCCTTGCGCCTCTAACCATGGCTTATCATAATGATCATCGCCAATAGTTGCAGTACCACAAAATCTTACATTGGAGTCTTGTAATAAGTTTGCATTCACTTGTGTGCCAGAACGTGTTAGAAGAATATCAGCATCATGTATGGCTTGCGAGGTGATAGCTTCTTTTTCCAAGGCTTTTAAATTCACATCAAAACCAGACAAATATGAGAAAGCTTGCTTGACTCCCCATATATGGGCATCAGCAACAATGCGTAACGGTTTTTTCATTCAATAGCGCGAATACGTTCGATCAAAGCGCTGGATGAATAACCTTCAAGAAACGGAATCACACGTACCTCACCACCCAAACTTTTCACCTCTTGCGCACCAACAATATTTTCAACCATATAATCACCACCTTTAACCAACACATCAGGCTCAAGTGCTTGAATCAAATTCAATGGTGTATCTTCTGAAAATACCACCACCATATCCACAGCTTTCAAAGCTACCAGCATATATGCTCTATCTTGAAGAGGGTTGATAGGTCGTAAATCACCCTTCAAACGATGAATAGAATTATCATCATTAAGGCCAACGACTAACACATCACCCAAAGCCTTGGCATCATTCAAATAAGTGATGTGTCCTGGGTGCAATAAATCAAAACATCCATTGGTGAACACCAATCGCTTACCCTGCTGCTTCCATAGCTGCCTTTGTTCACAAGCCTGTTCTAGGGTGTATAAACCTTGCATACTTATTTTGTTTGCAAACGCAATAAATCCACCACAGCAGTCACGCCTTTTACTTTTTTCGTTAATGAAACAGCGCGATAGCGATACTCTTCTGATTTCACAACACCTTGTAAGTAAACTCGCCCATCCACTGTTTCCACATGTAAACTCATACCACTCACCATTTTATCATTGAAAAATTTGGTTTTTACTTGTGCTGTAATCCAACTATCACTGAACAAACTGGAAGTAGAGGGCTCACCAATTTTTAACTCATTACGAATATCTTTCACGCCTTCAACCGAACGTACAACCAGTAGTGCACGATCAATATGATGCTGACTTGGCAAATAACCCGTTAATATGGCTACACCTTCTATCACTTCAACACTCACCCAACGCGAAGGCATATCTTTTTCTGCCAGTAAGCGCGCATCAATTTTTGATGCAATGCTTACATCATCAAAATGCTCACCAACGGATCTTTCATCAAAGGCTGCAGTTGTCGCTGCTGCTCCACCGACGATGGCTGTAGCAACACATGCCGTATGAAACGATGCAATAACTAAAAGAAATAAAAATCTCAACCCAATATGCCTATTCATTTCATTCATCTCCTTCAACCCATAAACCTTTCATGAACTTAAACCATTACCCAACATCCAACCCAGCAATAAGCACAATATGCCAATTAAAATATAAGTCCCTATTGGTTTTTTTTCCTCACGAACATTCCAATTGTGCCCACAATCTTTATTATCATCTAAATTTGACATTCCTCACCCCTTCAGTGCATCCAAAACTGCAGCAAACAGTAATGGAATAAGTATCTCATCAGCTCCCCTTAACCAAAATCCTTGACCACCTTGCTGCGTCAACCGCTGTACAATATCTTCCACAGCAGCACTACCTGCCGATGGATGAATCACAGCTGTGGTCAGTTTTTCGACTGTCTTACCTAAATTTCTCGCTGCATCAACGGCCTGTAAAAATACACGTGGCATCACAACACTGGAGCCTACATTAAGCAACACACCATGACTGCTTTCCGCCATCATACCTGCCAACAAACGAAAGTCATACATAGCTGTAGCACCTAGCGATTCCCCATGCGCCAAAGGGTGCAAATTAAACATATCAGCGCCAATAGCAGGGTGCACAGTTAAAGGAATCCCACAACGATATGCTGTAGCTACAACAGAGTGGTCAATATGTTTGAGTTCTGCATCCATCAGATATTGCCCCACACTCTTACCAATACCCAAGTCTTCAATCGCACCAAAATTCATAGCATCATTGATTAACTTGCCTGTTTCTTCTGTCACACCAAAGCTACCCAATGTCAAATCTTGATCACAATAAGCCACTGTATGACCCATAAAAGCAATCTCTACATCTTGTAAAAGTGCTGCACCTGTCATGGCAATGCCTGTAATGATTCTCTGTTCAATAAGGCTTACAATAAGTGGACTTAAACCCGCATCAATCACATGACCGCCACAACCAAGTATCACGCTTCGTTGATTTTTGTGTGCTGTAATCATCGCATCACGCAAATGAAACAAATCACCCGCCACACCCAAATTAGGCAAGCTACAAAGAAAATCAGAAAGTGTACCTCCACCCCAGTAAGGCGCTGCAAAGTCACGCTCTTCACAATGCTTATCTCGCTCAGCAATGGGAACTGTGCGCAATGTACTTAGTGATAATGGGCGCAAGTTCATACTTTACCTCCAAACATGATTTCATCAATCAATGTGCATAATATATGTAAAGCCGTGATATGCATTTCTTGCACCCGTGCAGTTGAGGCATGTGGAATATGAATATGAGCATCAACCCCAGCATGATTGGCTAAAGCGCCACCATCAGCACCTGTCATAGCAATCACTTTTAAACCCAAATCTTGAGCCTGATTCACTGCAGTCAATATATTTTCCGAATTACCACTCGTGGATATTGCCAACAATATATCATGCTTTCGACCAAGCGCTTCAACCTGACGCGAAAAGATATGATTAAATGCGAAATCATTGGCAATACTGGTCATCACCGAAGCATCATTGGTTAATGAAATCGCAGCCAAGGCTTGCCGATTGATTTCAAAACGATTCACCAATTCTGCTACAAAATGCTGTGCATCCGCTGCAGAACCACCATTACCACAGGCTAAGATTTTCCCCCCAGCACGCAAAGATTCAACCATGATACCTGCTGATTCCAATAATACATTTGGCAATATATCATGACACTTCTGACGCAATTTGACACCATCGAGTAATGCACCTTCAATTAAATCTCGCATAAATTCAACATATCCCTTTATCTCAATATATCCTGCAAATGTTCAATGTTAGGAAACATTTGCAATCCCATCTTGGGTGTAACCATGATTAAATCAAATCGACATTGCAATCTTGCATACTCAGGGTGCTTGCCTAACCATGCCAACGCAGCTGAGCGCAAACGTTCACACTTATCTTGATGCACTGCCTCAAGACCAGATTGCCGTGATTGATGCGCCTTTACCTCAACAAAAATCAATATATCATCTAATTGTGCGATAATATCCAACTCACCACGACCACCACGCACATTCCGTGCCAATACAGTATACCCTTGTTTTTTCAGAAACCGCGCTGCTTGCTCTTCTCCTTTTCGCCCTTTTTCTGTACTCATAATACTTCTCTCATCAACACATCATAAACATAAGAGCGTTTTACATGAAGTCGTTGAGCAACAGCACGCGCACGCGCAGATGGTGATAAATCAATATATTCAGAACTTTTCGCTACATTCACTATCATCGTATCACTCACTTCAATCACAGCTTGAGACACACCCACCATCACCACCATTTCTCCCCTCGGATGATGTGTTTCAAAATAATCCAGAAGCTCTGATACCGTCCCAAAAAGAAATTGCTCGTGCATTTTGGTGAGTTCTCTGCCTATACATATTTCTTTTTCACCCACCATATCCAACAAACTTTCCAATGTTTTTACAATACGTTTGGGAGATTCTAGAAATACACATGTAATACTGGCATCGGCAATGCTTTGCAATTGCTGTAAACGCGAACGTCCAGTGCGTGGCAGAAAACCCATATACATAAACTGATCAGTAGGTAACCCCGATGCACATAATGCTGCAATGGGACTGCAAGCGCCAGGAATGGGCACAACATCTAGCCCCGCTTCTCGAATTTTTCTAACCAAACGGTAACCTGGATCATTGATTAAAGGTGTACCAGCATCAGAGATAAGCGCACCACTTTCGCCTGCTTGCAAGCGCGAGAGCATTTGCTCTGCTACTTTCGCTTCATTATGATCATGGCAAGCGAACATGGCAGTTTTAATGTCAAAATGTTCCATCAAACGCGCACTTACACGTGTATCTTCAGCTGCAATCCAATCGACATTTTTCAGTGTTTCCACAGCACGATAAGTCATATCGGCTAAGTTTCCTATCGGCGTTGCCACGATGAACAATTGTCCATATGCGTGTATCGGGTTATCTTGCGATTCCATGAAACGACTTTATCCATCTCTAAGCGCTTGTGCAATCATTCTACTCACACTGTTAAGCCTATTAACAGCATGTGTACCCAAATCGGGAGTACAATCCACACAGCATGGTATAAAACATTCAACAAACCATTCGAAACTCGTTGCGCCACCACAAAATTCAAAACAAATTATGGCATTGTTACAGCTTGCAGAAGATGGTGATATAGAAACGGCACTCACTGAATTAACGCGCTTATCAAGTGAAGCCCCTAGCCCTTTAAAAGAAGAAGCCGCCTTTCGTCGCGTTCAACTTTTATTGAAAACTCATGCACTTACCGCTGTGGATGAAACCCATCAACTTTTGCATTTATATCCGAACCATGCACTCGCGCCTTATGCTCACTTTTGGTTAGCACAATGGTGGGATGAGCAAAGCAATGGCATTGATGGCTCACCAACAGATGAATATAACAAACAAGTTTTTCAAGAGCTTACAGCGGCACTCAAGCACCCTCGCCTTACGCAAGCATTGGCAAAAAAAGCGCTATTCATGGGGAAAAACAAAGATTTAAACATCCTTGATGAACATGACAAGATTGATTGGCTGCTTGCCGCAGCCCATATTGATACTGCTCAGGCAGATGATTTTCTTCGCTTGGCCGCTTCCAATATTTCATTAGAATATTTACAAGCCTTACACCAAAACCATGTGATTTCTCCAAAACAAGACCGATTGCTATACCTTCACTTTGCACGTTTACAATTGATGGAAGGTAATATGAAAAACCTTCGAGCTGTATCAACATTACTTGCCAATGATGCGCCTCAATTACCCATCACAAGAACCATTAAAGCATGGCAATCTGGTGATACTCAAGATGTTTATATTGGTGTGTTATTGCCCCTTACAGGCAAATATGCTCGATTTGGACAAGAAGCCTTAAATGGCATTCGCATGGCCATGGATAAAAAAAACAATAACCTTCATTTATGGATTGAAGATACGGGCAGTGGAAATGATGCTGTGATTGAAGGCTACAATAGACTCACTCAGCATGGTGTGGATTGGGTGATTGGCCCTCTATTAAGTAGCCACACCAAAGCGCTTTTACCATATCTAAAAAACAACTTGCCTGTTATAAGCTTGAGCAAAGAAAATAGTCTGGCAGAAGCATCACCATCCTTATTTATTCATAATATTGCAAAAAATACACAGGCTGCTTTTATGGCGCATTACGCCTTTGAACAAGGGCTTCGTCGCATGGCTATTATTTATGGCACACACGCTAGCGAGAGCAGTGAAGCAGAGGCTTTTTCTTCTGCTTTCACAACACTTGGCGGTGAAATCAGCAGCAAGGTTTTGCTTGATAGCCAGGGTATTGATTATCGAGCAAAACTACACAAATTACGCGAAGATTCTGATGATGAAATGCTACTTGAATCACTTCTCTCAGAGCGTGCATTATTCTCACCTGAAACTGAGCTGGAAATACATATGCCACCAGGCATTGATGGTTTATATATTGCCACCAGTGGCAAACAGGTCGCTCAATTATCGGGGCAATTGGCCTATGTTGATATTCGCAATATCCCTATCTTAGGAAGTAGCCGCTGGATGGATGGGCATTTACTTGACGATCGTGGGCGCAACTTATCATCAGCACGTTTTATCCAAAGCACAACAGGTAAAGCCATATCGCCAAGCCTGTTAAGCGAATACCGAGAAGTTTGGGGGCAAGGTAAACCAAGTAAACTCTTTACCACGGCTTATGATT
>JALWPO010000291.1 GCA_026994965.1 Mariprofundaceae bacterium | reverse complement strand
ATGCAGAAAAGAAAACCATTGAAGCACGTGTCAATGAAGCCATTTGGGCAAATGATAACGTAGAAACCAAGCTGATGACCCAAGATGAAGCGGTGGCAAGTGGTGCTATGGCATTGTTTGGCGAAAAATATGGTGATGAAGTGCGTGTGGTCTCTGCTGGTTTCTCCACCGAGCTTTGCGGTGGTACGCATGTGCAGCGCACAGGTGACATTGGTGTATTCCGCATTGTTTCTGAAGCAGGTATTGCCGCAGGTGTGCGCCGTATTGAAGCGTTAACAGGTAAAGCAGCGTATGAATCGTTTGTTGCTGATGCGGATACATTAAACACCGCTGCAAGCCAAGTGAAAGTTCGCCCGAATGAAGTGGTGGATGCAGTAGTAACATTGCAATCCAAGCTTAAAGATGCAGAAAAAGAGCTGCAATCGCTCAAAGCCAAAGCCTCTACAGGTATTTTGGATGATTTGATTGGCACAGCCAAAGATGTGAATGGCGTTAAATTGCTCACTGCCGAAGTCAAAGACGTGGCAGATATGCGCGACTTTATGGATAAAGCTAAGAGTAAGCTTAAATCAGGTGTAATTGTATTCGGTCAAATCAAAGGCGAGAAAGTGCAGCTCGTTGCAGGTGTCACCAAAGATTTAGTCGGCACATACAACGCGGGCAATATCGTGCGTGAAGTAGCGACGATTTGCGGCGGTAAAGGCGGCGGTAAACCTGAATTGGCCATGGCTGGCGGCACTAAACCCTCTAAGCTTCAAGAAGCTTTGGTAGCTATTTCAAGGATGATACAAGCTTAACTTTATGAGGGCTAAGGTTGCAAAAGAAAACCTTTTGAGCCTATAATGCTCCTTCCATGAAGGATAAAAGGAGCGGATATGGCTATTGCGATTAAACTTTCGGATGAACTGGTAAGTGATGCGAGGCTTTATGCCAAGGCGGAGCATCGAACTCCACCCAAACAAATAGAACACTGGGCTAGATTGGGTAAAATAGCTGAAGAAAACCCCGATTTGCCTTTAAGCTTTATCAACGATTGCCTTATTGGGTTAGAGGAAGTGGAGGCAGGGAAACTTAGCGAGTACAAATTCGGTTGAAAATTCTCCAAACGAACAGTTTTAGGCGAGTTTCCAAGAAAATGCATCCGAATCAGAAAAAAGCACTGGATGCCGCTATTCAAAAAGTTTTGGAAAATCCTGAAGCAAACCCGTTGAAAAGCGGCGATTTATCTGATTTAAGGGTGTGCAAATATTCTGTGCATGGTTCTCAAGTTCTTTTGGGATATGTTTATCACAAACAAGAGCATATCATTAACTTGGTATCCGTAGGTTCGCATGAGAATTTTTATCGGGATTTGAAGCGATGACCAAACGCAAACAATATCGTGCTACTAAACTTGATATGGCTGGCGATACAGAGCCCGATATTTAAGAATATCATATAGCCAAGAAAATAGAGCTTAATGATTATTTTGTGTACTCACGCTAAGCTATGCCAATGATACCTGATACTATTGCAATAAATTCCGAAGAGATACTATTAATCGTATTGCTATTGGTGCTCATTCTCTGGTTTTTAAGCTTTAGAAAGCAGAAACAACAACTGACACATTTAAAAGAGGATGTTCAGGCGCAAAAGCAATTGATTGAGACACAAATGCAGGATTTAACCCAGCAAATGAGCCAACAAAGTGTGCTGAATGAGAAACTTAACCACGCCGAAAGCACACTTGTTGAACTTAAAGCATCTATTGAAGAGAAAGAATCTAAACTATTGTTATTACAAGAAGAATTATCCAAAAATAAATCGGATAAAGTAGCTATTGAAACGCGCTTGCATGAAGAGAGAAAGTCCGCCCAAGAAAAATTACTACTGCTTGAAGATGCCAAAGAAAAGCTGGGTAATCAGTTCAAAGTTTTGGCCAATCAAATTTTTGAAGAGAAGGGCAAAGCCCTTAATGAGCAAAGTCGCAATAGCTTGGATGCTGTGCTCAAACCTATGCAGGAACAATTCAAGGCATTTCGCTCACGTATCGATGAAATTCATACCGATGAAAGCAAAGAGCGAGCAAGCCTAAAAGCGCATTTATCGCAATTGGAACAACTCAACCGCCAGATGTCTGAAGATGCTGTGAGTCTTACTCAGGCACTCAAAGGCGATAGCAAGGCACAGGGCAATTGGGGTGAAATGATACTTGAGCGTATTTTGGAATCATCAGGCTTAAGGGAAGGGCACGAGTTCTTACGTGAAGATTCGACCACTGTGGATGTGAACAAACGGCTGCGCCCTGATGTGATTGTGCGTATGCCGGGTGATAAACACATTATTATCGATTCCAAGGTATCTTTAACTGATTATGAGCGCGTGATGGCATCTCAAGATACTGTTGAGCACAAAAAACATCTCAAAGCGCATGTGCAAAGCATTAAAAATCATATTCGTGGGCTTGCTGAGAAGCATTATGCCCATCTACCAGGGGTAAATTCACCAGATTATGTATTGATGTTTATGCCCATTGAAGGCGCATATATGATGGCGATTGAGGCAGACCAAGGCATTTTTGAAACCGCATTTGAAAAAGGTGTGGCAGTGGTTACGCCATCGACACTGTATGCAACGCTTAAATTAATTGAGCAGCTTTGGCGCGCTGAAAAACAGAGTGATAATGTATTAAAATTGATTGACAGAGCTTCAAAATTACACGATAAAATGGTCTCGTTTGTAGAATCTTTTGAAGAGATTGGTACACGCCTAAATCAAGCGCAGAAAGCCTATAATACATCTTTAAGCCGCATGAAAGATGGCTCAGGTAATGTGCTTAGACAGATTGATGATATGGGTAAACTCGCTGGCAAAACCAAAAAGGAATTACCTAAACATTTAACCCATGCCATCGAAGATGATGAAGATAAGACCTAAGGAAGTGCTGATTAATTCTGGATGAGTGAATATGCAATTCAAAATGACATTCATTGCGTTAATCAGCGCTTCCCTAAGTAATCACCGTTGGTTGATTCCGTCCAGTAAGTGCTTTGAGCTTAGAAATGCTATCAGCAGCCTCAATCAGTGGTGCTAAGGCATCTTGAGCATCCATATTTTGTTGGCTTGCATCACCTTCAAAGGATTCCAAATACAAGCGAATGGTTGCGCCTTCTGTACCTGTGCCAGATAGACGGAAAATAATCCGTGAACCATCTTCAAATAAAATACGAATACCTTGATTGCGACTCACACTCCCATCAATCGGATCGGTATATGAAAAATCATCACATAAGCTGACTTTTCGCCCTGCAAGCATACTGCCTTGCAAGCTATCGAATTGATGACGCACCTCTACCATCACCTGATGGGCAGCATCACTGGGTACAGCTTCATAATCATGGCGAGAGTAATAGTTTCTGCCGAATTGTTGCCAATGCTCAGTCACAATGGCTTCAACAGATTGCTGGCGTGCTGCCAAAATATTCAACCAATACAACACCGCCCAAAGCCCATCTTTTTCACGAACATGATTGGAGCCTGTACCAAAGGATTCTTCACCGCATAGGGTGACTTTGTCAGCATCCATTAAATTGCCGAAAAACTTCCAACCTGTGGGTGTTTCATAACAATCCAAACCCAAGGCTTGAGCCACACGATCAGCCGCACCACTGGTTGGCATAGAGCGAGCAATACCTGCAATACCTTGTTGATAAGCAGGCACAGCAGCGGTATTGGCTGCCAAAATCGCAAGGGAATCACTGGGTGTTACAAAAAAGCCTTTGCCCAAAATCATATTTCTATCGCCATCGCCATCGGATGCTGCACCAAAATCAGGTGCGTTTTCGGCATACATGATATCAACCAGTGATTTGGCATAGGTGAGGTTAGGGTCTGGATGACCACCTCCAAAATCTTCTAACGGTGTACAATGAATGAGCGCAT
>JALWPO010000290.1 GCA_026994965.1 Mariprofundaceae bacterium | reverse complement strand
ATGTATAGAGTTGCTACCTTGCCTGGTCTTGGTCTTAATATCCTTCCTAACCTCTGTATTGCTCTTCTCTCTGATGATGATACTATTGACATGAATATGGCATTATCCAGATCAGGTATGTCCAAACCTTCCTCTATGGCTATGGCTCCAACAAGAACACGTGCCTTTCCAGTTCTGAGCTCATCTATGATCTCATCCCGCTTGCTCCTGCTTAAAGACATCTTTGAGTGTATCTTTATTGCATTTATACCATCACTCTCCAGCGATTCCCAGAGTGTATCCACCATATCAATCGTATCACCAAAAACGATAAATTGCCCGCTGTGTTCCTTTATAATCTCTGCTGCGGTCTCAAGCTTCTCAGGATTCTCAGACAGGAGCTTCTTGATGTCGTTGTAGCTTACCATTCCTGATATGGCGGCTTTCTGCACCATAGGATCATCCGATCCCATTGATCTTGCCATTTTCCTGAAGTCAAACCCGAAGAATTTCAATGCACGGTAGTATCTGCTGAACTTAAGGCTATATATCTTTTCCTGTATCTCCGTAAGGTATACAGGTATAGGCTTAACATTGAGCTCTACTGAATACTCGGATTTTTGCCTCTCTGCGATTGTCTGCACATACCTGTGCGGGAATATCTCATCCTGTATCTTCTTCTCAGCACCATAGGTTCTTGGTGATGCCGTCATACCTATTACATGTGCATCTTTTACGTGCCTGAGTATGTATGATATTATCCTCCTGTATTCAGGCGCGAAGAGGTGATGCACCTCATCAAAAACGAATACTCTGTAATTCAAAAACTCATCAAGGTGCTTCAGTGCAGATGCGTATGTTATCACAGTTAGAGGTGAGAATGCTGACCTTCCTTCAGACGATACAGCTGTTGCCCTGCCGCCATATTGCTTTATCCTGCTTACCCACTGGTATACCAGCTGTATTGTTGGCGTAACAACAATGGCAGGCTCATGCAGCCTGTTGATAACAGCAAGTGCCACTTCCGTTTTTCCTGATCCAGTAGGCAGTATTATAAGTGCATGGTTATATTCCATTGCAACGTTCACAGCACCTTTCTGGTATGCTCTCAGTTCAGGCAGATCAGGTATGGATACCTTCTCATGCGGTATCAGTGTTTTCCTTTCCTTAAGCTCCTCTCTGTATTCTCTACGCAGCTCCTCAGGCGACAGCTCTCCTTTGATCTCTTCCACCATGCGTTCCATTTCCTTCTCCACCTTCGGAGGTTCCTTGACAACAAACCTGCATCTCACATCAAAGCCTTCAAGTGATGCTTCTATGGTGCATTCCATTCCCTGCCGCTCCATCTCATCTCTGTATGCACGTGCCTCTTTCATGGTTTTGAATAGTACCATCATTCCTCACCGAGACCTGTAACCTCTTCCCAGCTGTGCCCGAGCTGAGCAAAAAATCCTTTCGCTTCCTTAAGCCACTCTCCGAATTTCTCAGGTGTGTAGCCACATAGCTTAAGCTCCTCAATTGCATCCTTATACTCTTTCCTGTCCTTCTCTGTGGCAGTTCCTCTCTTTAACTTCTCAAGGTATATGTATATATCAACAAATCGTGGATACATGAAAGATGGCATGCACATATCTTCAGGCTCAAACTCCTCATAGTTCGTTGGCTTTTGCTCAACATGCATGCCTTCCTCATCTATGTAAGTGTATATGTTCTTCATCAACATGCCGAAAGCTTCCTCTGCCTGTTCAGCAGTATATACCTTCTGTCCGGGCATCGCGAACAGATCCATTTCATGTATGTATTTCTCAACAAGTGCAGAATCGAAGCCCGGATCGATCCTTGATTGCTCATCTATGTAGTCGCTTATCATTTTTGCAAGCCGGGCTATTGCACCTGTCCTCGATATACCGCATGGGTTTCCCGTTTCCTCTGTGAATTTCTTGCACAGCAGATTGGCAAGATTACCGCGTGAATATGGAGATACCATACGGTGTTTATACCTGCCTTCACTCTTCACATACGACATGAATTTCTTTATCGCTTCAAGCTCCTCCGGTGTTGTGTATTCTATACGCACCTCATACCCTTCACCTCTGGCGTGGTATGCAAATGGTTTAAGACCTGGCAGCTCCTCACGGTAGTATTTCCTGAAAACATCGTACTCCTTAGATGTAAGGAAGCGTTCATAAACGTTCTTATTGCGTTCTTCCTCAAGCTTATTCTCCAGCTCCTCGTAACGTGACTTAAGCATATCACGCTCCTGCCTGAGCTTATCTATGGTCTCCTTCAGTTCTCTTATCTCCTTAGCAGCACCCTGATTGCGTATCTCCTCAGCAAGCTCCCTAAATTTCTCATTCAGGTCATTCTGCAGCTTGTTTATTATGGAGGCAACATCTATGCTTACGGTGGCTTCCTCCTCTTTATTCTCCTCCTTCTTCTTCTCTGGCTCGAATCCACCGATGTATATTCCCTCCTCCTTTGGTGAGGTGGCTTCTTCAAGCGTATACTCTTCCTCTTCATTATACGTGTATGTTATGTCGTATAGTGCATCACCTCCGACCTCAAGGTATTCCATGATATAATCGGTAAGGTTCATGTTATTTTTCCGTGCCTCAGCGCAGAATTTCTCAAGTGGATGTGTTTTGGATGTGTGGCTTATCAGGAATCCATTTCCCTGTTTGGTATATATTACCTCGATCTCAGCTATATCATTGCACATCTTGCGTGTCGGGTACGGATTAAGGAGCATTCTCTGATGCTCGATTAGCTTCATAAGGATCTCAAATCCGTTCTTCTTTTCTTTGTTGTATTTTTCCCTATTGTCCACTATGGATTCCGTTATCTCGTCAAGCTTGCTTAGCGTAAAAGTTCCTTTTATGATCCTGGCAGCGTGATAGAATCCTTCAAACTTCATAACAATAGAATAGTTTTTAAAATGATATATATTTTTGTGATATTGTAAAATTTACCTGCTTCCTGTGATCCTTCCATACAGGAAGTCATAAAGCCTGTTTAGATCGCTGAAGCTCAGGTTTCCAGTGCCTTTGCCATTCTTATCCCTGATCTCCTCTACGATCTCTATGAACTCAGGATCTGTATCAGTGCCCAGCACTTTTGCCATCCCGATGTATGGCTCCACATCCGTATCATACGATATGTCTGCATCCGTATCTGCGGCATTGTTTATGCTCTTGATCCAGTCCAGTATGGTAATGTAGCACTCAGTTAGCTTACTGTTGGTTGGCATCTGCGATCTCCTCCTTCTCTATACGGTCTATCTTCTCGTCTATGGCATCCCGTATGAAAGGTCCACGTACGATATCCATGTGGTTCTGGAAAAAGTCTATGGCTTTACGGCTCATTAGTATGGTTATCTGGTTCTCCATGCGTTTCTTCCGATATTTCTCCAGTGAATCCATTCTATCACCTCATGTATAGTATAGACATATGCGGTATATATAGTTTAGTAGGTCATAATGTATTACGCAATTATATCTTCATTATGGATTTTTATTGTAGAACCGCATTAGCTCTAAGCGTCTGGGTAATATACACCTATAGTTATATGCCTATATCCCGTATAGTATATCATACTATAGGGTAAAAAAGTCAACATTATATTCGTATTGACGGATAAAATATTGATCATTGACGATCATTGACGATCAATGTTATATGAGTATATTTTTATATTAATCATTTAGAATAATGTTGACTTTTCTTCATGATACAGTAAAATACTATTTCTATCTATATACTATGAATAAAATGTTGATCTTTGCCCAATATTCTCTGTGAGGCTGTAAAGTGCGAGGTCTCCAATAAATATTTGCATAATTATATTCGTATTGACGCATAAATTGACGATCATTGCAGATCAATTTCTGCATGTAGTATATACATGTATGCACTCTTAGCGTATCCATGTGGGATATGTGCGGTAAAGGAGGGT
>JALWPO010000289.1 GCA_026994965.1 Mariprofundaceae bacterium | reverse complement strand
TCGGGGCGGGGTGATTCGAACACCCGACCCTCTGGTCCCAAACCAGATGCGCTACCAGGCTGCGCTACGCCCCGACATATTCAATCCCTTCCAAAGCTGGAAGGCGGCGCAATTTAGAGAGCATAGGCTTATTCGTCAATATCTATTTTTTACCAAACGACTACACTTGGATATTTTATGATTATTCATAATAATGCGCCCTCAAATTAAGGAGTATAGTTCATGTCTTCTATCCATATGCGCGGCACAACCATTTGCTGCGTTCGTAAAGAAAATGAAGTCACCGTGGCTGGCGATGGGCAGGTTACATTGGGTGACACTGTAATGAAACACACCGCAAGAAAGGTTCGGAAAATCCGTGATGGCAATATTCTCATTGGTTTTGCAGGCTCAACCGCGGATGCCATGAGCCTATTTGAAATGTTTGAAGCCAAATTAGATGAGCATGGCGGCAACCTCACTCGCGCTGCTGTTGGGCTCGCCAAAGAATGGCGAACCGATAAATACCTGAAAAAATTAGAAGCCATGATGATTGTGGCTGATAGTGAACGCACACTGATTATCTCTGGCAATGGCGATGTGTTAGAACCTGATGAAGGTGTGGCTGCTATTGGCTCGGGTGGAGCATATGTCAAAGCTGCTGCCACTGCCCTGCTAAGACATAGCAACCACAATGCTCGCGATATTGCTGAATATGCCATGACCATTGCGGCTGAAACCTGCATTTACACCAATACATCCTTCACCATTGAATCTTTGGAGAACACATGAGCGATACACTCACCCCACGTCAAATTGTAAGCGAGCTTGACCGTTATATTATTGGTCAAGATGATGCCAAACGCGCTGTATCCATTGCGCTGCGTAACCGCTGGCGTAGGCAACAAGTCGATTCACCCATGCGAGAAGAAATTACGCCTAAAAATATTTTGATGATTGGTCCGACTGGCGTGGGTAAAACAGAAATTGCACGCCGCCTAGCCAAGCTTGCGCATGCACCCTTGGTGAAAGTAGAAGCGACCAAATACACAGAAGTAGGTTATGTCGGGCGTGATGTTGAATCAATTATCCGCGATTTGCTCGATACAGCCATTAAAATGGTACGTGAAGAGCATTTGATTCAGGTCGAGAAAAAAGCCGAACTCGCCGCAGAAGAGCATTTGCTGGATATTTTAATCCCCCACTCTGTGGAGCCATCTCCACCTGTGGATGCGGAAAAACAATCTGCGCAACGCAGCTCACGTGAAAAAATGCTGCATAAACTTCGCTTGGGTGAATTGGATAATCGCCAAATTGAAATTGAAGTCCATGAATCGCCTCAGGCAACTGCGCTACAAATATTTCCACAACAGGGTAATGATGAGAGTGATGCCAGCATTCAAGATATGCTTAGCGGCTTAATTGGTGGACAGAAAAAGAAAAAACGTATGCGTATCAGTGATGCTCGCCAAGTGCTTCAACAACAGCAAGCTGATGAACTTCTGGATATGGATAAGGTGAGGGAAGAGGCAATTGAACGCACTGAGAACTCTGGTATCGTCTTTTTAGATGAAATGGATAAAATCACCCACAGAGAGGGCAAAGATGGCAATGTATCGCGTGAGGGCGTTCAGCGTGATTTGCTGCCCTTGGTGGAAGGCACAAGCGTGAATACCAAACATGGCTCAGTCAAAACTGATCATATCTTATTTATTGCATCTGGCGCATTCCATTTATCACGCCCATCAGATTTAATCCCTGAATTACAGGGTCGTTTCCCTATTCGCGTGAATCTCAAAGCACTGACTGAAGATGATTTCCGCCGCATTTTAGTCGAACCAGAAGCGGCTTTGAGCAAGCAATATTACTCACTTCTGGCGACAGAAGATGTGAAGCTTAATTTCACGGATGATGGCATTGCTGAAATCGCACGTATTGCTGTGCAAGTGAATGAAAAAACAGAAAATATTGGCGCGCGTCGCTTGCATACCTTGCTTGAGCATGTGCTCGAAGATATCAGCTTCAACGCCTCGGATTGTGATGGCATAAGTATCAATGTAGATGCGCAATATGTGCAGCAGCAATTGGGTGAAATCGCAGAAAGCGAGGATTTATCACGCTATATTTTGTAAATATTCTCTTAAAAAAATATTAGTAGCGCACACCAATCGCCCTACATAATTGCTGCATCAGCGGTTGTGCTGTTTCAAAATAGCTGGCAATCAAACCCACCAAGTCATCTTGTAGAATCAATTCGGGCATCAGAGGCGCAATGCCAATAAAATCTTTGCGTTTAAGCTCATCAATCATGGGATGATCCAACGGATAGCCTTTGGGCGCTCGCTTCAAACTATCGCCTGTCAACTGAAAAGCGCGTGCAAATGCCGCATCGCCAATCGCATCTTTCCAGCGTGTGGGGTGGGCATCAATATAGCTACGAATCTTTTTCAAAGTATCGCTATCAGGATGCCAAATCCCCGCCCCTACAAATGCTTCATGTGCCTCAATATGCAAATAAAAACCTGGTGCATGAACATCCTTACCTACCTCATGGCGAAACTGAATACCAATATTGGTTTTATACGGCGCTTTATTTTTACCAAAACGTACATCCCTATGAATGCGCATCAACGAGCCACCCACTTTTTTATCCACGGCTACAAAATGCGGGGCAAATCGTGCTAATTCAGGCTTCATGGCACGAATAAAAGCCAAGGCTGGCTCACGTACCATGGCTTCATATTCATGCTTATGCGCATTGAACCAATCACGATTATTATGCTCACCCAAACGGCTTAGAAATGAAAACGTATCCTCAGTGAAAAACTCAGCCATGTGAGTTTCTGTATGCGTCAACACTGATTATTGGCGAATCCCTTCGATGGAAAAATATAGCTCAACATTTTCTGCGGCTTTGCCCAATATGCCCGCTTTTGCCATATGATAATCTGATAAATGGAGTGTGGTATGCCCCTCAAAACCACGGCGATAACCACCCCAAGGATCAGCCCCTTGTCCAATTTGAACCACTTCAATGGAAATATCTTTGGTTACGCCGCGTAAGGTAAACTTACCTTTAAGAATACCCTTGTCTTTACTTATCTGATGATACGATGTGGTTACAAAGGTTGCTTTGGGAAACTTAGCCACATCAAAAAAATCTGCACTGCGTAAATGCTTATCGCGCTCTGCATGATTACTATCAATACTGCTTACATCCAATGTCATGTTGACTCGGTTATGTTCTGGATGTTCATCATCGATGCTAAATGAACCATCAAATCGATCAAACCGACCAATAATCCAACTGTAGCCCAAATGTTTGATTTGGAATTCAATAAAAGCATGCTGCCCTTTAATATCAAATTTATAATGTTCCTCTGCTGCCCACGCTTGTTGTTGTATGCCCACCATCAAGAACGCTGATATGACTAAAAGTTTCCATTTCATATTTAATTTCATGCTATACTCCTTATTTTTTATTGCTTGGATAACCCAATATTCTTTTCAGGCTATCATCCCTATCCATAATATGATGCTTCATTGCTGCCATTGCATGCAAAGCAACATAGCCCATAAACCCCCATGCTGTATACATATGTACTACACCAGCAACACTCTCTCGCCCTTTAGCCGCAGGCAAGAGTGCTGGAAATTCAAACCAACCAAACACATCAATCCCACGCCCATAAGCTGTAGAAATCAAATAGCCACTCACAAGCACAATCGCCATCCATATATAATGCCCACGATGCGCCCACAATACCAATGACTTCTCCCATGCTTTGCCAAGTAATATGGGTTGTAAATTCCACCATCGCCAATACAGGCGAAATATCAATAATATCAACACCAACATGCCAAGGCTGCGATGAATCCAAGGCGCACGATGATACCATGTATCATAGTAATCCAAATTCACCATCCATGCGCCCAAAGCAAACAATCCGATAATACTCAATGCCATCAGCCAGTGTAAAACAATGGAAACCCAGCCATATTGCTGCGTTGTGTTACGCCATTGCATTAGGATTGATGCGACCCATCACAAAATGGTAGATTCTTGGAACGTCGACAACCACACACATAAACCGTTTCATCATGATCATATGAAACCACTTTAGGTGTATGCGATGTACCTTGATGAGAACCATCACAAAACGGAGGGTTCTTGGATAATCCGCACATGCAATACGCTTTGCTATCACCTTTTTTTACTTCAACCACAAAAGGTTTATTTTGCCATCCACTCATACTTTCACTCCTACTCCTAACAACCAAACCAATAAGTTTCAAATAATCAACATATCAGTTTTTTACCTTATCACCAAGCTTCTCTACTGGTGACAAAAAAATACAATACACCTTAACCTCTCTAAATATATATCATACAGTACAAAAAAGGGAGCCATCAGGCTCCCTTTAAGAAATAACGCTTTTAATCTAACGCTTACAATATACTTTCGCATGACGTGGTGTATAAATACCTCCAGTAACCATAGCAAGAAGAACATCCAAAGCTTCCTGCTTTGATTCTACTTTAACTACCTTATCTGCACCACCACAAATTTTAGCAGCATCAAGCTCCTGTGTTTGACCAATGCCATCCACAAAGAAATTTTGCATTTCATTTGCATTTGGTGTCGAGCTTGCTCCACCATTGATGTGATAGGTCTGCGTCGCACAACCTGACATCAATAAAACAGCGGCAATCATGATTGATTTTTTCATATTTGTTTCCTCCCAAGAAATATCCTCACACCCTAAGGCATAGCACATTTAAACAGATTAATACTAAAATGAAAAGCAACCATCTACACAATCATACCTGCACCAACGGTATTATTGGTGAATGAATCAATAATAATAAATGAACCAGTCATACGATTATCGGCATATGAATCACAATTGAGCGGCTGTTGCAGTTTAAACCTAATCTGTCCGATTTCATTCATTGCCAAGCTATCTGCATCTTCTTTTTCAAGCGTATGAATCTCGCGTTTAAATACCACATCATCCACCAAGGCCTTAACCTGACGTGTGGTATGCTTGATGATATATTTTTTGCGGCGTTCCAAAGGCTCATCACCAATCCAGCATACGTTGGCAGTGAGTGACTTCTCACCTGTAGTCGGTTCACCCGTATGCACCAACATATCACCACGTGAAATATCAATATTATCATTCAAGGTTAAGGTAATGCTTTGTGGCGCAAAGGCTTCTTCTAAATTACCATCAAAGGTCACGATTTCTTTTACCGTTGAAGATAAACCTGATGGTACAACCGTAACCGCATCACCGACTTTGATTGTGCCTGATGCAATCGTACCCATAAAACCACGATAATCTGGCAAATCAGCTGTTTGCGGACGATTCACCAGTTGTACTGGCATACGGAACGGTTTTTCATCCAAATCATCCAGCACAGAAAGCGATTCCAGAGTTGCAAGCAAGGTATCCCCTTCATACCAATCCATCTTATCACCACGGATGGTTACCATATCGCCCGTAAGCGCAGACATGGGCGTGCAAATTAAATCTTTGATACCTTGCTTAGCACAATATTCATCCATTTCTTCACGGATATTTTCAAATGTAGCTTGGTCATAATCCACCAAGTCCATTTTATTCACTGCCACAATCAAATGTGGGATACCCAATAAACCTAAAATATGCGTATGACGTTTGGTTTGCGGCATCACACCATTTCTTGCATCAATCAAAATAATCGCGGCATTGGCAGTGGATGAGCCCGTCACCATATTACGCGTGTATTGCTCATGCCCCGGGCAATCTGCCATGATAAATTTACGTTTAGGCGTAGCAAAATAACGGTATGCCACATCAATGGTAATCCCCTGCTCACGCTCGGCAGCCAAACCATCGGTTAGCATGGCTAAATCAATATCCGCCGCGGATGATACTGTGGTTGCACCCTTTTGTTTGCGAACAGCCATCAACTGATCTTCAAACGCACCCTTGGTATCAATTAATAGGCGACCAATCAGGGTTGATTTACCATCATCCACACTACCTACCGTCACCAAACGCAACAGTTCAATTTCTTTTACCAAGTCAAAATTTGCTTTTGTCATTTTTCTTCCTCAAAACTTTACAAGCGATTGAAAATGATTGTGGGTACTGCTTAGCCAAGGAAAACACGCGCAGTGTGCTTTTGCACATGAGCATGATTGACGCTGGATTAGCTGTAGCCACTATATATTTTCTTCGCTTGACTAGAAATAACCTTCTTTCTTCTTATCTTCCATGCTGTTGGAACCATGATCAATAATCCGCGTTTCCCGCTCCGAACGCCTGGCTGCGGCTGCTTCAATCACAATTTCATCCATATTTGTGGCATCTGAACGCACAGCGCCTGTACATGGGCTACAGCCCAAAGTACGGAACCTACTCATCACCATAGTTGGCTCTTCGCCTTCCAAGTATTGATCTTGATTCTCTTCGTAATATGGAATTAACAGCTCACCACGCTCAATCATAGGGCGTTCCTTGGCGAAATATAATGGTACAATTGGAATATTTTCTTCGCGAATGTATGACCAAATATCCATTTCCGTCCAGTTGGAAATCGGGAACACACGCACCGATTCACCATCATGAATCCTGCCATTATAAATGCTCCACAATTCAGGCCGTTGATTTTTTGGATCCCACTGCCCAAATTCATCACGCATAGAAAATACACGCTCTTTGGCACGAGACTTTTCTTCATCTCGGCGTGCGCCACCAAAAGCAGCGTCATAACCACCTTCTTCCAGAGCATCCAAGAGCCCTTGTGTTTTCAGTGCACCACAACAACGCGCCACGCCAAATTCTTTCGGATTCATACCTTTGGCAATCGCATCTTCATTCTTGCGAACAATAAGATTTGCGCCAATTTCTTCACAAAATGCATCCCTAAAATCATACATTTCTTTGAATTTAAAGCCTGTATCCACATGCAATAGTGGAAATGGCAGCGGTGCAGGATAAAAAGCCTTGCGTGCTAAATGCACCAATACCGAAGAATCCTTGCCCACAGAGTACAGCATCACAGGATTTCTAAATTCTGCCACCACTTCACGAATAATATGTATAGACTCCGCTTCCAATGCCTTCAACTGTGTTAACTTATGTTCACTCATTTTAATGCCTCAATATTTTATTTTTGAATGATAATGCGATGTTTCCCATCGCCTACGGATTCAATGGAAAGCACCTTATACCCCTGCTCTTCGCACGATGCTGGCACATTATTCAGCGGCTCCCCTTCATTCAAAATCACTTCTAAATCTTGCCCTGCTTCCATTTTTGCCAGTTGTAGCTTCACTTTTACAAACGTCATCGGGCATGTTTCATTGGTAATATCCAAAAAAATCATTTCTCTGTTCCTTTATACAAAAATAATATGTGCATTTTCCGATTCATTGAGGAACGTAGCAACACCCACCACACCTTCGACTTCTTCAATCAAATCATCACGCTCTAATTCTAAAATATGCAATGCCATTTCACACGCCACCAAACGAATACCCAAAGCATGAGCCGCTTCAATTAATTCTGGCAAAGTCGCCACATTGTGTTTTTTCATCATGCTGCTCATCAAATGAGGACTAACACCACCAAAGTTTAAACGTGAAAGTGGAAGTTGATTGCGACCACCCATCAAAAAATTAAAGGTCTTTGCCAAAAAGCCTTTACCTTGCATTTTGCGACCATAATCTTTTTTAAGTACATTCAATCCCCAAAAGGTAAAGAAAATCGTGACTTTCCGATTGGTTGCCGCAGCACCCGTTGCCATCACAAAAGCAGCCAAGACCTTATCAAAATCACCACTAAAACAAACCAAGGTTAAATCTTTTTTATCCGTTTTTGCTTCAACTTTATTTGTCATATCAGCCTCCTTTATCCGCAGCTTTGGAAGCAAGTGAACTTACATGCAGGCCACACTCTGCCACAGCGCCTTCTTGCTCCCACCACCAGCGTCCAGCTCGTGGGTTTTCCCCCACACTGACTGCTCTTGTACATGGCTCACATCCAATAGACACATAGAATTCATCATGCAATTGATTGTATGGCAAGTCATGTTCACGCACATATGCCCACACATCTTTTTCTGTCCAGTTTCGCATGGGGTTATATTTTTTAAGGTGATACACAGGGTCATCTTCTATAGGCGCAATATCAGCACGATTCTCAGACTGGTCTTTTCGCCTACCTGTAATCCATGCTTCCTGACCTTGAAGTGCTTTTTTCAAGGGTTTGACTTTACGTACAGCACAACATGTTTTGCGATGCTCAAGAGAGCGATAAAAAAGATTTATACCCTGCTCATTGACCATAGCACTAACTTCTTCTGCATCTGGAAACAATATATGAAGCACATCCCCATAGCGTTCATGAATCACATCCATTAAATTATAAGTCGCCTGCGGCAAACGACCTGTATCCAATGTTAAAACAGGAATATGAAGTTGATGCTTACAAATCAAATCAATCAATACCATACCCTGCGGACTCAAACTGCATGCATACACGACTTTATCACCATGTACTTGTTTCGCATGTTGCAAAAGAGAAACCGCTTCATCAATCAAATGTTTCATTGCGCCTCCAAAAGATTGATGCCCACCCATGGCCACCAATAAGTTGCCACCAACAAAAACAATACAAATGCCGATGCAGATAACACAGCACCATAACGCAACATACTACCTGAACGTAAATAACCACTGGCAAATATCATGGCATTGGGCGGTGTGCTAATCGGTAACATAAAAGCAAAGCCTGCAATAATACCAATACTCAATGCCACAGCAACTGGGTCAAAACCAGCTGCCATGCCAACAGGCATAGCAATGGGCAACACAATAGCAACAGCTGCAGCATTACTTACGCTTTCAGTAAAAAATAATGTTATCAATACCAATAAAGCCAATAAGACCAATCCAGTGATATCCCCTGGAAGGAGTGTGTTCGCAAGCCAAACTGCAGCGCCTGTATCGGACAAAGCCTTGCCAATCGCAATCGCACCACCATACATCAGTACAACGCCCCAAGACACATGTCTTTCCACCGCCTTCCAGTCCACCAAACGTAAAATAAACATCATCACAACCGATACCAAAGCAATACTCGCCAAAGTATTGGCATGCCCCGCAAACATCCATGCCAACACAGTGCTAATCAATAGTATTGCCATCAACCAACCTTTCACGCCCAAAGCTCCTAATTCTAGACGCCTCTTTTGAAAAGATGCTTCCACCAAAGACAAATCCAAAGCCACCGATGATACCATACGATTAAGCAACAATAGCGCGACACACAGCATCGCAAGAACCAATGGAAATGCAGCTAAACTCCATTGTAAAAAAGAAAATGTTTTGCCTGTCAACTCGCTACTCAATGCCAGCACCAAAGGGCCACGTGCGCCACCAAGTAATGTCGTTACACCGCCAATAATTGCACCCCACGCTAAGGCAAAGAAAATAGCTTGAGCATACATATTTGTTTTTTTAAGCTTTAAACTATTCACAATTTCCCATGCAATGGGTAAAAACAATGCCGCAACTGCATGCTCGGGCATCATCGATGCCATCAAAGCTGGCAATAAAAGCATGGTATAAAGTAATGTCTTAGGGCTGTGTACTGTGCGGCTTAAGACACCCAATGCAACCCGTTCTGATAAACCACTTTGCATCACGCCTGCAACCAGCATAAATGCACCTAAAATAAAAAATACCGCAGGATTTCCAAATAATGCAAATACATCCTGTGCGGGCAGTACCGATAATATAGGCAATAGTGCCATACCCAATAAAGAGGTAATCGCTAAAGGCAAGAGCTGTGTTACCCACAACACCAGACACAATACAAATATCCACAATGCATGCCAACCCGAATCTGACAAACCTTGCGGTGCTTGCGATGTAACCGCAAAAGAAAAAAGAGTAAACAATAGCGCTAATGCTATAAATGGAGCGCTTTCTCTTGCAACCAAATGATATATTGAACGCTCATGGTGCTCACGCCCAGTCTCAACTCGCAGATACCTACGCACTCCATCTACCCAACCCGCCCAGCGTCTACCCCATAGTGTCGTCACCAAACGCTCAGATAAATCAGCAGCCTCACCATCCAATACCCTGCTTTCCATGGGTGTCAAAACACGGCCCATATCACGCAATCGGTGAGCCGGAAGCCCAGAGGCTTCCAATAACTGATATTGAACCAATAATGCTTGCTCCACATCATCAAGGGAAGGAATACTTACATCTTGCAATGGCGTATGAGGTAGTGGTCTAAAAGGAACCAGTAAAGGAACAATCCCCTTGGCAATCAAAGCTTTCATACCCTCAATACTTGAGTCCAGTGGTTCCAAGCCAATAATCAAATGGCTCACCACAGCACCTGGTCTAAAAATACCACAAGCATGCTCTAATGCTTGCCAAATCAAATCTTGCCCACCTTGCTTGGCTTTACCAGGACAAATTTCTTCAAATCGCAATTCATCAGAAACTTCTAAGTTACACACAAATACATCCAAGCCTGCTGCATATAATGCATCAATTACTGATAAATCTTTGGGCGCTACAGTTTCCAATGCAATTTGCCTATGCCCCAAATGCCTCCGTAATAAGGCAATGATAGGAATAAGTTGTGAAAGACCAACATCATCACTGGGGCTATAGCCATTGTACAAATAGACTGTATCAATTTCTCGCTCTTCTAATGCCGCTAATACAACCTCAACCAGTTCTAAGGCATCTCGCAATGGCGGAACTTCTTCGTTAAGCATGGAATCAAATTGACAATAAGCACAAGCTTGTTCCGATTGTGAGAAAAAGCCGCATCCCATAAAAGGCTGCAAAATCAGCAATCTATCATGTAATGCAGAAAAGCTCCCCATGCGTGAGCCTTTGCGGGTTAGCTTTTTATAAAAAGCAGGGGCTTCCACCAATTCAACAGTTTCAACTTCTCCACCACATTCCAAGACGGCCTGATTACCATCCACCGATTGCAAAGAAAAACCACTTTCTTCTGTATAAGGTTGCCCCACAGGCACCGAACAGAAGTGCCCACTTGATAAGCGTATATCTAATACACTTTCCACACTATTGGATTGTGCCAACCAGCGTGATGCATTAGGCAAACCATTCGGCAAGGCCAAGCCACGACTCACCAACGATAACTTGGTTCGTCCCGAGTTGGAAAAAGGATGAAGGTCGCCTGTCATATTAAATAGAAGAAATCTTCTCCACAACAATTCGCCATTGCGTATCAGATATTTGTTCTTTTACATGAATTTTCTGCCCCTGTTCCTCAAGGGAAAGCGGTACATTTTCAATCGGCGCACCATCATCTAAAATGACTTCAAGTTGAGCGCCAATAGGCAAACCAGACAACTTAATCTTGGTTTTTACAAAATTCATGGGGCATGCCACACCAGATAAATCAAGTCGCTCAGTATCTGATGATGCTTCAACAGCCCTATCCTCTTGCTTTGTATCAATCACTTCAGGTACAGCAGCAAATCTTTTCTCTGCCAGCCTTAGCCAATCACCTTGCACATCTTTTAACTGCGTGACACCTGCTGCTGGGTCTGCCAAATCAATACTCATCAATGCAGCTTGCACCTGATTAAAATGTGTCATCACTTCCGTATCTGTAGATGCATTTGTCATCAATAATGGAAATACTTCTGCATCATTTTCTGGTGCTTCACCATACGCAACCAAAAAGGCACGTGCTGTTGAAATCGCAGACCTACGCAATGCTGTTTGTGCCTCGGCCCAAAACATGGCATCCACATGCGCGCGCGCAATCAACAGTTCATATTCGGCCTCAGAGATTAAGGCATCGGACATCGAAAGAATTGCTCCAGCACACTCGCCTTTTTTATTGCCTTTGGTATTGAATGCCTCATTCTCACTCCAATCATAAATCAGACCTTCCACTTCACCTGCATCGGCTTTAAAAGGTGCTAAAATATCTGCCAACCCTTCTTTACCCAAGCGAGCTGCCCAATCGTGCATGGATTCATGATCTTGACGCCCATTTTTGTACGCATGCAACACCGCAATACCTGCTTCTGGAGCATGTTTTGCAGGCACCCATTCTGAAGCAAAAGCAAATCTTTGCCCTGCCACGCCAGAACCACCCACATGCAACTGATAATGTGGCACAGGCTGCCCTGCCACCTTTTTTGCCATACCATGAAAACCCAAATCTGCAATATGATGACGACCACATGAATGTTGGCAGCCCGATGCCTTAATTGTAATGCCCGCAAGCGTTGCATCTTGTTTTAAATCCACCATCAGCGGTTGCAAAGCCTCTGCCAAACCACGACTTGATGTGATGCCCAACCTACATGTTTCCGTGCCTGGGCAAGCTGTAATATCTGAAATACCACGCGCAAACGATGTTTGAATATCTGCATTTGCCAACATTTCGGTTACATCTTCAAGTTTTTCTTCAGCAACCCCTACAATCACCAAACCTTGCTCCGCAGTAACACGCAATAGTTCTGTGCCACCCAAACGTGCTGCCCCAGCAATCGCTGAGCATTGCAATGGTGTTAAATCACCACGAAAAACATTCAATAAAATAGATTTCTTACCATCATGCTGATCAACGATACCCGTTTCATCAAATGGCATATCATCACTCGGCGTACGCCAATTTGCCTCGGCATATCCTTTATCATCTTGATGTGTGGATTCAATCACAGCACGTTGCTTTTTGTACTCTTCTACAAAACCTTCTTCACCCAACTTCTGCATTACATATTTCATACGCGCACGTGCACGACGTTTGCGATCAGAATATTTAAAGTGGATGCGCATCAATGCTTCACCCACCAATAAAATATCACTTTCGGGAATAAATTCTTCGAGCAGAATTGCTTGTACGGGCTGCGATGATAATCCGCCTGCTGCCCAAACCTTAAAGCCAGCAATGCCATCTCTATGCGTAGCAATAAAACCAATATCATGCATACCGCCCAAACCACAATCGGTATCACAGCCTGAAAAGTTCACTTTAAACTTACGCGGAAATTGTTGTGCCAAAGGATGGCGTAAAAAGTATTCTGCAAATTTGCGCGCATGCACGCTTACATCTGCGTGCTCAGCAGGGCAACTGCCCGCTAAAAAACATGATGTCACATTACGAACCGTATTACCGCAGGCCTCACGCGTGGTAATGCCTGCTGCATCCAACTTTCTCAAAAATGGGACAACATGATCAAGTGATACAAAATTAACCTGAATATCTTGGCGTGTCGTAATATGAACAACCTTTTCAGGGGCTTCTTTCAATGTACCATCGGTTGGCAAACAACCACCAAAACTTTCAGCACAATCACCCAAAACTTCCAACTGTTCAGGTGTTAGGTTACCACCAGGCAGCTTCGCTCTAACCATTTGTACACCTTCTTGGCGTTGACCATACACGCCCATTTGCAAACGAAATGGTGTAAAACGTTCCTCAGGCATAATGCCTGCCTTAAATGCATTGTATCCCGCTTCAAACTCATCTACATCTGCGGTATGTGCAAAATCAAATGTTGTCATTTCTACGTTCGCCTCTATTCGCCAAACTTAAGTTCACAAGCTTGTTCATAAGTAACCAAATCTGTGATGCTTGGGTTTTCACCACATAATGGACATTGTGGATCTTTACGTAATTTAAGCTTTTTCCATTCCATACGTAGCGCATCGAATGTCATCAATTTACCTGATAAGGAGTCGCCAATATCTAACAACTCTTTCACAGCTTCCACAGCCTGAATAGTTCCTACAGCACCAGCCAAAGCGCCTAGAATACCCGCCTCAGAACACGATGGAACCAAGCCTGCTGGTGGTGGCTCTGGATATAAACAACGGTAACATGGTCCTTCTTTGTCTACGTGCGGTTTATAGGTCGCTACTTGCCCTTCAAAGCGGAACATCGCACCTGAAATCAATGGTTTCTTCTCAAAGTAGCAGGCATCATTGACTAAAAAGCGAGTTGGGAAATTATCGCAACCATCAATCACCAAATCATATTCACGAATAATATCGCGAATATTATCTTCAGTAACAAAGTAGTTATACGTATTCACTTTCACATCAGGGTTCAATGCCTGCATGGTCGCCTTTGCAGATTCCACTTTAGGCATGCCAATACGGCTTTGGTTATGAATAATTTGACGTTGTAAATTCGATGAATCCACCACATCTGCATCTGCAATTCCAATGGTTCCCACGCCTGCTGCCGCTAAATAATAGGCAACAGGTGAACCCAAGCCCCCTGCACCAATCATAAATACTTTTGCATTGAGTAAAGTTGACTGCCCTTCTGCACCAACTTCTGGCAGAATAATATGGCGTGAATAGCGCTCAATCTGTTCTTCTGTAAAATCAATCATGTTTTTTTACCTCTACTCACCACGAAGAACACGAAGAACACGAAGTTTTTAGTTCACTTCTGTGTCTCTATGCTTCTGTAGCTAAAACCTTTATCAAATTTACGGCATGTTGTTATCGGTACAATAGCAAGGCAGGAGAAGCGCAAAACCCGCAGCATATTGTAAATATGTGAGGTGTTTGAGCATCACACTAACACAGCCAGTGTGCCGATTGGAATATGCCCCTATACTTCAATACCTTTAAATAAGTCTGTACTCATATAACGCTCCGCCATGGATGGCAGAATAACTACAATACGTTTACCTTTCATCTCATCTTGGGCAGCTATGCGTAACGCCGCCGTCACTGCCGCACCTGAAGAAATTCCCGCTGGAATACCTTCTTCATTGGATAACCTGCGTGCCATAGCGATAGCATCATCATTACTCACCTGCTCAACACCATCCAAAATATCCACATTTAAATTCTTAGGAATAAAACCTGCTCCAATCCCCTGAATTTTATGAGGTCCAGGATTGCCGCCTGAAATAACGGGTGAATCTGTCGGTTCAACTGCAATGGCTTTAAAATCTGGATTGCGTGATTTAATCACTTCTGCAACACCTGTAATCGTGCCACCAGTGCCCACACCAGCGATAATCACATCCACTTGCTCATCACAATCTGACCAAATCTCTTCGGCTGTGGTTTGGCGGTGAACTTCTGGGTTGGCAGGGTTCTCAAATTGTTGTGGCATATATGCCCCTTCAATACTTGAGGTCAATGCTTCAGCTTTAGTAATCGCACCTTTCATACCCAATTCAGCAGGGGTTAAAACCAGCTCTGCACCCAATAATTTAAGTAGTTTTCGGCGCTCTAAACTCATGGATTCAGGCATGGTTAGAATACATCTATAACCTTTAGCTCGTGCAACAAACGCCA
>JALWPO010000288.1 GCA_026994965.1 Mariprofundaceae bacterium | reverse complement strand
GCAGTTGAGAATCAAGAAGTAGTTGATACTGAAGCTTCCTCGGATGAGGCAGCAGCTTGATATTGATGAGGCCTTTATAAAGGGCTAAGAAGAAGGCGTTTCATACTTTGTGTGAAGCGCCTTTTTTATTTGAAAAAGGAGATAGAAATGAAAATAGTAATCATGATGATGTTATTATTTGGCTTAACGGCATGCCAAGATAATGATAATAATAAAGCAGAAACAAACATGGTGACACCAACGGTTGAAAAACATGATGTGAGCACACAAGCTGTGAAAAAAGATAATCCCAAGCCTGCAATAGTAAAAGAAAATATAGCGCAGACATCGCAAGATGTTGCTGCAACATTGGCTGAAACAAAAGTGGTGACTGCTAATGCTACTGAAAGCAAGCAAGCTGCGATGGATACAGTTCAAAATACTACAGATAGCACTGTAAAAACAGCTAAAGATACAGCAGGTGCAGCCATGGATACAGTCAATCCTTGTACAGCCAAACAAGCAGCTATGGGAGCGGCGGCGGGAAGCTCAGCTTCATCAACGGTTCAATCCAAAGCATCAAGTGCTGTGGCTAAGGCCAATCCATGTTCTGCAAAAATGGCGGCGATGAAAGCGAATATTAAACCCTTTAATGCGAAAAAGTGTAAAGCTTGTCATAGCGTTGTGAAGAATAAGGTTGGCCCAGCTTGGAAAGATGTGGTAGCGGCTTATGGCAGTGCGGATGCATTGGCAGCAGTATTTAAAAGTGGGTTTAATGTAAGTGATCGTAAAGTGATTGCTGCAAACAGCAAATGGAAAGGTAAAGCAGGTATGATGACTGCACAGTATAAGAAGCTAATCAAAAATAATCCTGATGGAGCAGCGAAAGCACTGTTTGATGCTGTCAAAGCAGGTAAAATCTAAGATAGATTCAATTGTGTCATCAATGAAAAGAAGGGCGGCTTTTTTAGCTGCCCTTCTTTATTAGGCTAGGATAAGTTTTTACGTTGAAAAATAAGGCTGCAAATACATAGCAGCAATGCGATTTCACTTATGCTATATCCTAATATTTGAACAAGTTGAGACCAGTTATACTGTGTAATATAACCAGCTTGATTGCGTAGGTTGACAGCTTCCAAATTGGGTAGAACATAATACATGGCTTGGGTGAGAGCTTGTAAAACAGGATTATCTGATTGTTCACCAAGTTGTCTAATTGTAAAGGTAAATCGCCCTGCGATATCGACAGCTAGGGTTAAGAGCATGGCAAGAAATAGGCTTGAAGATTGTGCAAATAAGAGTGCGACAGCAAGAACAAGCCAAATTTCGAGTACTGTAGTAAGGCATGCTTGAAAATAGGATTGCCAAAAAATATTCCCAAAGATTGTGATACACAAACTTAATAAAGCACACATTAAAATAATTTGTAGTGCTAATACCGCAGCAAGACCAATAAACTTGCCAGCAATATATTTCCAGCGTTGTTCTAAACGGGTGACAAGCACATAAAGGGTTCTACTTTCGCGCTCTTGCTGTAGTGCTTGAATGGCAATCACAATGGTCATTAAGTTGCCTAGTATAGAGATACTGCCCAAGCCTAAATCTGAAATCATCAGCTCTGTACGGCCCATAGTGACCGATGCTAAAGCTGCAGCCGTAATAAATAAGAGTATAAGAAAGGCAAATACACCGTAGAATATTTTATTTCTAATCGCATCAGAAAAAGTGAATTTTGCAATTTCAGTGATGGCTTGCATATGTTTCTTCTCCTTTATCTCTCTGCAATAAATCTACAAAGGCGTGCTCTAGGGTTTTCTTTTCTGCCTCTACCGATATTAAAGTTGCGCCTGTGGTGTTTAAGATACTTTGGATAATCGCATTGCGTGCATGCATGGACGAGCCTCGAATATGATAGTTACCATCAATAAATTGTTTTACCTCGCCATGTTGATGTATATCAGAGGGCTGTTTATCCCATGAAGCTTTGATAATCCATTTATCATCAGAAGATAATAGGGATTGAATATCACCTGAAAATACGGTTTGACCTGCTTTGAGAATAATCACTTGGTCGCATATTGCTTCAGCATCATCCAAGATATGTGATGAAAAGAGTAGCGTAGCACCACGTTTGATTTCATCATGAATCACATCGCGTACACATGCTCTACCAATCGGATCTAAACCCGATAAAGGCTCATCCAATAGAATGAAATCAGGCTGGTGAATCAACGCTTGCGCCAGACCAACACGCTGGACTTGCCCTTTAGAGCAAGTGGATAGGCGTTGTTTTAGCACTTTGGAGAAATGTAATTTTTCAGCCCAGTATTGAACACCTTTTTCAATATGGTTGTTATCCATACCCGATAACCTACCCAGCCCTGTTAAAAGCTCTTGGGGTGTTAGGTTTTTATAGAAATAAGGTTGCTCAGGCATAAATCCAAAGCGCTTGGGTGGTAAACCATGCGGCATAGTCTTACCATCAAAAATAAGCTTACCAGAATCGGGCTTCATCAAACCACAAAGAATACGGAAGGTGCTTGTTTTGCCAGCACCATTGGTACCCAAATAAGCAGTGCTGGTTCCCTGTTCCACCTGAAAAGAAATATCATGCAATATAGTCTTTCTTTTTTGTAAAACATGCCCAGTAGGAATGCTTAGGTTGATATGTTGAACATCAATGAGTGGATTCATGATTTATCACTCCTTGGTGTTTGGGTGGAATAAACACTTTAAAGCGTTTTTTAGTTTTACTGCTTACAATAGTCCCATCATCTAAAAATATGATATGCCCACCATCGGCGAGCTGAGCGGGGATAGCATAACCATGTTTCTTTAAGTATTGAATACCTTTAAGGTTAAATTGATATTTAGGTAATGTTTTTAACCATTGTTCAACTTGTTGCAACTGTTTCTCAGTGATAATAAGTTGAATATGTTTTGTAAGTTCTTTTTTTAGATTTGCATCTTGTTTTTGTTGTAATAAGTTTTGAAGAAACTCCAAAGCAGTGTCTAAACTTCCGCTTTCGGCCTGCATCCGAGCTGCTAATTTTACGATAATAGGTGGAGAGTCAGGCAAAGATGCAGCCTTAGACATCAGTAGTGCAGCATGTTTCATATCATGATCAAACCAATAGGCATTAAAGCCTTCATAATATGGCCATTTCCACTGTTTAGGCATATGCCGCATTGCTTTTTCAAGTAAAGGTCGGCTTAGAGATGTTGAATGGGTAGCCCATGGAAGTATAGTTGCAGCCATATAATATGCATGTGTAGCTCGTGTGTTGAGATTTGTAATTAAATCTAATTTTTCTGCTAGATGAACATACGCTAAGTCACCATATCGTTTTTTGTAGGCATCATCAAATTGGCTAATAAGATAAAACCATTGTAAAAGTGAAAAAGTATGGTCATAACCTAAGCTTAAACTTTTTTGTATGCTGCTTGGAACTTGGTAGTCTATATCTTTTGAAAGGTTGGGTTTGTTATTAAGTTTTAATGCATTATTTAAGCATACTGTGATAACAAACAAGAAAACAGATAAGATTATAGTAGGAGTTTTTTTTACCATTTCCCTTCTATCTCCAAAGGTTTCCCCAGAGCATGACTGTGAAGAGCATGCTCTAGTAGAGCTTGGGCATGTTTGTTTCTTGGAAGCACTTTAGAATAGAGTGTTGCCCAATATAGTTCTTCTTGTGGATTATCTTCTGCATGTGCAACCACAATCATTATTTCAATAGTACCAACGTATTGATATTGATTCCATAGTGCACGCGCAAACATATTACTGTTAGCCCATATAGGTTTGCTAGCATTTTCTGCTAGAATTTTTCTAAAGTAAAAGCGGAGGGCACTATGATGTAACCAAGGGTCATTAAGGGCTTGGCTAACCCCATTAATAAATAAATCTGATTGAATATCAGCTTTTATAGCTTCAGTTAAGGTAACGGAAGCTGTAATGAGGTGAACGGATAAATAGATAAAAAACAAAGAAGGCAAGAAAAATAGTAGTCGAAGTGTTTTCATAATTTTACCTTTTTAACAATCGGTGAAGAACATGCTGATAAGGATAGTGCCAATAAGCACATGAAAAATGGTTGCATCAGAGAAATTGAAACCATGCCGTGGGCAAGTATGAGTACACTTATTAGCCATCCATAGATGTGTTCATCATATGCTTGCGTAACGATCCATTTCCAAGCTTGCTTTCCCAAAGCAATTAAAATTACGAAAATGGCAGCTCCTCCCCAGACACCGCCTTCAGCTAGAAACTGAAGAATAATATTGTGAGACCATACATGAGCATAAGGCATGGTGGATGCAGTCTCTTCAAGGGATGGGTAGGTTGAGAGCGCCATGGCAATACCATCCATGCCATGTGCTGGCAGATTTCCCCAGCCAATTCCGAACCATGGGTGGGACAAGAAAATATTAAAACTCATGACCCATATAAGGATTCTTGGGAGAACGCTGCTAGTTTCTATGCGTTCAATGATATCAGTCCCCGATGTTTCGGTTATGGGTATCGAGATAATCCATGTGTATAGAAGCCATGCGAGAATGATGCTTAACAATATAAGAGCTGCATCATACAGCCTCTTTTTGGAAATGAGTAATATGCAAATAATCGCAATGGATAGTATCAGAATGCCGCTTCTGCTAGCGGTTAATAGTAGACCACATAAGGGTAAAATTGCCGCAATATTCCATACCCAACGAGTATAGGATTTAATCATTTGCATCCATAAAAAGGCAATGCAGACCACGAGAAATAAAGATTGCATATTTCGCTGCATGAATGGGCCAGTGTAGTAACTTTTTTGGTCAAACCATACAAGAAACAAAGCATCTTTATTTGGCGCGAGAAAACTCAAATCAAATGTTTGTAATAAAGCATAGATGACATATACATGGGCTATGATAGCTAGCAAAGCTGCCCAATATGGTGATTTGAGCAAGCTGGAAGCTTGAGGTATAGCCATAGCATAAATGAGCCATGCAGCGGCCAAGTAAAGGCATTGTTTCAAGGCCTGCCAAGGGCTATTCACATTGCCTTGAAGAAGCAGAATGGCAGTAGGGAATAAATAAAGAAGCAAAAACAGCCATGCCCATAGGGATATGTGGGCATCATGTTCTGAGGATATATTCATCCATCCAGCAGCAAATAGAGCGGTGGAAAATGCCATGAGACCGACAGCTGTGGGAGCTTGAAAAATATTGGGTGATAAAAAAGGTGTGATGAAAAATAGACACCATATAGATAGGGTGATGATTTGGTTTAAGCTATATTTTTGTATAACTCTATTCATGCAATTGATAGTTATAGATAAACATGGTTAATTAAATGGGTGAACCACCCCAACCAGAAAGGTTAGTACCCACTTCAGTTTGTGCTACAGTGCCTGCATTGGGTTGTATTTTTTTCAATAATTCGCCTTGGGTATCTGCGGCATACTCCTTGTCGCTTCTTAGGTGACCTGCAAATATGGCATACTGCGTGTTGTTGGCATTGGTATTGATTACAAAACCTATATCTTTACTGACAAAACGAGTATGGCCAAATAACCATGCAGGACCAAGATCTGCTGCTGCCGCAACATATTGTTGGTTGATAGTGTATTCAGCTTCTTCGGCAAGCATTAAGTTACGTACATCAGATAGTGCAATAGTATCTATAGATTTTTGCCGATAGTTGGCAAATTGTGGAATAGCAATTGCAGCAAGTATACCAATAATGGCAATCACAATCATCAGTTCAATCAGTGTAAAGCCTCGCATTGAGTATTACTCCCCTCCCCTGTTTTATTATCCTGCAAAAAAGTCTGGGCATAGTAGGACTATGCCTAGACATAATTTACAATTATACGACTATACGTCGTGAATTATAGTGCAGTACCGCCAAAAGCAGAAAGGTCTGTATTAGCTATGGCTTTTGCAGCAGTGGCAGGGGTTGTGGAAGACTTGTATTCAATAGCACCAGTACTATCGCCACCAATTACGCGATTGCCTTGGGTGTGACCAGCGAATGCACCGTAGACGGTGCCATTTGCATCGGTATTAATTCGAACGCTTACGTTTTTAGATATGCGACCTGAACCTAAGATGGTGGTAGCTCCATCAACACCAGTACCTGCGCCAGTACCACCTTGATCATTTTTATACGACTGAGCATCCGCATATGTGGCTTCTTCAGATGTCATGACATTGCGTAGATCAGATGTAGCCGCAGAGTTAAATGCTTTTACACGGTAAGATGCAAATTGTGGAATCGCAATGGCTGCCAAGATACCGATAATCGCAACCACAATCATTAATTCGATAAGCGTGAAGCCCTCTTGTTTTTGTTTAATAAGTTTTAACATAAAAATATTTCCTCCATAGAAAATACAATTTTAAATTTACCGATAAAACGGTAGTGCAGCGATATACGCAATCTATATGCCAAAGCAGAACGAGGATGTTATTGGATATTTTGCAATAGAGTGACGCATATTGTCACCTTTAAAGATATAATGTGTCAGTTTTGATTGGATGACAAACACAATACCTGTCATTTCGACCAACGGGGAGAAATCTTGCTTGCTGTGCTGTCTTAAAGATCCCTCGACTGCGCTCGGGATGACAGGGTTATCATCCCGACTTTCTCCCTCTCAGAGGTATAAACGTGTAGCATAGTTTTATTGTGAGTCATCTGAATTATTTTCCTCTGAGACCTGCATATAGCGGGCAAGGTATAGGCTTTGTGCAATCACAAACACAAAGGTTAAGCCCAGCAAGCCAAAGAGTTTGAAGTTCACCCATGTTTCGGTATCAAAGTTATAAATCACGTAAAGGTTAATGATGCCAAGGCTGATAAAAAATATTGACCAAGCGATATTTAGGTGAAACCAAATATGAACAGGGAGCGTAATATGATCACCCATCATGCGTTGAATAATGGGCTTTTCACCGATAAATTGGCTGCCGAGAAATGCGATGGCGAATAACCAGTTGATGACCGTTGGTTTCCATTTGATAAACATCTCATCTTGCAACATCAATGTAAGACCGCCAAAAATACAGACCAAAACAAGTGTAATCACATGCATTCTTTCAAATCGCTTATGCATGAGCCAATGCACAGAGGTTTGCAGAAAGGAAGCGATAATCAATACAGCTGTGGCGACATAAATATCATACATCTTGTATGCAATAAAAAAGAAAACGATAGGAAAAAAGTCGAGAAGAAATTTCATGCGCGCCATGCTATCTAAATCATAGCGTAACGCTATGATTGCAGCCATGCGTTATTGGATGGTGATGTTATTCGCGCTTTTATGTACAGGCTGTGTCAAAAACAGCGTGCAAGCGACAGATGAATTATGGAAAACATGGCAGGCGATGGATGAGCTCTTGCAAGCGGATTATCCTGATGCGCCACCTGTGATTTTGGTGCATGGCTGGAATGGCAGTGAGTTTACATGGCCTGATGTTCAAACTTTGCAACATTTTGAGCAGCATATGCACAGGGATATCTATTTTTTCACCTACCGTACAGGTGTGGTGGCAGATCGCTTTCCACCCATAGAAATTCTTGAAGAGCAACTTGAGCGTTATTTATTACCTTTTAAGCAAGTGGATGTGATTGCGCATAGCATGGGCGGTTTGATTGTGCGACAATATTTAAGCCATCATAGCAAGCATCCTATTCGGCGATTGGTTTTTTTATCGACTCCCCACTTTGGTACAGATGCAGCATCGGTCTTGGAGCAAGTGGCAAGTGTGAGTTCAGAGGGTAACTTACAGGCTGATGAAATGCTTCCGGGCAGTGATTTTTTATGGCAATTGAATGTACAAGAGGGAAGTGAACTTGAAGGGGTGCAAGTGTTGAATGCTTATGTGGATAGTGATTCTATTTTTGATAAGGATTTGGTTGTACCCAGTTATTCGGCATGGCTACCATGGGCTGCTAATGTATCGGTTACAGGCAATCATCACACATTAGCATCCGATTTAATGAAACAAGATTTTTTACTTAAATTTTTAGCTTTTGGGACATTGCCCAAATTGGCGAGTATGCCCAAAAGGCGTGATGCTTGGATTAGGGTATGGGATGAGCAAGGTCAATTATTGCCGCTCACTGCCAACACATTACGGCGCATGAATGCAAAGCTACAACCCAATCAACATGATGTGTTTGTATGCTGTGAGCGTCCATCGGCATTGTATGAATCGGCAAGGCATACATTGCTGGTAGAAGATATTCATAACGAAGATGTATTGTGGCTTAGAAAAGGTAAAGACAGAAAAGCTATGGTCATTAAACAAGCTGGAGATATTGAAAAATATACGCAGCCCGTGAGTTTGCAAGAAATTACCTTGCATTAGAGAGGTCTCTAAGATGCCTCCACATGGGTCGGCTGTATTTGTGTCTATCTGTGGCTCAATTTTAATGTTTCATGCCGCAGCAAAAAATCTAAAAGCGATTTTCTGAGTATGTATTTAAGTGTCGCTTGGAATACCTTGGCGTGCTAATGCATCAGCGCGTTCATTACCTTCATGCCCCGCATGCCCCTTCACCCATTGCCATGTGACTTGGTGGCGCTCATTCAATGCATCCAATTGTTCCCATAAATCACGATTGGAGACAGGCTTTTTAGCAGTATTTCTCCAATCACGCCTCTTCCACCCATCTATCCATTCGGTAATACCTTGAATCACATATTTGGAATCAGAATAAATGGTGATGCTTGAAGGGCGTTTGAGTGCTTTGAGTGCTTCAATGGCAGCTTGCAACTCCATACGTTGATTGGTGGTATCACTTTCACCACCACATAATTCTTTTTCATGATTGCCGTAGCGTAACCATACCCCCCAGCCGCCAGGGCCTGGATTGCCTGAACATGCACCATCGGTAAATGCTTCAATCGATTGTTTTTGTGTCATAGCCATAGATTAGCGGCAGCAAAATATTTTGTAAGTCTTGTGATATAGGCTATACTAATAAACAAGCCACCGTGATGATGGTTCTTGCGGTATTGATCGCATTATACGCCGCAAGCAGGAGGTGTATGATGAAAAACTATAAATCAGGTATGATATTAGCACTGGTCGCTGCGGCAGCAGTATTTGTAAGTACGCCAGCCATAGCAGGGGATTATGCCAGTGATTCAGGGCAAAAATTCACCAGAGGGTTAGCAAATACTGCAACAGGCTGGGGTGAAATCCCTAAAAATATTGCGCTTGAAAGCAAAGCTAGCAATGCATTTGTTGGCATTACCTATGGTACGCTCAAAGGTGTTGCGCATACAGTGGGTCGTACTGTGGTTGGTGCGCTTGAACTTGGTACTTTCTTTGTACCTAGTCATGAGGTTGTACACTCCACTTATGTATGGGAAAATCCCAATACTGAAACAACCTATGGCTTATAAACAAGCGTAGTATCCAATAATCAAGCATGATAAGCATGTTCGGGCGGTTTTTACCGCCCGTTTTTTGTAACGATCCAGTTTATGTGCTGTCATTTCGACCGCAGCATCGCAGAGTGGAGAAATCTTGTTAGATGCACATGCTTAAAGGTTCCTCAACTGTGTTTGGGATGACAGGAGAGGTGGTTTCCGCATGGGTTAGTATTTTCTTCATTTCTTTGTCATCAAAGAAACGAAGCAAAGAAAATGCCCTGAAATAGCTGCGTATATCCTCATCAAAGCTGGAAATCGGGCGCAAAACAAAGCAGGTGTTTTGCTTTTATCCCTTCTTCCATCTTTGTTTCGGCGCAGCTATAGCAAGGGGGAAATGGTCATTCCCGCGGAGGCTGGAATCCACAAAGACTGAGATGCTTCGACTGCACTCAGCATGACACTGTTTCTTCGTGTTCTCTGTGCTCTTCGTGGTGAGTTTGTCTTTTCGAGAGCAGTATCGCGGAGTGGAGGAAACTATAAGATATCTCTGTATGATTTTATCTGTGTGCATCTGTGTTTATCCGTGGTTGATACTCTCCTTCCCCCTGTATCTCTGTGGTGAAAAAGTGATTGTAGGTTATGCGGAATCATTATTCATATCATGCAAATAGAGTGAGCGGCTAGGGAAGGCGAAATCCAAACCAAGTTTTTCAAGCGCTTGCATAATTTCAAGATTAACCTCTTGGCGTACTTGTAAATAGGTTGTCCAATCTTTGCTTTTGCTAAAATAATAAAGAAAGATAGAAAGCGAAGAATCCTCAAATTCATCGAATTTAACCAATGAAAACTCTTTATCCACGCCATCATGCCGACGCAGAATATCTTCGATAGCTGCAATGGCTTTTTGCATGTCTTTAGGGGAAGCATCATAAGTGATACCGATTCGCATTTTAATGCGTCGTTTGGAGCGAGCATCAATGTTATCAATCACCATATTAGCAAGTTGAGAGTTGGGCACATTCACCAATGTCTTGGCAAAGGTGCGAATACGTGTGGAGCGGAAACCTATTTCTTCGACCACACCTTCAAATTCTGATGTTTTAATCCAATCGCCGATAGTAAAGGGGCGGTCAATTAAAATCATAATAGAGCCAAAGATGTTGGCAATCGTATCTTTGGCAGCCATAGCAACCGCCAAGCCGCCAATGCCCAATGAAGCAATCAAGCCTGAAATGGAATAACCCATATTTTGCGCAACAACCAAAATAAGTGTAAACACAAGAAAGATTTTTAATGTTTTGGAAATAAAGGGTACAAGTTGGTCATCCAGTGGAGAATCGGTTTGTGCCGCGCGCGCGCAAAAATAAGCTGAAAAGCCATCAATCAAACGCCAAAGAAACCAGCCACCAATCAATATTGATGCCATGCGTGCGGCTTGATTGGCAAATGAAGCCAATGGAAAAGAAGCTTCTGGAGCTTGCAAGGCATGCGCTGCAAACATAAAGCCTACAATAAGAATAAACCAGCCTGCGGGTTTTTCGGCAGCAACAAGAAGCAAGTCATCCAATTGGGTTTTGGTACGCGAAGTAACATTTTGCGTGAACCTATGGAAAATTTGAATGAAATAGCGCTGAAATAACAGTGTAAGTAAGAGGATAGTAAAGGCAAAAATCCAATGCGTGAGTGGAATACTAAGGACTTGCCAATGCGAAAGGGTTTGAATGAGTTCAGCCACTGATAAGCTCCTGTATGGACATTGTTAAGATTGTGGGCAACACTATAGCTTGAAATGTTGGGGTGATGAATAAGGAGCATGAAATGGATGAGTCGATATTGCAAGCACTGGTGAAAGATGAGTCCGCTTTGCGGGGCTTGATTGGGCGGCGCGTTCATTATCTGGGAAAGGCATATGAAATCATTGATTTATTGCTTGAGGATGATTTGATGATTTTATCGGCAGAAGATGGTGTTGATGTGCAGGATGATAGCTATGGGCGAGCAACTCGCTTGGTGCCGCAGCAACAAAATATCCATTTTCGCAATAGCGATGGTAGCCCATCTCATATATGGGAAGAAATGGCATTTCTGGATGGTCCTTTAACGATTTAATGTTTGTTGTTCTTGTATCCAAGATATGATTTGAGACCAGTTGTTTCCAGGCGTAATTTGCCCGCCACAAACGGTATGGTGTGCGCCAGTCACTTCGCATAAAGTATTACTTTGACCAAGTAAGGTTTGTTTGGCTAGCATGGCAAATGAAATGGCTTCTATAGCAGCGCTTGGGATGCCAAAATCATCAGTGCATACCACAGAAGCAGGGGCGAGCGCCTCGCGCAAAGATTGTATCAAATGTGTGTTTTGTGCACCACCACCGCAAACCAGCCAAGATGTTGGCAGATGATGCAGATAGGGTATTTGCGCCACAATACTTTGGACAGTAAATGCAGTGGTGGTTGCCATTCTATCTGCATCAGATAATCCATCCCAAGCTAGGATAGGTTCAAGCATATCTTCACCAAATACTTCGCGACCTGTGGACTTGGGCGGTGTTGCGGTGATAAATGGATGATGCATCAATTGTTGCAACAAAGATTCACACACCTTACCAGATGCGCCCAATGCACCATGCTTATCATAGGCATAACGACCATCACTTAAGCTTAACATCAAGGCATCCATCAGCATATTGCCAGGACCTGTATCAAAGCCTTGAATGCTACCGTCTTGATTCAACATAGTAATGTTTGCAATGCCGCCGATATTAAGAATGGCAATGGGTTTATCAATGTCATGAAACAATTGTTGGTGCGCAAAAGGTACAAGTGGTGCACCTTGTCCTCCCGCTGCAATATCACGCCTACGAAAATCCGACACCACCGTTATCCCTGTTTGTTCAGTCATGGTAGCAGCACAGCCAATTTGTAAGCTAAAAGGGTTCTCACCTACTGGGGCTTGTGGTTGGTGTCTGATGGTTTGTCCATGGTTGCCAATAGCCAAGATATGTTGCGCGGGAATATTGTGTGTCTTTAGCAGAGATAAAACTGCTTCAGAAAAGGCTTTGCCTAATGCTCGGTCAAGGTTTCCCATGGTATTGATTTCATCCAAACCTGATGCAGATAAGCGCAATATAGTTTCGCGGATTTCATGCGGCATGGGATGTTCGAGAAAGTGTATGAGTTTATATGTGTCTGCATGAATAAGAGCGACATCAATAGCATCACATGAAGTGCCAGACATCATGCCGATGAGATAATGAGATGACGCTGTGTTTTTAAGCTTATCCATATCTGCCGATATTAGTTTGTTTGTGTGGATTAGCAAAATATTTTACGGATACTTTATTTTTGTGCTAATCTCACTTTTGGAAGTGGTAAAATATGGGATTTTTGAGGTGATATGAATTCAATTCGGCTGGTGGTTGCAGTATTAGTATTTGTTGTTTTAGGGGCAGTATTGGTATTTGTGAATGCTGACAATAAGCATGAAAATACCATAGAAAATCCAGTAGTCCTAGGACTATCTGCTTCTGAAGATGGGCGTAATGAGGATGCCTTGCATTGGTTTGAAAAGGCAGCAGAGCAGGGCGATATGAAAGGTGAATATCTTTTAGGGGAGATGTATAAAAAAGGGCAGGCGGTGGATCGAGATGATGCAAAAGCCATACATTGGTTTACACAATCTGCTCAGCAAGGCTATGCCAAAGCACAATATCAGCTTGCGCTACTGATGGAAAATACAGATAAAGAAAACGCCAAAGCCAAAGTGATTGCATCGTGGTATTTAAAAGCAGCTAAGCAGGGCTTGGGCGAGGCTATGTTTCATTTGGCTGCTTTGTATGCCGATGGTGTGGGAGTAAAGCAAAGTGATAGCCAGGCACTGAATTGGGTTTTGCAAGCGGAGAAGAAAGGCGTGGTTGAAGCTGCAGAGCTTCGGCAAAGCTTAATTAAAAATATAAAGAATAAGGCGCGTTTGGGTGATGCTGATGCGCAATATATGCTAGCCATGATGTATCGTGATGGGAAAGGTGTAAAGAGCGACGCTGGTGAATCCATACGCTGGATGAAAGAGGCTGCACAGCATCAACGGGCTGATGCTGCATTTGAATTGGGTCAAATGTTTGATGCGGGTAAAGGTGTTGCTCAAGATAAAGCGCAAGCTTTGGAATGGTATTTGATGGCTGCGAAACAAGGCTATACAAAAGCTGCATCTATGGTTGGTGTGATGCGCGTATTAGGTATTGGTGGGATAGCCAATCCTTTGGATGGGCAGCGCTGGTTACAAAAGGCTGCAGAAGCAGGCCAAGCAGATGCCATGCGTAATCTCGGCATCGTATATACAGAGGGCTTGGCTGGGCATCAGGATGATGCGATGGGATTTTACTGGCTTAAAAAAGCAGCTGAAGCTGATGATACAGATGCGCAGAATAATTTAGCAGTAATGATGCTTTTAGGACGGGGCTCAAAAGGCAATCATGATGCAGAAGCTGCGAATTGGCTGAAAAAAGCGAGCGAAAAAAGTATGCAAGCTCAATTTAACCTTGGTTTATTGTATGCGCGGGGTTTGGGTGTTGTGCAACAAGATCAACAAGCTGTGACATGGCTACAAAAAGCGGAACAGCAGGGTAATGCGCATGCAGCTTTTATATTGGGTGTATTTTATAGTTTGGGGCGAGGTGTAGGGCAAAATAATAAGGTTGCAGTGCAATGGTATGATAAGGCAATTTTAGCAGGCGATACTGCGGCAAAATATAATTTGGCGATATTGTATTACCAAGGTGAAGGCATACAGCGTGATTATCAAAAAGCAGCCAATTTGCTTAATACTTTAGCGGAACAGGGCGATGCTGAGGCGCAAGTGTTGTTGGCGAGCATGTATCAAGAGGGTCTGGGCGTAGATGCTAATGTTGCGATGGCAGCGCAGTGGTATCAAAACGCAGCAGAGCAGGGCAATGCCGCAGCGCAATTTAATTTGGGCAATTTTTATCGCAAAGGTATGGGTGTTCCTCAAGATGATAAGCGGGCTGTAGGGTGGTATCAACAGGCAGCAGAGCAGGGCAATGCCGCAGCGCAAAATGCATTGGCTTATATGTATGCACAAGGTCGAGGCATAGTGCAAGATAAAGCCAAAGCTGAATATTGGCTCAATCAAGCTGCACCTAAGCTTACAAATGCAAAGCAAAATCTCGCCAGCTTAAAAGCAGGCGAGAGCAATTTTTCATTGCTTACACTTCAAGTGCAGCCACATATGCGGCTAGAGATACTGTCCAGCCAAGATGTAGATTTATCGGCATGGTTGGAGATGGTGGATAAGCCACACCTTTAAATAACCGTATAGACATGATTATGATTAGGTATTAACTTCCGCAACGCTTGAGGTGCCCAATGGTGATTCAACCCACGGGTGAAACGGGAAGTTTAGTGAAAATCTAACGCAGCCCCCGCTACTGTAAGCCAGACGATTTTGTTTGCGCGCCACTGAAGTTTAGAGCTTTGGGAAGGCATAAACAAAAAAGGATGATGGCAAGCCAGGAGACCGGCCTTGAAGCAAGCTTATGATGCATAAGCAAACGGAATGCACTTCGGGGTGAAGGCGCGGTCGGTTGAATGGTTTAAGTTTGCCTTTTTATCTTGCTAACTTTTGATTCACCTTCTGATACTTGCCCTTGTGTGCTTTGCGTTATTTTAATTTGCGCGGGTGAGCGGATATGCGATGGTATGGATTGAGGTTTGTTTTCAGCCTTTTATCATTATGTTGGACGAATATGGTCTATGCCCAAGATGGTATGGATATTGAGCTTTCATATATGGGTGAAGGCGTGCGAAATATCAGTGGTGGTATTCAGAAAGGCTCTCAATATTTAGGCACAGGTGATTTGGCATTAACGATAGATACTGAAAAAGCAGGTCTATGGCAGGGTGGAACATTATTTATCGAAACATTGGTCAATCATGGGCGCGATCCAAGCGCACGTTTTATTGG
>JALWPO010000287.1 GCA_026994965.1 Mariprofundaceae bacterium | reverse complement strand
AAGCAGAAGTATTGGCATGCTTGCCCTGCGGTTGATACGCCCGGATGGTGAAATTGGTAGACACAAGGGACTTAAAATCCCTCGATCATTGCGATCGTGCCGGTTCGACTCCGGCTCCGGGCACCATCGACAGCCTCATTTGAAAATTAACTTATACATTAAGTTTCAAGCTTGTCGGGAGGGGTTATGCAAGAAGGATTATGTCTTCGTATCTATCTTTCTGAATCAGATAGCATTGAAAATGCACCTGCTTTAGAAAGCATTCTAGAAATATGCCAAAAAGCTGGTTTAGCGGGCGTTTCTGTACTGCGTGGTATTGAAGGGCTTGGTAAACATGGCGTCCATACTGCCTCATTTTTAGGTCTTTCTAGCCACCTACCTATCATTATCGAAGTGGTTGATTCGTCAGAAAAAATTAACCAAGCACTTCCTTCTATTCAACAGGTCTTACCCACTGCCCTTATGGTAACATTACCCATTCATATCATTCAACAATCGGAGGAGTAGTTTATGTTGGATATTTTCAAGAAGGTACCTCTTTTTGCTGAGTTTAATGACGATGAAATCAATGCCATTATTGCATTGGCAACCACACATAATATCCATAAAAACAATGTCATTGTTCAAGAAGGCGATGATGGCAATTCTATGTTTATTTTACTTCAAGGCTCAGTGAAAATTTCTTTTTATGCACCTGATGGTCGAGAAGTCATTTTATCACTGCTTGAAACAGGTGCATTTTTCGGAGAAATGTCACTTTTAGACAAACAACCACGCTCCGCCACTGTTACCACCCTAGAGCCTTCAAAAATAGCTCAGATTCGCCGCAGTGATTTTGAACGTTTATTGCTTAAGAATCCCACACTATCTATTAAACTTCTTGCCGAAGTAGTTAGCCGCTTGCGGCGCACCAGTATTATTCTTGAGCGTATCAGCACCATGGATGTGCCCCATCGTTTGTATAGCTATTTGCAAGATTACTGTGGGCGTTTTGGCAAAGAAACTGCACAAGGTATGAGAATCAAACTACCCACCCATCAACTGATTGCAGATCAACTTTCAACAAGCCGCGAAACCATATCGAGAGCGGTTAGTGCACTAAAAAAAGAAGGGATTATTACAGCAGCTACAGGACGTGAAGTTTATGTGGATATTGACGCTATTGAGGATCTTTTATTTGCCATCCAATAAACGTTTGACTTAGCCTATCTCAACGCTACAGTTCCGCCACCCAATGACGCGGGGTGGAGCAGTGGTAGCTCGTCGGGCTCATAACCCGAAGGTCGTAGGTTCAAGTCCTGCCCCCGCAACCAAACAATAGAAAGGCTTCCGAGTAATCGGGAGCCTTTTTCTTTGCATATAGCTTTTTACGCATTATATTGATGATAATCATCAAATTAAACAGGTATATCTATGCGCGCACATTACTTACAACACGTTGCTTTTGAAGGTTTAGGCAGTATTGAGGCATCATTAAACAAACGTGGTTATCAGCTCACATCAACCCGCTTATTTGAACATGAAAGTTTGCCAGAACTAGATGATATTGATTTACTTATCATCATGGGTGGTCCAATGAGTGTGCATGATGAACATGAATTCCCATGGCTTGCTGATGAAAAAACATTTATTCGTAGTGCTATTGCGCAAAACATCCCTATGCTTGGTGTATGTCTTGGTGCGCAATTGATTGCCGACTGTATGGGTGCAAATATCTATCAAGGTGATGCAAAGGAAATTGGCTGGTTTCCTATTCAAGGCGTTACCAATGATGTCCAACAAGGCTTTGTTTTTCCTGCATCCATGGAAGTATTTCACTGGCATGGAGAAACCTTTGATTTGCCAGAACATGCCATCCACCTTGCGCAAAGCAAAGTGTGCAAGCATCAAGCATTTCAGCTTGATAAATCTGTGATTGGTCTACAATTCCATTTAGAAACCACGCCCGAATCTGCACAAGCGATTGTGCAACACTGTGGTGATGAACTGGTTGATGCACCATATATTCAACATGCAGAGAAGATACTTGCGGCTAACCCTGAGCAATACCAATGTATTCACCACTTGATGGATGATATACTTGACTACATCACCCGCGATTAATTTTTTACCGCCTTGCTTGAAAAAATGCTTTGATTTGTGCACTACACTGCGCTGCAAGCACACCACCTTGGATATTCACTTGATGGTTTAAGCGTTGATCAGATAAAAGTTGATACAACGATTCCACCGCGCCTGTTTTCGGCTCAGAAGCGCCATACACCACACGCCCAATTCGCGCATGAATGATTGCACCTGCACACATCGCACAAGGCTCTAAAGTCACAAACAACACTGCTCCAACCAAGCGATAATTACTTATTGCTTGGCAAGCGGCACGAATCACCTGTATTTCAGCATGTGCTGTGGCATCGGAGCTAGCAATCGGTGCATTATACGCAACAAATTGCTGCCCATCAGGCAAAATCAAAACCGCGCCAACAGGCACTTCACCTTGCTCTGCCGCTAAATCAGCCTGTTTGAGTGCCATCTCCATATACGCTTCATCAGAAAGCATCATGATTTCATCTTAGGATCAAAGACATCACGCAACCCCTCACCCAGCAAATTATATCCCAACACAGTAATTAAAATCGCCAACCCAGGATAAAGCGATAACCACCATGCAAGCTGAATATTATCTTTGCCTTCAGTGAGAATATTACCCCATGATGGATTGGGCGGTTGCACCCCCAAACCCAAAAATGAAAGTCCTGATTCTACCAACACAGCACCCGCGACACCCAACACTGCCGATACCATAATCGGTCCCATAGCATTGGGTAATAGATACTTCCAAATCATACGCAATGGTGATGCACCTAGACTTTTGGCAGCCAAAATAAATTCACGCTCACGCAAGGATAAAAACTCAGCCCGTACAAGCCGCGTTACACCCATCCAAGACGTTAAACCAATCACAATCATAATATTCCAAATCGACGGCTCTAAAAATGCAATGACCGCTAAAATTAAAAAGAAAGTTGGAAAACAAAGCACCATATCTGTACTACGCATAATCAGCATATCAGCTCGTCCACTAGCATAACCTGCCCATGCACCCAATGCCACACCAATAGCCATGGATAAACCCACTGCCACAAAACCCACCGACAATGAGATTTGTGCGCCATAAAGCATGCGTGAGAATACATCTCTACCCAAGGTGTCTGTGCCACACCAATGCTGCCATGATGGTGGCATTAAAATATCTTTTACATTAATTTCAGTTGGGTCATAAGGCGCAATCCATGGTGCCAGCACAGCCAATATCGCGACCACGCATACAATTGCAGCACCTACAAACATCAAGGGTTGAGTTTTGATAGCTTGCCACATATCAGGACTGACCATGTCGGATACGAGGATCTGCCCACGCATAAGCCAAATCTGCAATAAGGTTTCCAATCAGCGTCAACACCGCTCCAATCACAGTAATCCCCATCACCACGGTATAATCGCGTGCTAAGATTGCTTCGTAAAACAATCGCCCCATACCTGGCAATGAAAATAAATATTCCACAATCACCGAACCACCAATCAAACCTGGAATTGAAAGTCCCAAAAGGGTTACCACTGGTAATATGGCATTTTTTAATGCCAATCGATAACGAATGCTATGCTCTGGCACACCCATAGCTCGTGCTGTGGTAATATAATCGGCACGAATCACTTCCAACATACCTGTACGCATAAATCGACTCATGCCTGCTAAACCACCAATGGCAGACACAAACACAGGCAAAATTAAATGCTGCAAAAAATCCCACTGTTGCTGCCAAAAGCCCATCTGCTGCCAGCTATAATCGTGAATCCCAGAAATCGGCAACCAATGAAGATTGACTCCCAAGCTCATCATTAAAAGCAAACCCAGCCAAAACGATGGAATGGCAAATGCAATAAACACCACTACAGTTAAAATCCTATCTAACCATGAATCTTGTTTGACCGCACTGACGACACCGATAGGGATTGCCACTGATAATATCAATATCATAGCCAAAATATTAATCCATAAAGTAACAGGCAACCGCTCCA
>JALWPO010000286.1 GCA_026994965.1 Mariprofundaceae bacterium | reverse complement strand
AGATAAATCCGCTGACCCCCGCAAGGTTAATATCCGTGATGTACTTGAACACAAACAAGAGCTACTCATTCAGGTTGTAAAAGAAGAGCGCGGCAACAAAGGCGCAGCCCTAACCACCAATATATCACTGGCTGGTCGCTACACAGTATTGATGCCCAATAATTCACGCGGCGGCATTTCACGTAAACTTTCTGAAGAAGAGCGCCGAGCCATCAAACAAATCCTTGCGCATTTAAATGTGCCTGATGATATGGGTTTAATTGTGCGCACAGCAGGCAAAGATCAGGAACTAGAATCACTGGAATGGGATTATCAATACCTTCGTCGCCTGTGGGATGAAATTCGCATCAAAGGAGATAGTGCACCTTCACCATCGCTGATTTATTTGGAAGGCGATTTAGCCACCCGCGCCATTCGTGATCATTTTACTGATGATATTGATGAAATTTGGGTGGATAATCATGAAATTTACACCCGCACCAAAGATTTTGTGCATGCTGTGCTGCCAGGTAAAGAAAAACTGGTAAAACTCTATCGTGGTAAACAACCACTATTTCGTAAATACAATATTGAATCTCAATGTGAAGAAATTCATGAACGTGAAATTCGTTTGCGCTCTGGTGGCTCAATTGTTTTTGACCCTACCGAAGCATTGACCTCTATAGATGTCAACTCATCGCGTGCCACAGGCGGCAAAAACATTGATGCCACAGCACTTGCCACCAATTTAGAGGCTGCTGAAGAAATCGCGCGTCAGCTTCGTATCCGGGATATTGGTGGATTGGTAGTTATCGATTTTATTGATATGGCGAATAGAAAACATGGGCAACAAGTTGAAGAAGTGCTGCGCAATGCTTGCCGCTCTGATAAAGCGCGCATTCAATTTGCTAAAATATCCCGTTTTGGTTTATTGGAAATGTCTCGCCAGCGCCTGCATCCATCGGTACGCGAATCCACCACTGAAACATGCCCGCGTTGTCGCGGTCGCGGTTCTATTCGTACTGTTGAGTCCATGGCGCTACAGATGCTTACACGCATGGAAGATTGGGCAAAAATGGGCAAAAAACCAACTTTAGTCGTGCAAGTACCATCGGATACAGGCGAATACTTGATGAACAACAAACGTGATAATATTGCACGTATTGAAGAACATTACGAAGTCCAAATTACACTGCAAATCAAGCCAGAGTTGATGATTCCACATTATCGTATTGAACGCCAGTGGAATGAAAATAATCAACATCGTGTAGAGGTTCTTGAAGATACAAGCAAAGGAAGAAAACCTGCCAAAGCTAATCGCAAACTTAACCCGCTTAAACCTGTAGTGGGTATTCCAACGCCACAGAAACGCATCAAAAAGAAAGCTGAACTTCCTGCTTGGATTGCCGCTTTCATCGATATGTTAACAGGTGCATCACGCAAGAAAAAACGTGAGGAAGAAGAGCGCAAGAAACGCAATGCGCAAAATCGCAAACGTCGCAACCAATCGCGTCGTAAAAATAGAAATAATCGCCCTAAAAATGATGGCAACAAACAGCAAACCGAGCAGAAAAACAATGCCAAAAAAAACAATAAAGGTAATAGTGATAGCAATAAACCAAATCAAACAGAGGGTTCAAATAACACGAACAAACAAGCGATAGAAGGCGCTCAAGAAGCACCACAACGCAAACGCCGTCGCCGTCGCCGTAAACCTGCCGCCAAACGTGATGCACAAAATAATGGCGAAATCGCATCTACTCAGGATGCAAATACAGAACAGACAAATGAATCAACCCAAAATGCATCATCCAACAGTGATACCCCTAAAAAACAACATACTGATCAACCCAAAGCCGATAGTGATGTGCCAAAAAAAGAAGCTGTAAAGGTTGAAGTCAACGCAGAGGCATGAAGCCAACACAGCCATTACATATCACCGTTCCTGACCATATGTCAGGAGCGAGGCTGGATTATGTATTGGCTGATTTAACCCAACTCTCTCGGAGTCGCATCAAAGCACTACTCAATGATGGGCATGTGCTTTATAATCAAACCAAGGTAAAACTTAAGCCTTCACAAATCGTGTGCACAGGCGATTGTTTTTGCATTGATATACCCAATAGTCGCCCTATGGTGCTTGAGCCTGAAAATATACCATTGGATATTTTGTATGAAGATGAATATTTATTGGTGGTCAACAAACCAGCCAATATGGTGGTTCATCCCAGTCATGGGCATGATACGGGAACACTGGTTCATGCTTTATTGCACCACTGCCCCAACCTGCCTGGCATCAATGGCATTGAACGCCCTGGTATCGTGCATCGCATTGATAAAAACACGTCAGGTTCATTGGTTGTTGCAAAAACAGAAGCCGCACATCATGGTTTAGTTAGCTTGTTTGCTAGCCATGATATTGATCGCCAATACCTTGCATGGTGCCGCGGAGCACCCACTTGGAATCAACAAACCATTGATGAGCCTATTGGTAGACACCCCAATCATAGACAAAAAATGGCGATTACTGATACAGGAAAGCATGCTATCACTGAGGCTTTATTGGAGCAGCGTTTTGGCACATATTTTAGCCGCCTACGCTTAACCCTGCATACGGGTAGAACCCACCAAATTCGCGTGCACCTTGCGCACCTATCTTTACCCATCTTAGGCGATGATATATATGCTCGCAGCTTTAACCCTTCTAAATCCATACCTGAAGAAGCGCGTAACACTTTACTTCAACTCAACCGACAAGCCCTGCACGCGGAAATACTTGGTTTTGTACACCCGATTACAACTGAGCATATTCATTGTGTTGCGCCTCTTCCCCAAGATTTAAATCAACTCAATCAAGCCTTTGAACATGCCCTCACCTAGTTTTATTGCTTCCGAATTATTTGCCAAACATGACATTCAAGGTATTTTTAGTGAACGCCAAGGTGGCATAAGCCCATCACCATGGGATGGTCTGAATCTTGGCTTTGATTTGGGTGATAGCCATCAACATATTGAAAACAATCTCCATCAACTTTGTATGCATGCCCAGCTTCCTCTTCCTCACCGCAGCAAGCAAGTTCATGATACCCATGCCATCATTTGCACTGGCACAGGCATACAACATACAGATGAAGCAGATATATTGTTAAGCCGTACACCTGCAACTTCAATCGCAGTACGTACCGCAGATTGTCTACCTATATTATTGGTGGATACCAAGCATGGTATTGCGGCAGCGGTGCATGCAGGTTGGCGAGGTACAGCAAAAAACATTGCAAGCATTGCCATTGAACGCATGCAAGCCATGGGCGCTCAAACTGAACATATCCTTGCAAGCTTGGGACCGTGCATACAATCCTGCTGCTTTGAAATTGATATGCAAACCACTGATAGCATAACGCAAGCCCACCCACTTGCCAAAACGCATATCAAAATATCGCGTGAAAAAGCATATGTAGATTTACAATCCATCAACCGCCTACAACTCCAATCTTCAGGCATATCAGATAAACATATTGAACAAATCAAACTTTGCACATGCTGTCTTTCAACACGCTTTTTCTCATATCGCAGAGATGCTATGCAAAGTGGAAGACAACTTGCCATTGTCGCATTGCCATCCAAGCTCTAAGATACGCACGATGAAATATTTGGCTCCCTTATCTACGTTTGCACTTGCACTAATCATCACCTTACTCTCGGGTTGTTCTGGTGAAGCTATATCACCATCAGATTCTGCCAAAGCCGATTACGAACGTGCGCAAGAAATGATTAACGACCATAATTATGGTAAAGCCAATCGTTTTTTAGAAAAATTCGCCAGTAAGCATCCCTATAGTCAACATATTGCACAGGCTGAATTGCTGCGCATCTATGCTGCATATAAAGATGGGGAATTTATTCTAAGTGAAACTCTGGCTAACCGTTTCATCACTCGCCATCCACGCTATCCAAACCTATCTTATGCCCAATATATGCTAGGTATGAGCTATGTAAAACAAACCGTAGAGAGTCAACGTAACCCATTACCTACCCAGCATGCGATTCAAGCCTTTGAAAAATTACTCAAGCTCTATCCCCACTCAGAATATGCACATG
>JALWPO010000285.1 GCA_026994965.1 Mariprofundaceae bacterium | reverse complement strand
TAGATTGTAAGCGACTCATTTCAAATTCTAATGCTGGATAATCCGCAGTATTCACATCGCCTTGTTGATTGCCAATCAATGCAAACACATCGGTATTCATCAAATGGTAAGGTAACCATTCACTCATAATCCTATGCTTATCCATCAAGTTCTTTTTAAGTATTTTATTTTCAGTCACCGCCTTCTGCTGCTGCATCACCAAAGGCTTATCTGATGCTATCAATAAGAAATAAGCGCCTTTAATATATGAAATTGCACAATGCTTGAAGCTCTTTTTCAAAGAGCGTAAAATAATATCTGCGCCTTCATCACCAATCCGTGAGTCCATCCAAGTCACATACACACCATCATCATTCAATCGCCCTTTAATATTGCGGAAAAAGTCTGTGGTATAAAGCTTAGATGAACTAAAATACAAGGGTGTCGTTACTGTATTTAATATCAGTGAATATGTTTTATCTGTAGCTTTGGTATAATGAATCGCATCATCCACAATAATATTCATATTGGGGTTATGCTCGATACTAAAATGCCACGGTTTCATGCGAAATAGATTTTCCCGAACCACTGGGTTAATCTCAACCACATCTGTTTTATCGAAAAACAAGCCTACCGTAGATGCTGTAGCGCCACTACCCAAACCAAGCACAAGCGCATCATCCAAGCGTGGTGAAAATAAGGATGAAATCGCTCCCACCTCTTTTTCAGAAGGATTGTTCAGCGGGATACTGATATAACCGTTGATGAAGAAATATGGATCACCATCCATCCAGTTGATAGAAAACACATCTTGATAACCTTTGTAGCGATCTGGAAAGCTTACGCTTTCTCTTGCATCAACCAAATCATCCACATCTTTAAAATTGGTATAACTTAAATATAATAAATCCTCATCCCACTTTTGTGCATATGCACCACCGATACCGATGAGCAGCAAAGATAGCATGATAATATTGCGGATATTCTTAGCAAAATAAACAAATAGTGCAGCACCTGAAATAAGCCCTACAATAAGAAGTTGAACGCCATAATCCAAATACCTATGTAGCAAAAACACCATCAATAAAAAGCCTATAACATTCGCTAGCGCCGAAATAAACAACAATGCACCAGATTCTCGACTCACCTCTTCATTGTGGGAAAGCAGGGCTGGAATCGTAGCCCCAAAGGTGATGGCTGGAACAAACATCAACACCACCAGCATACTCCACTTGAGTATAATCATCGCCCAAAAGGATTCATCTGTAAGGGGATATAAAGATGCATATACATAAGTTGCTCCACCACCTACAAGCATCAGCCAAAGCAACCCACATAGATTCCACCACATCAAATGCTCAAAACTTAATTCAAAGCGTTTCACAAGCCATGAGCCCAATGTGATGCCAAGCAGAATCAACGATAAAACCAGCGCAAATGACTCTCTAAATGGTCCAAAAATCAATTCTGAATATTTCAGCATAAACAGTTGAAATATAGCCGATGCAATACTGGCAAGGCACAACGCAAGTAAGCTGCTTTTGGGTATACTCATCAGCAGCGCTTTTAAAGAATCTTTTTTGTTCACAGACTCTTCTATAGAGGATTCACTATAAAAATAAATGCGCAGCAACACAGCCACCAACACATTTGCACTTGCAAAAAGAAGCACTGTGCCTTGAATGCCCAATGCTCGAATAAAAAAGAATTCAATTAGCAATGCAGTTAAAGCTGCACCTAAATTGTACACCATATATACCCATGAAAAAGAAGCATCATCGCCTTGACTAAAACGATTAAAATAGCCCGCAAATAAAGGCACACTACAACCAATTAAAAAAGCAGGCGTGATGAGTAAAAACACGCATACCCAAACACTGCCAACCAAATGATCTTCAAAAAAACCAGCACCTGAATAAATCATGCTATCTAACCAAGGTTGGTTAAACGCAATCAAAACACCATACAAGCCAATGCCACCCTCAATCAGCCATAACCAGCGCCATAAACGGTGCGCCGTAATGGACCCTATACCAATACCCAATAAAAAGGTCATCAATACAGCTGCCGAAACGATAAATTGATCGCCGACCATATTGCCAAATATTCTGCCATAAAGGATTTCATACGAAATCCCAGCAAAGCCAGAAAACAGCATAAGAAAAATTAAGATATAGTGTGATAATGTATGATTGCGCATATTTTTATTCTCCATGAACTGCCACGATACTTTACAAACCTTTCTTATCATCTGTAATCAACATCACAAAAAAATAGCGCCCTCCAGAGAAGGCGCTATTTCAACATAAGCACTAAACAATAAAGAAGAGCTTATTCGCCGTGCAACTCACGGAATGCTGCTGAAGTTGACGTTGATGGTGCTCCTGCAGGGTAAGAATATGTGCCAGGTGTTGGTGTAGTCCATGTTCCCGTTCCGCCACCATCACATGTACAAGACCCGCCGACAGAAGGTGTACTCTTACTATCCTTACCGTCTTTCTTATCCTTACCGTCTTTCTTGTCCTTACCGTCTTTCTTATCTTTACCGTCTTTCTTATCTTTACCGTCTTTCTTATCTTTACCGTCTTTCTTATCCTTACCGTCTTTCTTGTCCTTACCGTCTTTGCTTGTTACAGCATCGCATTGACAAACCAAAGTTGGCGTTGATGCATCCTTGCTATCTTTTTTATCCTTACTTTCTTTTGTTTCTTTGCCATCTTTCTTATCTTTATCACCTGCCATGACAACAGACGTACTCACGCCCATCATAAACACAAGTGCAAATATCGAAGACAACATTGCTTTAATATTCATATTATACTCCTTATTTAAAACCCAAACTTCTATCCTAAAATCTCTTTAGCGGACATTCAGACATCGATAACATCGCATGTCAAGCCGTAACGCTAATTGTAATCCAACAATAAATATGTGATTCATATCACTAAAGTGGCAAAACAATCCTTAGTAATTTTCTCGGCTTGCCATCCACATAGCCAATCGCATAGACCACCAAACCATATTGAGCACTTTGCAACCATCCTCCATTTTGATCACACGCTATCAAAGAAGCAGGATGCACACCCATCGGCTGTGCATACAAATCTTGATCAAATACCCTACATTGTGCATTGACCGTTTGATAATAACCCCCTGGCGTTGTTATAGAAGCAAAAGCATTTCCCAATGCATCTTGAAGCGGCACAGGAATACCACCAGCACCAAAAATAGCACCGGCTGCAGAATCCCTTGTTCCAGATGCTACATCGCCTGCTGTTATCGGGTCATTATTATTTGTCACAATGGCATTGCCATAGGCATCTTGAAAGGGTGCAAAATATTTATCAATAGGTAACAACTGCCTATCAGTAGCACTATCACCCGCTGTAAGCCATACAATGGCACCATTCTGCGGAATATCCACCCCCACTACGCTACCATGGTGTGGATTAACAGCATTATATGGCGGTAATGCAGGTGTAATCTGCCCATCACTATCAATATCCAAACGAATATAACGCGGCGCATTCACATGAATATTTTCAAGCACAAGATTACCAACACAAGCAGGACCATGACACACAGAGCGAGCTGCCAATGCACTATTATCAAAATACATCAATTGCCCATAATAATCTGTGCCTATAGTAGCACCAACAGTGGCTGTCACACTATCAGCAGCACTAGGGTTACCCCTATTGGCTTTCCATTCTGTATAGTCGCCTGCCGCATAAGGGTCAGCCAAAATAGCTTGAGGGTTTGCCAAAAGTGGATCAAACGCTGCAAAAGCACTTATCAGAGCAGGTATTGGACGCGCATCCGGCTCATTAAAAGTATAGCGGTTCGTACCACCTACAGCCACCGTATCTACGAAATCTGGATAGGTATAGCTATCAAATTCAGCATCATTTTTTAATGCCCAAGCCAGATAATTTGCGCCTGTTTCTGCATAATAAAAAGCTGCTGTAGAAGATTTCGCCGATGCGCTTGTGCTTTGCGATACAGACACCCCATAATACACAGCAATAGATAGTACTGTCATCAACAGCATCATCACCAATGATGTGGGCAATACAAAACCGCGTTGATTCACTTCTATAGTATTTGCCATTACTGATTCCTCGGCCAAACTTTGAGTTTTAAATTCAAATCTTGATTGGCATGGTTACTATCTTGATATACAGCAGTAAGCGATATGGTTCTAACCCCTATTAAATCTGCGGCAGTATTTGTCGTAGGTGTTACCACAAGACCTGTTGCACTTGAGAGACCACGCAATAACTCTTGGCATCCACCACCTATCCCTGCTCTATCCCAACATATTTTTACAGGTGCTGCTGAAGTAAACTTAAACCAACCATTTGCGCCAGCTACCGAATTGCATGCATTGGTAATATTTGCAGCTGAATCAATGGGCTGATACACAAGTCGCTTACCCGCCGCATCCCAACAAATCGCTTTAGCCCCGCGTAATTCCGATTGCATAATCTGCGAAGCCAAATACAAATCGCCCATCAATTCTGTTTTACTGCCCACTGTATGCGCCGCACGCGTTTGCGAGATAAACACAGCCACCATCCCTGCAAGAATCACCAAAGCAATCACCAACGTGACCATCAATTCTATCAGCGTAAATCCCTTTTCTTGCTTGTCTACGCAATACATCAGGACAGCTTCCTAATACTGGTAAGAATCACAAACTTGGGCTGCCCTTTATGATTCCAAGAAATTTTTACCGAGCGCACGTTAACAGTCGCCCCCCCTGCAACAGCAGGATTTATCAAAAGCTCTCCCATCACACTTTGATTCGGCCCAGCAGCATTAGGATTGTTGGGATGATTGGGTGGTAATGGTGCTTTTGCGGGCTGTTCTTGAAGTAAAATATCAAAAATAAAAACTGACCCATTGGTGGTTTTACAACTCATTGTGTTGCCTATCAAAAGCGGAACACCAGTGGCTCCAACAGGCTGCCCATTATAGGCTTGCGTTAGTGCACATTCAGCATTAGGCAATGCATTGTTCTTTTGCCAATCTTCAATCAATTGCTCTGCCATGTGCACAGCAGCCAATCGCTTTTGCGCATCACTTTCGCTACCAATCAGGGCAACATAAAAACTACCCAAAGCCAACATACCCACCGATACAATCAGCAAGGTCACCATGGTTTCAATCAGCGTGAAACCTTGTGCATAATAAATAGACCTAGTTTTCATAACTTCTGCCCAATATATTCACCGTAATGACTTTTGAATAGCCACCGTTAGTAAGTGTAATCGTTTTGCTAGCCGCTGTACCCTGGCTACTAAAGGTTAATGAGTTTCCACCCGTTTTTGTAAGCTGGATCTTTGGTGAAAACTGTGATAATAACACCGTCTCATTTTTACATGCTCCACATGTGCCTGCTGTATCAGCATCATATACAAAACTATCACTAACTGTATTAAATGTGAGCTTCACAGAGCGGCTTTGCGCCACTGCCATATTTCTGGCTTGTTTTAATTTAGCGAACAGTGCGGAGGAAGCGCTATTCACACTATTATGCACCATCCAAGTATTGTATGCAGGCACAGCAATTGCCATGATTATACCCACAATCGCAATGACCGTAAGCAATTCAATCAGCGAAAATCCTCGAGAATCAAGAAGTACACTTGCACCCTTTAAATCCTTTGCACTAGTATCGGCATTTATGCGCATCTTATCCATCATTGCAAAAATCGTACTCTCCTTAGGTATTCTGTCGGTGACTTGCGTCACCATAGCCTACCTTTACTTCTCTAGCAATCTGCCCAGCCTTAAAAGTCTATCGGCTTATCAGCCGCCTTTGGTATCACGCATTTACAATACACAAGGTGAATTGCTCGCTGAATATGCCGATGAGCATCGCATATTAACGCCTTTTGATGAAATCCCCAAAAAAGTTCGCAATGCTTTTTTGGCGGCAGAAGATCAACAATTCTATGAGCATCCCGGCATCAATCCTGCCCGTATTGCATCTGCATTAATCGCAAACATTATGGCAGGGCACAAAGTACAAGGTGGATCAACCATCACCCAGCAAGTCGCAAAAAACTTTTTGCTTACATCCGAACGAACTTATACGCGTAAAATAAAAGAAGTGATTCTTGCGCATCGCATTGAACAATCTTTTTCTAAAAATGATATTTTATACTTATATCTGAATCAGATTTACCTTGGACGTGGCGCTTATGGCGTTGCTTCTGCTGCGTGGCGCTACTTTGGCAAACGCTTGGATGAACTCACATTATCCGAATGCGCTATGCTTGCAGGGTTGCCCAAAGCACCAGGTAAATATGCACCCCATTTAAATCATGACCGCGCCATCAAGCGCCGTAATACGGTGTTATATTTAATGGAGAGAAGTGGTTATGCCAAAGCTGAAGATGTGGCACATGCACTTAAAAGTGATTTGAAGGTTGTACCTTTGCCCACAAAACACCTCAGCGATGCCTATGCACAAGAAGTACATGAACAATTGGTTCAGCAATTTGGGCTCAACACCTTGCGTCGCCAAGGTTTAAACATTGTTATCCCTTACCAACAAGATAAAGAAAATGCCGCCATTCAAGCTGTGCGTGAAGGTGTTTTAGAAGTGGAGCAGCGTCAGTTTTATCGCACCCCAACGCAGCACCCTAAAAACACTTGGGATGACTTGCTTGCCACATGGGCAAAAGCTCAAACGCATATCAAGCACCCGCTTGGACGCGACCAAATCATCCCTGCTTTGGTTGAAAAGGTGCAAAAAAATGGTGACTTAATTCTGCATGATGGCGAAAAACAGTGGCGTTTAAGCAAGCCTAAATGGCAATGGGCAAAAGCCGAAAAAGGCGATACACATCCACGCACATGGATGGTGGGTGATGAAGTTTATATTCAAGGTGATGGCAAGGGTGGTATTCGTTTATCACAAAAACCATCCATTGAATCAGCGCTCTATGCCATCAATTTAAAACAAGGTACAGTATTAGCCCGTGTAGGCGGGTTCGATTTTCAGTTCGGTGGTTTTGACCGTGTTTCCCATGCCAAACGCCAACCAGGCTCGGCTTTTAAACCCCTTTTGTATGCCACAGCCATGGAAAAAGGCTTTACACCTGCCAGTATTGTGATGGATACACCCATCGTATTTTCTGCTAATAATGCAGATAATTTTTGGCGACCCGAAAATTACAAAAATAAATTTGCGGGCCCTGTTACATTGCGCAATGCACTGGAGCATTCTCGTAACTTATCTGCCATTAAATTACTGCAAGATGTAGGCATTCACACATTCACGGATAAATTGCGCGATTTCCCCTTTACACAGGAATTTCCTCCTCAATTGGCTTTGGCTCTGGGCGCAACCGAAGTTACGCTGGAACAATTAACCGAATCTTATATTCCTTTGGCAACAAACGGTTTAAAATGGAAACCTGTAAGTATTCAGCAAGTCCAAGATCGCAATGGACGCACACTATATCGCAATGTGGCAGGGCATCGATGCCAAGTTTGTCATGTAAACCCCGTGCTTTCCGCAGGCCATGGCATGCGTCCAGCAGAACAAATTTTAGACCCAACCAGTGCATTTTTAACCACCAATATGATGAAGGGTGTGATTGAACATGGCACTGGACGAAGAGCACGCGCACTTGGCAGGCCTGCAGCGGGGAAAACAGGGACAACCAACAAACAAGTCGATGCTTGGTTTATAGGATTTACACCTCAAATTTTAACTGGTGTTTGGACAGGAAGAGATACACCAGCATCTATGGGAAGAAGTGAAACAGGTGCACATGCTGCTTTACCTACATGGCTTGCTGCCATGAAAGCTTTTCAAAAAGGATTGCCTGTAGAAGATTTTATTCCACCCAAAGGCATTGAATGGGCAATGATTAACCCAAGAAATGGCAAACTTGCAGGCTCCAATACTGAACATCCATTCTTAGAATCTTTCCGCGAGGGAACCGCACCAACTGAAATGGATCAAGTAGAAGATAACCAACAAACTGGTGAATCCGATTTTTTCGATAGTGATTTGTAAGCTTTGTTACGCCAACAAGGGCAAATATAGCAATTCAAGTTTGGATTTACTGCATTCAATGATGGAAAGGTCATTCCAAGCATAGTCGAGGAATCTTTCAATACTGCACATTAAACAAGATCTTTCGACTGCGCTCAAGATGACAGACAAACTCAGAGTCAAAATGACAAGTAAATCAATTCATAATTCACTATATATCCCTCTCCGCGTTCTCTGTGAACTGTGATGAATTGCCATAGGCAAGAAGCCTGCCCCTTGCAGGTACTGTGGTAAAAAATCTAAAAACGACTTTCTGAGGACGTTCTACTTAGCCTCGTAATATTGCAAAACTTTCACGAAAAATGCCCAATCCAGCTTTCATCATTTGGCGCAAACGCTTGCGGATAAAACTGCATTTGACACATCCACCATTTGCCATTTGCGCGCGCACTTCGTATCGCGGATAAATTGTTTCCTTCCAAAAGGCTATACGATGTTTGAAGTCCGGCTGCATCCGTGCAAATAAGCGCTCTGCCAAATAGGGGATGACTTCATGGTGCATATGTCGCTTAAACAAGCGTCTTTCAATAAAACCCATATCTGGACAAATATGATTCAGAATACCCTCGGGAACATCTGCTCCTAAATGCGCCTTAGCATACGATAAGGCATAAAAACAAGGTCGCTCTAATTTGTAATCTTCAATGCCTTGCACCACTTCATCCCACTGATGCTTGGCTGTAATATCATTGGCAAGAAGCGCAATATCATAGAGCCACACAAGCCTTTCAAATGAATGTTTAAGTGCATGAAAGCATAAATATGGCAAATTCACACGCGGCTGCAAAAGCAACGCTTTCTCACCCGCCAACTCACCTTCTTGCGCATATTTGAAAAAATCTTTTGCGCGTAATGGCGTTAAATATTGCCACGCTTGAATACGCTCAATGCCCAAGGGCTCGGTATGAACATCCACCTGAATATCTCCGCGCACAAACATGCTGGCATACACTGAATCAGGGCGAAACCCAATATCCCATAGCACCTGCTTCGCCTGCAAAGCGTGCGCAGGCTCAAATATTAAATCAATATCACTTTGTGGACGTGTATAGGGCTGTCTATAAAGTGTTTCTGCTAGAGCCTGACCTCGCATCACCAATACAGGAAGTTTAGCCTCATCTAAGGCAGTTAATATTTGAGATAAAGCATTTTTGATACGCAAATGCCACAATGCATATTCTTTTTGCCTCACCATTAGACCTGTAAAATCGTTATCTTTAGTCGAATCAACCCGTTCCCAGAGTAATAAATCTACACGTTCTTGCACGGCCGCAGAAACAAAATGAATATCGCTTAAATCCGTCTGATCTATGATTTCTTGATGGGAAAAATAAGCTGCAATCTTCTTTCTGTACTGTTTTTTATCATAAAAGCTGGTCATAATGGGGCACAATAGTCTAAACTTAGCCGCAATTCCAGCCGATAAGGAGTTGACTAGGGAGTATGAGTATGGATACACAAGACAATAATACAAACCAAGAAGCTCGCCGCCGTTTACTAAAAATGGCTGCCTATATACCTCCTGCAATGCTAGGTGTAATGACGACTATGGGTGTCAGTCACGCAGAAGGCGGTCTTGGCGGAACTAAGAAATGTGGTGGTGGTGGAACTATTGTTATTTCTGCAGGTGGCAATGCTTGCTGCCCATGTGTACCTACAAGTCCAAAATACAATCCCAACAAATGTAATAAGAAACGCTGTAAACTTGGTTACTGCCCTGCATGTAAATTGATTGTTTTTAAGAGCATGAAAAAGTGTAAGAAAAAAGTCGCCCATGCTGGCGGTTGCTGCACATGTACTAAAATCAAAACAGGACCATTAAAAGGCAAGGTGAAGTGCATTTAGTTTAAGCAACCATTTGCCTTACCCAATCAAAAAATATACTGCTCTTCGCCTAACAGGTAACAACCTTGTTCAGGTCATTGCGTCGCAAGATTCATGCACTTTGAGCGATAACACCCACACATTGGAGCTACGTGGCTTGTTTGCTCAAGCACTGCTCGACCACCTCAACCATAAAAAACATATGCTTCTCCATCAAATCGAGAAAAACAACCCTTGGTTGGCAGGTTTATCTGTATCCAAAGTGGTAGAAAAAGGGGATGCTGATTTAATCCTCGGCGCATCTTTAGGCATGCTTTTTATTGAGCTTACATCGCGCTGTAATGAACGCTGTATTCATTGTTATGCTGATTCATCACCCGAGCGCAATGATTTTCTCCCCCTTGAAAAAATAAAGTTCACGCTCAAACAAGCCTTAGATATAGGGCGGCCTTTTATCCAATTCACGGGTGGCGATCCACTGATTCACCCCGATATCATTGCTGCTGTAGCATATGCTCATGATATTGGCCTACAAGATATTGAGATTTTTACCAATGGCTTACTTCTAAAAGATACATTACTTCAAGCGCTTGTACCCTATTCACCTCGCTTTTGTTTTTCTCTTTATTCACACGATGCTGCTATCCATGATGCGATTACATGCGTTTCTGGAAGTTTGGAGAGAACTATCGCCGCCATTCACCGCGTACAAACACAAGGGCTTGAAGTACGCATTGGCATTGCACTGATGCAGCAAAATGCAGATTCCATTGTAAATACCATACAATACTTGCAAGAAGAACTGCATATTCCCGCTCATTTTGTTCGTATTGACCCTATCAATACTGCGGGACGAGGGTCAGAAGTGCAGCCTGCAAAAAATATTCATATCAAGCATACATCATCTTCACATGCTCCTGAAAAAATAGGCTCACAAAACCAACGTTTGGGTAAACTCTCCATCAGTGCCAATGGTGATGTTCATCCATGTGTATTTTCCCGTGATATTGTCTTGGGTAATATTCATCAACATCCATTACAAGAGATTCTTGCGTCTTTAAGTCATGCGCCCAACGCAGAGGATTCAGAGGCGCGTTGGCAAGCGTGCAAAAAACGCTTGAGCTGTCATGATTGCCAGATTATAGCCTACCATTTGGGAGCCTAATGTATGTCAGATATTTTAGATGTCACTGTGCCTGATTATCCTATTCGCCGTGAAAATATTATTGCCGAAGAATTAGAAGGTATGGATGAGGTGATTTTTATTGACCCTGAAACTGGCGATAATTATGCCATGAATAATATGGCTGCTGTTATTCTGGAGCTTTGTGATGGCAAACATTCCGCTGAAGATATGAGTCGCATCATTCAAGAAACATTGGCAGGTGATTTCGAACGTATTCATAAAGATGTGCAAGCCATGCTTGCTGAATTCTCAGCCTTTAATCTTATCCACGGATAAACTTTGAAACACTGGTATCCACGCATTGCCCATGCTGTGATTCATGTGCAAACCAATATTTCCGCATGCATTCCTATGATTGATGCCATGCTAAAATTATACCCTATGGCTGATGCACAGGCATCCATAGCTGCGCACTTGCACCTTAAACATGATGGCGATAAAAATATCTTTCTTGCCAATGACCATATCATATGGGAAGGCTATGACGCTGAAGAAACTGCGGCTGGTTTTGAAGTTCATTTCTATAAATATGTACTTGCTAATATTGAGCCAGAACTCATATCCATTCATGCAGCCTGCGTATCTATAGGCACATCATCAGTGATGCTGGCTGGCATATCAGGGGCAGGAAAAAGCAGCTCATGCACTGCAGCTTTATTGGCAGGAGCTAGCTATTTATCCGATGAATTCGCACTGTTGGATAAAGAAGGTCATATGCACCCTTTCCCGCGCCCTTTACAATGGGGTAAACAACGTCACCCTGCTTTTTTGCATCGTCAACTTTTACAAGCAGGTTTTGAGAAATTCGGCTTCCGATTCAACGATTTTAAGCAAAAAAGACAATACAATTTATTTTGGTTTCCACCACATACTGCGAAGCAAGCCATCCCACTGAAAGCCATCGTTTTTCCCCAATATTCTACTGCTGTAGAAGGTGTGGAAATCACACCTGTATTACGCAGTCAGGCATTGATGGAATTGAATAACCATTTACATCATCGCTATCCGCCAGCAAAATGTATTCAAGAGCTTAACCAGCGTGTGCCGCAAGGTATTCCATTTTTATATGTCCAATTCTCAGATGTGCAGCAAGCATGGAAAACTATTTCCCAATATTTGCAGCTTCCTTAAAAGGTCATGTTTTAGATTTCTCCACTCCGCAATCCTGCGGTCAATAAAACAAATTAACCACAAAGAACACGAAGAAAAAAGTGTCATGCTGAGCGTAGTTGAAGCATCTCTTCTCTCATAACACCCATGCGTAAACTATCTCTCTGGTCATTCCGAGCGAAGTTGAGGAATCTTTAAGCATGTGCATCAAACAAGGTTTCTTCAGTGCGAAGCCTGCCTGTGGTACAAGGTCAAAATGACCCTCTCCCCCTTGCCATAGCTGCGCCGAAACAAAGACTGGAAGAAGGGATAAAAGCAAAACACCTGCTTTGTTTTGCGCCCGATTTCCAGCTTTGGTGAGGATATACGCAGCTATTTCAGGGGCATTTTCTTTGCTTCATTTCTTTGATGGCAAAGAAATGAAGAAAACACCAACCGCAGAGTTTCGCAGAGGGAAAGAGAATATAAGCCACAGATAAATGTTATGCGACCATATAAAGACATCTCTACTGTCATTCCGAACAAAGTTGAGGAATCTTTAGGCATGTGCATCAAACAAAATTTCTCCAGTGCGAAGCCTGCCTGTGGTACAAGGTCGAAATGACCCGCGCTCCCCCTTGTATAGCTGCGCCGAAGCATCAGTTCAAAATAGAAACACTTCTTTAATCAATACTTTAATATTCAATCAAAGATTTCGCTTTTGCCACGATAAATTGCCCAAACCCTACGAATGGTTCTCCGTAGCAAATACAAGCTCGCCCTTAAATCTTGCCCATCCCATGCACCCAATGAAAATCGAGTTGGATCTTTACGGTATTCCCGCAAGGTATAAACAATCCGTTTGATACGCTTCCATATTGTATCATTTTCTTCTGTAGAAACTGCCCAATCAGGATCATGGTAGCATGTAGTAATCATGCGGACATAACGGCTATCTGAGCGTTGCAAACATGCCTCTTCCAATACTACCCCATGCGCACACATATCATAATAGGCTTGCAGCATGCCTGCACCATCCACTTCTGCCAAACATGCCCAACCCGATAGGCGAGGATTAATTTCCATCACATACCATTTGCCATCTGGGGCTTGCTTGCATTCCACCTCTGCAAAACCTTGCCATTTCATCGCTGATAATAATTCTACTGCGCCATCATAGAGCTCTGGAATCCATTCTGCTTTCACTGCCGTGGATTCCCCAAATGTTCCATCGGGTGTTGGTGCAACGCGTTGCCTTCTTCCTGTAAAACCTCGCACCACATGTCCATTCGCATCAAACAAAAGAATTGCAGATGCCATGCGCTCAATCCCGCCCTCAATCCAAGATTGGAGGCATAAACTATCTTCTTGATGCTCCTTACCTTGATGATGATCTAAAAAAGTTAGAAAGTCTGCTGCATTATCAATAATATGATATTTCCAGCGCTGTGCCTTAATAATTAAAGGATAAGGCAAATCATCAATATTTTCATACAGCGACGATACTTGAACATCGCCACCAAACGTTTTTTCCAAACCTTTCACTTCAGGCAATAAATGGTATTGCTGTGTCATTTCATATTGCTCTTCATTGGGTGATAAGAAACGCATACCCATATGTTCCAAGAGCGGGCGATAACGCGCTGTAAACTCAACTAAATCATCACTGCATGGCAGCCACACACCAGATAATCCAGAATTGCGCAAATTCAGTGCGTAAGCACTGCTGGTGACATAGCCCAAACAAGTTAATTCTACCGCACGATCAATATATTGACTCACTTTCAACCAAGGTTCAAAAGGATGACAAGTACCCTCCACTCTTATCCCTGCTCGCCCCGCAGCCTGCGCCAATGAAAACATTTGCGAGCTTTGTAAATCATGAATAATCAATGGTATGGGTTTGTTCACTTTGGCAACTTCCATGCAAGCAACATTGCACCTAAGGCAATCACTGCACAAGCATAAAACGCCATGGAAAATCCATACCATTGAACAATCATACCACAGCCCATAATCCCTACAGTGCTTCCCAATCCAAATCCTGTCGCTGAATACCAGCCTTGTGCTGCTGCATGGGTGTGAGGCGGGGATAAACGTTTCACCCAAGTCACCGCAATCACATGAAATGCAGCGAAACTGGCGGCATGTAAGATTTGTAACAAACATAGCCACCACCAAACATCACTAAGCCCCATGCCAAACCAGCGTAATGCTGCCAAGAACAAACACATTTGTACGACGCTTTGCAATGACATGCCTTGAATGGGTTTTGCCCAACGCCATAATAAAACAATTTCAGCGATTACACCCAACACCCAAAAAGAGCCAACCTGCCAGCCTTGATAACCTGCATCCAACAAATATAGGCTAAAAAAACCATAGTAAGCACCATGAGATAATTGGATAAGAAAACTTACCGTAAACAGCAGTAGTAATGCCTTAGGAAATGGGTTTGAAGCGCCAATCTGAGGTCTATCAGAGGCAGATACTAAAGTAGGAAACCCTCGCCCAGATAATGCCATCACCAACATTAAGAATACAAGAAACCATGGAAACCATGCAATCGCCAATACATCAAACAACATACCACCAAGCAATGATGTAAGTACAAAACCAATCGAGCCCCATACACGTAAACGTCCATAATCAGCCAGTGCGATTTCTGAAACATGAATTGATAAACCATCAGTAAGTGGAAGCACTGCTGCCCATAGCATGCCAAAGAGCAATACCACACATGAAAAAACAAGGGGTGATTCAGAACTCACATTAAATAATCCAACACATATCGCAGCAAAACACGAAGCTAAAACAATAAAGCGTCCTTCTGGCATCTGCTTTTTATCCAACCAATAACCGCTACATGGTGGTGCAATCACCTTGGCAGCTGCCAACAAACCAGTCATCACACCAATCCTTGCAATATCATAACCCAACGATGCCAAGTACACAGGAAAAAAAGGAAGAATAAGCCCCATTGCTGCAAAATATGCGGCATAAAAAACGCGGATATGTTGTAATGATGATGGAGAAACCATGGCTACACGCTAGCCAACATCAAAGCATGCACAATCGACATTTAAGAAGACTTGATGACAGACCGCTTTTTCGTCACATTACAGCTATGCTTAGAATGCTCACTATCATATTTATCCTCATATGTTCTGCTTGTGATTTTAATCCAAGCGGGCTCACCATCAAAGAAGGTTGGCAAGCCCATTCTATTGCCGCTTGGCGTGGCTACCAACCTGATATGATTGCCTTTTCCAATGATGGGAAATGGC
>JALWPO010000284.1 GCA_026994965.1 Mariprofundaceae bacterium | reverse complement strand
CAGAGGCGATCATGGCACTCATGGGCATAACCTTTTCATCCGACCTAACCTTGATGACAATCGCATCAACAATGATAAACGGGTATTGCTTATCATTGAGTGAACGGTGATTCCATGCTTGTACACGCGCATCCAAGTTGGTGCAAAGCCTGCTTACAGTGGATTTAGAAAAGCTCTCACCGCACAACTCTTGCGTTACTTTCTCAACGCGGCGCGTGCTCACACCTTGCAAGACCATTTCCATCATTGCCAGCGTCAATGCCTGTTCTGAACGCTGAAAACGGCTGAATAACTCCGTACTAAACTCACCATCACGGCTTTGCGGCACACGCAAAACCAGCTTACCAATCCGTGTATAAAGTTGGCGTGGGCGATAGCCATTGCGGTATCCCTTGCGATTGCTACTGCGCTCGTAAGGGCTTGCTGACAGATGTTCTGACATCTGCGCATCAAGAACCTGGTTCACCACAACCTCTACCAATCCCTTCAATCCTTCATCACTCGTTAAAAGTCCTTTCACCTGATCCGAATTCAGGTTAATCTCGTACTCGTCCATCTGCTTTCCTCCTTAGTATTTGATCTGTCTCAACAACAAAACTAACGGAAAGTGGGTGGCTAACCACCCCAGATGAATTTACAGCACTATAGGGGCATAACCCGACAGCCTCTAAAATAAGAAGATAAAATGATTTTTTTAATTTCTATAGTCACAGAAAAAATAGCAAAGAAAAGCCCTTGAAAAACACAGTGTTTTCAAGGGCTTATGTTTGGTTGCGGGGGCAGGACTTGAACCTACGACCTTCGGGTTATGAGCCCGACGAGCTACCACTGCTCCACCCCGCGTCATTGGGTGGCGGAACTGTAGCGTTGAGATAGGCTAAGTCAAACGTTTATTGAATAGCAAATAAAAGGTCTTCAATAGCGTCAATATCCACATAAACTTCGCGTCCTGTGGCTGCTGTGATAATATTTTCTTGTTTTAGTGCACTAACAGCTCTTGAAATGGTTTCTCGGCTTGTAGAAAGCTGATCTGCAATCAGTTGATGGGTGGGTAATTTGATTTTTATGCCTTGTGGTGTTTCTTTGCCAAACCGCCCACAGTAATCTTGCAAATAGCTATACAAACGATGGGGCACATCCATGGTGCTGACACGTTCAAGAAGAATACTGGTGCGGCGTAAACGACTCACGACTTCGGCAAGAAGTTTAAGCGATAATGCAGGGTTTTTAAGCAATAAACGCTCAAAGTCACTGCGGCGAATCTGAGCTACTTTTGAAGCCTCTAAGGTGGTGACAGTGGCAGAGCGTGGTTGCTTGTCCAAAAGCGACATTTCTCCGAAAAAATCACCTGTTTCAAGCAATGACAAAATAACTTCCCGACCATCAGGCGCATAAAAAGAAATTTTTACAGAGCCTTGAAGCAAAATAAACATAGAATTGCCATCATCGCCTTCTTGAACAATGACATTATTTTTATGAATATTATGTGTGGTTGCTAGCGTAATAATAGCATGAATTTCTCCTTCATCGAATTCGGAAAAAAGGGGTACTTTCTTGAAAATATCCAACATAAACTACTCCTCCGACTGCTGAATAATGTGAATAGGTGAGGTGATCATAAGGGCAGTGGGTAGAGCCTGTTGAATAGAAGGTAGTGCTTGATTAATTCTTTCTGATGAATCAATCACTTCGATAATGATAGGCAAATGGCTGGAAAGCTCTAAAAATGAGGTGCTATGGACACCATGTTTACCAAGCCCTTCAATACCACGCAGTACAGAAACGCCCGCTAAACCAGCTTTTTGGCATATTTCTAGAATACTTTCTAAAGCAGGTGCATTTTCAATGCTATCTGATTCAGAAAGGTAGATACGAAGACATAACCCTTCCTGCATAACCCCTCCCGACAAGTTTGAAACTCAATGTATAGGTCAATTTCAAATGAGGCTGTTGAATGGTGCCCGGAGCCGGAGTCGAACCGGCACGATCGCAATGATCGAGGGATTTTAAGTCCCTTGTGTCTACCAATTTCACCATCCGGGCGTATCAACCGCAGGGCAAGCATGCCAATACTTCTGCTTAGAGCAAGTAGATAATATATTGACAGTTAAAAAAATGGAGGCAGGGGCGGGAATCGAACCCGCGGTGGAGATTTTGCAGACCTCTGCCTTACCACTTGGCCACCCTGCCAATATAATTTATATCAAATTAAAAAGGGGTTCAGGTCAAATGACACTTGAACCCCTTAATCTGGAGCGGGTAACCGGGCTCGAACCGGTGACCTCAACCTTGGCAAGGTTGCGCTCTACCAACTGAGCTATACCCGCGAACGGCGCGAACTATAGAATAGAGTTTGAAGCTGTCAACCTTGTTTTTAAGTCTGCGATATTTGGACTTAAGTATATGTGTTGATTGTTTTAAGCTCGTATTTTTCTGCATTGAAGTTATGGTTCGAATGATGTCAGAATCTACAGAAAAAATGATTAAATCTTTAAAGCCAGATTTATCACATCTTAAGGGTGTGCGTGTGATTGCAGCCATGTCTGGGGGCGTGGATTCATCGGTTGTTGCAGCACTTTTAAAAGAAGCTGGGGCAGATGTGTTGGGTGTTTTCCTGAATGTATGGGAATATAGGCGTGAAGACGTTGCAGGGCAGGGCTCTTGCTGCTCTCTTGATGATGCTTATGATGCGCGGAGAGTATGCGATCAAGTTGGAATACCATTTTATAATATGGATATGCGAGAAAATTTCCGCCGTGATGTAATTGATCCTTTTATTGCTGATTATGAATCAGGGCGTACACCCAATCCATGTGAGCGGTGTAATCGATTTGTGAAGTTTGGGGCATTATTGGATGCTGCGGATAAACTAGAAGCGGACTATGTGGCAACAGGGCATTATGTTCAGCGCAAAGATGATGCATCAGGTGTGCATATTTACAAAGGCAACGATGATAAAAAAGATCAAAGTTATTTTTTAGCAACAACATCTCGTGAACAGGTGAAACGCATTTTATTTCCTGTAGGCCATTTGCAAAAAGATGGCACACGTATTTTGGCACAACATTACAATTTGTTGACGGCGCACAAGCATGAAAGCCAAGATATTTGTTTTATTCCTGCTGGTGATCGCATTTCTTTTTTAAAACAAGAGGGTGCAGAAGCGGGCTTTAGAGCTGGGGATATTGTCGATAGGGCAGGCGTTATATTGGGCAGACATGAAGGGATTGCTCACTACACTTTAGGGCAGCGTAAAGGTTTGGGTTTACCCAATGGTCCTTGGCATGTGGTGGAGCTCGATGGTGTGACAGCACGTGTTGTGGTTGCGCCACCTGAAGATGCATTGATTCACGAAGTTGTGGTTGCTGATGTGGCATGGTTGCGCGATGTGAATGCTGATGAATGTATAACAGCAAAGGTGCGCTACCAAATGAAGCCTGCAGCTTGTGAGTTACAACGCAAAGATGATGATGTGCATATCGTTTTTCATCGACCACAAAAGCCGACTGCACCAGGACAAGTGGCAGCTTTTTATGTTGATGAGGAGCTTTTAGGTGGTGGAATTGTCTCTGAAGTTGTGAGATAAGATTGCCACCTGCTGTGCACGCTCCTAGAGTGCCGCTTCCGCCGTATATAGGGCGGTTTATTAATGCATAATAAGTAGTTTAAATTTTACAAGAAGTTCCGATAAGGGGAAACTATGGCTATCCAACGTACACTTTCAATTATTAAACCAGATGCTGTCGCAAAGAATGTTGTCGGCGACATTATTCGTCGTTTTGAAGAAAACGGTTTAACGGTCATCGCTACACGCATGACGCATTTAAGCGCAGCAGAAGCTGGGCGTTTTTATGCAGTGCATGCAGAGCGCCCGTTCTACAATGACTTATGTGATTTTATGAGTTCAGGCCCAGTATTGGCTATGGTTTTGGAAGGCAAGAATGCAGTGGCACTGAACCGTCAATTGATGGGGGCGACCAACCCTAAAGAAGCTGAAGCGGGTACGATTCGTGCTGACCATGCAGATTCTATTGATGCCAATGCAGTGCACGGCTCGGATTCTGAAGAAAATGCAGCCACAGAAATTGCTTTCTTTTTTGCTGATTTAGATTTACACAGCCGTTTATAAATTTTATTCATGAGTGAGCCCAAAGTGACCGAAGCAAAAGAGCCTGAGCAAGTGGTAGTAGCGCAAAATATGTCTGAGCAAATGGCTGTGCGGCGAGAAAAATTAGCCGTATGGCGAGATGCGGGTTTGGCATATCCGAATACATGGCGAACCGATACCTCCACATCAGATATTCATCATCAATATGGTGAATATGATAAGCAAGCTTTAGATGAATTGGCTGTTGAGGTGTGTGTTGCAGGGCGCATGATGGCTCATCGGGTCATGGGTAAGTCCAGCTTTATAAAGATTCAAGATGGTGAAGGGCAACTTCAATTGTTTTTGAATCGCGATGTGTTGGGCGGGGCTGAAATTTATAATCCTACAAAAAAATGGGATTTAGGTGATTTGATTGGTGCTAAAGGTGTGTTGTTTATCACCAAAACAGGTGAATTATCGCTTAAAGTTTCTCATATTGAAATGGTGAGTAAATGCTTGCGACCTATGCCAGAAAAATGGCATGGTTTAAGTGATTTGGAAACACGTTACCGCCAACGCTATGTGGATTTGATGGTTACGCCTGAATCTCGCGATACCTTTCGTGCTCGCTCAAAAATCGTATCTTTATTGCGTAGAGGCTTAGAAGATCGTGGTTTTATGGAAGTGGAAACACCCATGTTGCAAACCCAAGCTGGTGGAGCAGCAGCCAGACCCTTTACAACACATCATAATGCTTTGGATATGGAATTGTTTTTGCGTATTGCGCCTGAGTTATATTTGAAGCGATTATTGGTTGGTGGTTTCGAGCGTGTGTTTGAAATCAATCGTAATTTCCGTAATGAAGGTTTGGATGCAACACATAACCCTGAGTTTACCATGGTTGAATTTTATCAAGCTTATGCGGATTTTTATGATGCCATGGATACCACTGAAGGCATTATTCGGGATATTGCAGAAGGCTTGAATATATCCAAGGTAGAGTGGGAAGGGGTTGAGATTGATTTAACCCAGCCCTTTAAGCGTGTGCGTTTGGATGAAGCTGTATTTGAACATAGACCTGATTTAAGAGGGCATGCCAATGATAAGGCACTTTTGGCAACGGTATGTTTACAAGAAAATCCTGATGTAAAACCGCTGATTACATGGAAAGCAGGACATTATTTGCTTGAGTTGTTTGAAACTTTGGTGGAACCGAATTTAAAACAACCTACATTTATTACGCATTATCCAGTGGATGTTTCACCTTTAGCTCGACGCAATAACGATGATAAGACTGTAACCGATAGATTTGAATTGTTTGTGGCAGGGCGTGAAATTGCCAATGGTTTTTCAGAATTGAACGATCCAGATGATCAGCGTGAGCGCTTTGTTGCACAAGCCCATGCCAAAGCTGCTGGTGATGCTGAAGCAACAGGTGTGGATGAAGATTATCTGCGTGCGCTTGAATTTGGCATGCCACCTGCTGCAGGTGTTGGCATTGGGGTAGATAGATTGGTGATGATGCTAACTGGTCAGCATTCCATTCGTGATGTGTTATTGTTTCCACATATGAGACCAGAAAACAGTTAAATTGAATTGTATACAAGCCTGAGGAGGGCATATGCTGGCAAAATCAGTGATGACAAAAGATTTAATCACAGCACACCTTGGAGAGCCTGTGGGTGATGTTTTACAGCGTATGCGCAAGCATAAACTGCGCATGCTGCCCGTTTTAAATGATAAGAAAGTAGCTGTAGGTGTAGTTTCTACATTTTCAATTTTAGAAAAGATTGTACCCAGTTATATTGCCAGTGGTGATTTGGAGCAAGTGGCATTTGCGCCAGATATAGGCTTTCTTAAAACTCATTATGATCAGGCTATATACAAAAAAATTGAGGAAGTGATGGATGATACCCCGCTTTTGGTGAAGCATGATGAATCATTGCTATCAACAGCAGCAGCTTTAACTTCATTGGATAAACATGAATATGCACTTGTGATTGATGATGACGAGTGCTTGGTTGGTATCATTTCATCGGGTGATATTCTTGATTATCTGAGAAATATGAAAGTGAACGATAAGAACGATGCATAATAGCACGCATATCATACATTCATCCATACCCTTTGGTTTGGATGCAACTTGGGTTGCTGTATCTATTTTGCTGGTCATATATGCTGTGATTATGGCGGAAAAATTTAATCGGGCAGTGCTTTCATTGTTGGGTGCAGGCTTGATGATTTTATGTGGCGTATTGAATCAGCAGCAAGCGGTTGCAGGCATTGATTTCAATACGATTGGTCTGCTTACGGGCATGATGGTGATTGTTGCGATTAGCCAGAAAACAGGGATGTTTCAATATGTGGCGATTAAGGCTGCTAAAGTCGTCAAAGGTGAGCCTTGGGGTATTTTAGTCATGCTATCGTTGGTGACTGCGGTGTTTTCAGCATTGTTGGATAATGTAACCACAGTGTTACTTATTGCGCCAGTAACCTTATTGATTACCGATGCATTGGCTGTTCGCCCGTATCCCTATTTGTTTGCATTGATTTTAGCATCAAATATTGGTGGCACATCGACTTTAATCGGCGACCCTCCCAATATTATGATTGGTTCAGCAGCACATTTAAGTTTCTATGATTTTTTAACCAACTTAATGCCCATTATACCCATTATTTTCATTGTTGTGATTGCTGTGATTTGGTTGATGTTTGGAAGTGATTTAAAAACAACAGATGAGAAAAAAGAGCTTATTATGCAGTTTGATGAAGGCGCTGCGATTAAAGATGTGCCATTATTGAAAAAGAGCCTGTTTGTATTATTTGCCGTTATTTCTGGATTTACATCTGCACATGCTCTTCATTTGGAACCTGCAACCATTGCTATGTTTGGGGCTGCATTATTATTGTTATTGCAGACTTGGGGAGAGCCTTTACACGATAAAGACCATGCCTATGAAGCTATTATGGCAGAAGTGGAGTGGACAACTATTTTCTTCTTTGTTGGTCTGTTTATTATTGTTACTGGCGTTGAGCATACAGGTGTGATTGGCATGTTGGCAGAAAAAACATTGGCTTTAACGGGTGGTAATTTTGCTGCAACTACAGCTGCTATTTTATGGGTATCAGCGATTGCCTCAGCATTGATTGATAATATTCCCTTTGTGGCAACGATGATTCCTCTGATTCAGAGTATGGGCCCTACATTTGGCGGGCAAGAGGCGCTTGTTCCATTATGGTGGGCATTGGCTTTAGGGGCTTGTTTGGGGGGTAATGGTTCACTGATTGGGGCTTCAGCCAATCTTATTGTAGCAGGGTTTGCACAACGGGCAGGTCATCCGATTGCATTTTTATCTTTTATGAAACATGCATTTGCATTGATGATTCTAACAATTTTGATTTCGCATGCGTATTTATATCTGCGTTATTTAAGCTAATGGGCAAGATTTAAATGATAAAGTCTTACGAATGGATGTTGGCACGGCGATACTTAAAATCGCGTAGAGATGAGCGTTTTGTATCTTTAGTGGGTTGGAGCTCATCGGCAGGTGTAGCCATTGGTGTTGCGGCATTGATTATTGTTTTATCGGTGATGTATGGCTTTGATGCAGAGTTGAAAGATAAAATTCTTGGTTTCTCTTCACATGTTGATATTCAGGGCTCTGATGACACATTGGGGGATTGGCAGTCATGGCTACAAAAAGCCGAGAAACTTGATGGGGTAGAAAAAGCAGCGCCGTATATCAGTGCGCAGGTGTTGGCAAATCATGTGAAGTATTCTACGGGTGCTATTCTTAAAGGTGTTGATCCAACACGAGAAGATAATATGGCAGCGCATATCATTTCAGGACGATTTGTTAAAAATAGTCAGACATCATCACCTTTTGAGGTTGTGTTGGGTAAAGATTTAGCACGCAAACTTCATGTATTGGTTGGGGATTCGGTGCGTCTTATTTCTCCATCAGGTGGTATTTCTCCTGCGGGTATGGCACCACGGTTACGGGCATTTCGAGTGGTTGGTATTTTTGACTCTGGATTTTATGAGTATGATGTAGGGTTAATCATAGCACCATTGGTTGCAGTACAGCGTTTAAATCGTATGGGCGACCGTGTGACAGGCATTGAATTACATTTATATGATCGCGATCAAGCCAGCATGGTTGCATCAGATGCTAGAATGCGCTTGCCAGAAGGGGCGTGGGTGACAGATTGGATGCATAGGCATAAATCTTTTTTCCAAGCATTAAAGATGGAGCGCGTAGTCATGGGTATTATCCTTTTGCTGATTGTGATGGTTGCGATGTTTAATATGGTTTCATCATTGGTGATGGTTGTGATGGAAAGACGAAAAGAAATCGCAATTTTAAAAACAGTGGGTGCAACACATGGCTCAGTGATGCGTATTTTTTTAATCATGGGTAGTTTGCTGTGTGGACTTGGCACGGTGATTGGAGCAATATTTGGTTTGTTACTGGCTTGGCAATTGGATACTCTGCTGCGGTGGGTAGAAAAGATTACAGGTATTACGATTTTATCGGGAGATGTTTATTTTATTGAGCATGTGCCATCGGTGATTGATCCGTGGTCGGTAACATTGATTGTTTTGGTGAGTTTGCTGATGGGTATAGCAGCAACATTTTATCCAGCTTGGCGTGCATCCAATGTGCCGCCGGCTGATGCATTGAGGTATGAATAGATGTCTGTAGAGCAATTACGAAGCAAGGCAAAAAAGATGCTTTTGGATGGTAAATACCAAAAAGCTTTGCCTTTGTTTGAAGAGTTGCACCAAGCTGAGCCTAAAGATTTGCGTACGTATGTGAAGCTGGCTGAGTTGCGTGAAAGAACAGGTGATTCAGAAGGTGCAATTAAAGATTATATTGCCATTGCAGGCAGTTATGCTGAGCAAGGTTTTGTGGTGCAAGCGATTGCTATCAACAAAATTATTTTACGTCTTAACCCAGATAGAATAGAAATCAAAGAGCGTTTGAAAGCATTGTCATCGGAAAGGGGTGATGACTGGGCAATTTCTACAATTGTGTCGCAGAACCATATGCAGTCCAGAGATATTAGTGCAGTCGATCGTGCAAAATTGAGTTTTGAGCGCACACCGCTTTTATCTTCGCTCTCTGGTGAAGAGCTTGAGTCTTTTATGGACTCATTAACATTAAAAGATTTTTCAACCAATGAATGTATATATGAACAAGGTGTGCCAGGTGATATTTTATACTTGATTGGTATGGGTTCTGTGCGTTTGGAAACGGCTTTATCATCGGGTGGCAAGCGTGTTTTTTCTAGGCTTTTTGAAGGTGATTTCTTTGGAGAGCAGGCATTTATGTCTCGTGCCAACCACCATGAGTCAGCGGTGGCGGAAGGTGATGTGAGTGTTTTGATGATTGATCGTAGCACTTTTGATGCTTGGGTGAAAAAGGATGCTAAAATCAAGGGCGTTGTCGAATCTTTCTATAGGCAGCGTGTGTTGGCACGTGTGTTAGCCATTACGCCCATTTTTGAAGGTGTGCCTGCTTCTGCTCGCGCAGCACTAGCAGATAAGTTTGAACTGCATTCTTTTAAAAAGGGTGATGTGGTTATTTCTGAAGGGGATGTTGGTGAATCATTTTTTCTTATTCGCTCAGGTAAGGTTCAAGTTTCAACCTGTGATGCCAAACATCATGACCGCTCTATTGTACTTGGTGAATTGTCCGATGGTAGTTTTTTTGGTGAAGTTGCACTGCTTACGGATAAGCCCCGTACAGCCACTGTTATTGCGACCACAGATTTGGAATTAATGGAACTTACGCGAGCAAAGTTCAATGATATTGCCAATGAATATACATCGGTAAGAAAGGTGGTTGAGGCTTATCAAAAGCAACGTGTTCAAGAGGCCATTCGGATATTGATGAAACGTGATGCATGATCAGAAGGAGCTGCTGCTTCGGGTAACAGGGCTTAGCAAGGCGTATCAGTTGCCCAATGGCAAGCTGTCAATTTTAAATGATATGGACTTGGATTTGAACTATGGCGAATTTTTAGCGGTGGTTGGCGAGTCTGGTGTTGGAAAAAGCACACTTCTTCAAATATTGGGCACACTAGATACACCCGATGCTGGAGAAGCATATTTTGAAGGGCAATCTATTTTTCATTTAACGCAAGTTGAATGCGCTAGGTTACGGAATAAGCATATTGGTTTTGTGTATCAAGCCCATCATCTTATCCCAGAATTAAGCGCATTGGAAAATGTGATGTTGCCATTGCTTGTGGGTGGAATAAATAAAGCCGATGCGAAAGAAAGAGGTGAGGCATTGTTGATAGATTTGGGCTTGGGTAATCGCATATTGCATACACCTGCTCGTTTATCTGGAGGAGAAGCTCAGCGCGTTGCTGTAGGGCGTGCATTGGTGACGCATCCAAGCCTATTGTTGGTCGATGAGCCTACAGGAAACCTTGATGAAGCCACGGCACAAGGTGTTTTTAAATCTATGCAAGCGTTATGTAAGCAGAAAAGAACTTCTGTGATTATGGTAACGCACAGCATGGCTTTGGCGAGTCAAACTGATCGTGTTGTACGTTTAAGACAAGGCAAGTTGATTGCCGCATAGTTGAAAAAGCTTTGACGAAACAAGTAGTTCTGATATAATTGCTAATGTTGTTTCGAGCATATTCGGTCAACTACGTGTTTTTTTGATTTTTCTGATATTTAACGAGGCTCATGTGACGAAAGCTGAAATTGCAAATATTATTCATGAACGAATTGGCCTTTCTAAAAAAGAGTCTGCCCAAATTGTTGAGACTGTTTTGGATGAAATGAAGCGCGCTTTGGCATCAGGTGAAGATGTGAAAGTATCTGGCTTTGGGCATTTTATGATTCGTGAAAAACATGCAAGGCGAGGTCGGAATCCTAAAACAGGCGAAGATATTACCATTGAACCACGTCGCGTAGTCACATTTAGAGCCAGTCAGATTCTAAGAGAACAACTGCTTGAGGATAATCAGTGAGCCTTCAAGTGAAGCAGCTTATCCATGCTGGTATTCAGGTTCCAAACCTTCCTGATAAATTATTTTTTTCTATTCGAGAAGTGAGTGAATTATGTGGTGTTGAACCCCATGTTTTGCGATATTGGGAAACTGAGTTTAAGCATATTCGACCTGTAAAGAAAAGTGGAAACAGACGCTTTTATCGTCATAGAGATGTTTATGCTGTGTTGCAAATCAAGCATCTTTTGTATGATTTAAATTTTACTATTCGGGGCGCTAAGAAGCGTTTAATGAGTGGTGATTTAAATGATATTGTAGAGCAGCAAGATGTTCAAACATCGTTGCGTATGATTCGTGAGGAACTAATATCTGCCCGTAATCTACTGGCAGAATAATCACATTGAATAATCGGGGCGTAGCGCAGCCTGGTAGCGCACCACACTGGGGGTGTGGTGGTCGGAGGTTCAAATCCTCTCGTCCCGACCATCTCTCATTTTTTTACTTTACTTACATTGGCTTAACATATGCATACACTCTCATATGATCGACCTCGTCGCCGCATGGTTGAAGAACAACTGATTGCCGCTGGTATTCAAGATGATCGCGTTTTACAAGCGATGTCTATGGTTCCAAGGCATTTATTTGTGGATGCGGCATTGCGTGCGCATGCTTATCAGGATTCATCCTTACCTATTGGTGAAGGTCAAACCATTTCTCAGCCTTATATGGTAGCAAAAATGTCTGAATTACTCTTGCTTCAAGGGCATGAGCGGGTTTTAGAAATTGGTACAGGTTGCGGCTATCAAACGGCTGTATTATCACGATTATGTAAACGAGTTTATAGTATTGAGCGCATTGAAAGCTTGCATGAAAAGGCACGCAGTAATTTGCGACGTGCGCAACATGCCAATGTGATGCTAAAATGTGGGGATGGATTGCTCGGTTGGGAGGAATATGCCCCCTTTGACGCAGTCATTGTAACTGCGGGAGGGTTTGCCTCTGATATATGGTTAGAGCAACTTAAGGTGGGTGGTATATTGCTGATGCCAGAAGGTGATGAAAAAAAACATCAACTTGTACGTCGTTTGAAGTTGCAAGATGGTATCGAAGAAGCCTATTTTGATGCCTGTACATTTGTACCATTATTGGAAGGAGAATTGCGCCGTTGATGAAATCCTCAGTAGAGAAAAAATCAGTTTCATGGTTGCGCAAAGCTTATCACTGGACGTTGGCATGGGCTGAGCATCCGCAAGCGCAGTGGGCATTGTTCTTTATAGCCATGGTTGAAGCCAGTGTTTTTCCAATTCCGCCAGATATTCTTTTGTTGGCTTTGGCCTTGGGTCGACCCGATTTAAGTTTGCGATTTGCTGCAATTTGCACAGCAGGTTCAACTGTAGGGGCAAGTTTAGGTTATATGATTGGCATGCTTTTATTTGTGAGTGTTGCAGAGCCAGTGCTACAGTTTTATGGCGCAATGGAGCAGTTTCATCATGTTGAAACATGGTTTGCGCAATGGGGTCTTGGGCTTGTTTTAATCGCAGGGTTTACACCCATTCCCTTTAAAATCATTACCATTGCAGCAGGAGCATTCGGCTTACCTTTTATAGGCTTTATTGTTGCAGCCTTATTATCACGTGGGGCTAGATTCTTTTTAGAGGGAGGCCTTTTACGCTGGGGTGGCGAGCGTTTGAGGGTGTGGGTTGAAGATTACTTTGAGTGGATTACGCTGGTTGTAGGGCTATTGGTTGTGGTAGGCTTTGTGAGCTTATGGTTACTGCAATAAAATATATTTTAGTATTGTCTATACTGCTACTTTCGGGCTGCTTTAAAACAGAGCTTCCTATTTATCCACATAACAACTATAAAAAGCACACATCACACCGTCATGGTGTTTATACGGTGCGTGCTGGTGACACGCTATATAGCATTGGCAAGCGTTTTGGCGTTTCTTATCAAACTTTAGCACGCAATAACCATATTCATTATCCTTATATGATTTACAAAGGGCAAAAAATTTATTTAAGAGGCATAGCTCCACGCTCGCATGCTTTACCTGTTGCGAAAAAACAATACAGAAAAACGCATATAAAAACGAAAAGTAAAAAATCTCACCGTGCAAAAAGAAGCTATGTCAAAAGTGGTCGCATTCCGCATTTGAGGTGGCCTGTTCGTGGTGTGGTGACAAGTCCATTTGGGAGAAGAGGCAGTCGTATGCATGATGGCATTGATATTGGTGTCAAAGAAGGAACCCCTGTTCATGCAGCCGCAGCAGGGGAAGTGGTATATGCTGATCATAGACTATCTGGTTATGGTAATCTTATTATTGTTCGGCACAGCCATGATTTATTTACTGCTTATGCGCACAATCAACGCAACCTTGTACGTAAAGGTATGAAGGTGGGGGCAGGTGATGTTATTGCAAAAGTTGGGCATACAGGCCGTGCCACTGGCCCACACTTGCATTTTGAAGTAAGGCGAGGACCAACGCCTGTAGACCCTATCGTTTATTTACCAAAAAAATAGTAGCATTTTTTAATAATATACGATAATCTAATTGCTCACTACCATTGCTCAATGGGGTTGGTTACTTTGTTAGAGTAACTCCACGGATGGAGGAAAATATGAATAGAAAACGCAGTGTTGAACCCATGACCATCTATATGCGTGATATATCGTATTATCCACTGTTAACAGCCCAAGAAGAAATTGAGTTATCCAAACGTATTGCCAAGGGTGATGAGCAAGCTAGACAAAAAATGATTAATGCAAACCTTCGCTTGGTGGTTAAAATTGCTAGGCGCTATCGGCATCATGCCCTTTCTTTGGCGGATTTGATTGAGGAGGGTAATATAGGTTTGATGCGGGCGGTTGAGAAATTTGATAGCGCACATGGCTGCCGATTTTCAACATATGCCACATGGTGGATTCGTCAATCCATAGAGCGAGCCATGATGAACCAAGGGCGAACCATTCGTTTACCAGTACATATTGGAAAAGAATACAATGCCATGTTGCGCTCTACGAACCATTTGCGAAATATTTTAGGCTATGAGCCAGATGAGAATGAAATTGCTATTCATATGGGCAAGAATACAGCTAGAATTCATACGTTACTCAATGCTGCTGTACGCACAGAAAGTGCAGATAGCAAATTGTATGATGATGGGGAACTAACATTATATGATATTACAGAAGATAAATCTGCACAATCGCCAAGTGATCATTTAGACACCGCTATTCGCAATGATTTACTCCACGACTGGATACAAAAATTAGGGCGAAAAGAACAAGAGGTAGTGCGTCTACGCTACGGGTTAGAAGGGCATAATGAGGCGTGGACATTGGAGGCTATTGGTCAGCATATGGGGGTAACTCGAGAGCGCATTCGGCAAATACAGGTGGCTGCATTGAAAAAATTACGGGTGCTTATGGATGATGATCATGTGGGATTGGAGGAAGTGATTTAAATGTCATCTCATGCGGTGAATTTACGCGATTTTATCAGGGATATTCCTGATTATCCCAAGCCTGGAATTAATTTTAAAGATATAACACCTTTATTGGCAGATGGTGATGCTTTTGGAGCTTGTGTATCGGAGTTGGCATGCTATTTGCCCAATGATACAAATTTTATTGTTGGTATAGAATCGCGAGGTTTTTTATTCGGTGCGGCACTGGCTCAATTAACAGGCTTGGGTTTTATTCCTGTAAGAAAGCCAGGCAAGCTTCCAGCCGATGTGCATGTTATAGAATATGAGCTTGAATATGGTATGGATAGGTTGGAGATACACCGTGATGCATTATCAAAAGGTCAAAAGGTTGTTGTGGTTGATGATTTATTGGCCACTGGTGGTACAGCTAAAGCCACCATTGATTTGGTGGAACAGTTGGGTGCGGAAGTTGCAGCCTGTTTATTTGTGATTGAACTCTCTTTTTTAAATGGACGTGAGCGTTTGAATCATACGCCTGTTCATCATCTATTGGCGTATTAAATTTTAATCGATTAGATTCGCACTTTTTATCGTTTGCCTTGATATATTAGCCCTCGTAGCTCAGATGGATAGAGCGACCGCCTCCTAAGCGGTAGGCCACAGGTTCGACTCCTGTCGAGGGCACCATACAGAAATCATAAGGCTTAAGCATTTGCAAAGAGAACTGTCAGCACTAAGCTTGCAACTGAAAAGGGTTAGGGAGAAAGCGATGAAGGAAAAGCAATGTCGGGAAAAGATAGATGCGATGCAATCCAATTTATCTTACCATAACTCAATAACTCATGCCTGACCCCATTTCTGACCCCATTTCTGACCCCATTTTCCTTCTACCGAGTGACTATTACAATATGGAATTACAAGAGATCAATAAGAGAAACTATTCAGACTACTATAAGGTTAACCCAGGATTTTAGCTATGATTGGA
>JALWPO010000283.1:850-4163 GCA_026994965.1 Mariprofundaceae bacterium | reverse complement strand
ATATCTTTGCCTGTAAGCTTTGAGCCAGTGATGGCGATGGTTTTACCCGCATTGAAGGCAAGGCTGTTGTCCGCATGGATACTTCCCGCCTTGCCGGTCATGGTTTTAATATCACGTATGCCGCCAACACCTGAATTATCCTGTGTTTCCACATAGCGCCGGTTGATGATATTGCCGTTGCTTGCCACCAGCGTGATGTTCTTGGCACGCATTTCGGCGGATATGTTCTCAATATTGTTCTTGGCGGTCAGACTCAAATCATTACCTGTGCGCATCGTGCCATCGTGATTGATGATGCTATCGCTAGCTTGCACATCCAGATTATTCCCAGCTTGTATTAAACCTGCATTTTTAAGCTTATTCACAGCCAGATGTATATCTTTGCCTGCAATAATCCTACCACCTTCAACCTTATAGCGATCTGCATGGGCAATATAAACCACAGGCACAAGCACCTGATGCCCTTGCACTTCTTTCTTCACCATCCACACAATATCACTCTTTAAGGCTGCAATTTGAGCGGATGTAAGTGCTATACCTGGAACCAGATTCAGGGCTTGATGCTGTGCCAGTGCATGATCCATCAAGGCTTGATATTGCGCATAATCACTGGTGATACGGCTAGATAAGAAGCGTCTACCTGTTTGCGCAAATATACTATTTCGAATGAGTCTGGTTTCATAAAAGGCATCACCCAAGCGTTTCAGGGTTTTGTTTGGAGAGTAGTTAAGTTTCTTCAATAGATAACCACTGCTGATAAACCTGCCAAAGGATGCAAATGCTGGGTTGGTTTCTACCAAATATTTACTCTTTGGATTTGGCGAGACCACGAACAGCCCGGTGGAACCCTTGGGTAAGGTAATTGTGGCTGAAGCTGGCGATGTGGCAGATATGTTCTGTGTTTTCGCTTTCAATGCAGCGCTTGATGAGGCTGGCGATGTGGCAGATATGTTCTGTGTTTTCGCTTTCAATGCAGCGCTTGATGAGGCTGGCGATGTGGCAGATATGTTCTGTGTTTTCGCTTTCAATGCAGCGCTTGATGAGGCTGGCGATGTGGCAGATATGTTCTGTGGTATCGCGGCTGTAGCGGATATATTCTGTGTTTTCGCTGCTGTGGTGGATGTATTTTGCGTTTGTAGTGCTCCAGCTGCAATGGTCTGACCACCTTTGATATTACCGTTGCTTAGGTTGGCGACATTACCCGTAATGCTGCCACCTGCTTGAATGGTGGAGGCTATGGTCTTGCTCACGCCCTTGCTGGTGGATACTGCAGTTCCAACATAGACCATGCGTTGACCATGCCCGCCAACGCATGCGCCAAGTACTTTGAATCGACAATATATCTGATTTCGATACATCGCTGTACTGGTTGTGGTGATGGAGAGAAGGTTCACTGGTGTATTATCCACGACTTGAGCTGATAAATGGGCATTTCCACCTGCACTCATCAGTGAATATTGATTATTGATGCTATTTGCATTGATGGTGAGATTGCCACCTGCATTCATAGTTGCTGGAGTGGATTGGCTGGTTAAGGCAATCTGATCCACCGTTGTCGTGGTCACATTTTTGCAGTTGAAGCCACAAGTGGAGGTTTGACTGGTTGCTGATATACGTGTGCCACCTGTAATATGTTCAGGTACAGCAGCCACAGCAGGGACATAAACCAGCCTTTTCGGACCATATGCCCTGTAAACCAATTTGCCTCGTAGATTTCTAACCCAATGATGTTTTCGTACTGTGTTGTAATGTGCTGGAATACCTGGTTTATAGGGTACATATACCCCTTGCGTGACAGGTGGATTGGTGCGATTGGTTAAGTTGGCCACATTAATATTGAGATTGCCATTGTAGCTCTCTATATGACCTCTATCATTCACAATATAGCTTGTTTTACCCAATGATGGATCTGCCGCCATAGTCAGATTATTGACGGCGAAGATGTTCGCATTTGGATTATTTGCGAGTGTAGTGGTTGTGTAGAGATTCATGTTGTTGCCAGCAAACAGGGTTTTGTTGTTGGTCAAGTTGGTGGAGGTCATAGTCAGGTTATTTCCCGCATTGAAGAAGCCGTTGTTGGTGATGTTCGCACCCTTCACCGAAAGGTCACCCGCCGAACTGATGCGGGAGCTGTTGCTGATATTGCCACTTGTTGTGATACTGCTTGTGCCAGTGCCGCCACTGATTGTGCCTGTATTACTTAAAGAACTTGCTGTAATGCCTGCTATGCCAGCAGATGATATGGTTTTGCTATTGATTAAAGCCCCTGCTGTGGTTAGATGGATTTGACCGTTAGACAACAAATCAGCTTGATTGGTGATACCTTGAATAGCATGGATAGCCATATTGCCAGCAGAACCTATAGAAGATGAAGCAACATTATTCAAGCTATTGGTCGTTAAATTCAAATCTTTGCCTGAGTATAGTGTAGAAGATGCTAGATTTATTGCGGGCAAATTTAGGTTTAAATTTCCAATACTTTTAATGGCACCACCACTATTGTCGAGTGATGTTGCTTTAATCAAGCTGTTCTGGTTGCTTTCTATTACACCATTTATATTGCTTATTGCACCTGTAATGTTGATATCATGATTGCCAGCTGTAAGAAGTTTCCCTTGCTGGTTATTCAGCATTGCTGCGCGAATGGTTGTATTACCCAGAGCCACAGTTCTGGCATTCGTATTGTTGATTGTTTGGGTTGCTTGAAGTGATAATATACCGTCACTTAACATATCTTTGCTATTGGTGATATTAAGTGCATGCAAATTCATGACTTTGCCAGCATACAGAGAGCCACCATTGGTTATATTTTGAGAAGTGGTCATACTCTGTTGATTACCCGCAATCATGGAGCCTTGGTTTGTCAAACTGGTCGCATTCAAAAGCATCAGATTATGACCAGCCTGCATACGACCATTAGCACCTGTATTATTCACCGCGCCTGTTACATTCAGATTCAAATCATTTACAGCCAATACCTTTGTTGCAGATGCATTCAAATTGGTTGCATTGATATTCACATTTGTACCTGAAACCTCACCACCAGTACTGCTAAACTTGCCAGTGGTTACACTAAGTTGCTTGGTCGCAGTTATATTACCACTGTTGGTCAATGCTGCTGTTGTAATGGTATTGTTTTGATTGGCATGAATAGTTCCGCTGTTACTGATATTCTGACTGGCTTTAATACTCTGTTGATTACCCGCAATCATGGAGCCTTGGTTTGTCAAACTGGTCGCATTCAAAAGCATCAGATTATGACCAGCCTGCATACGACCATTAGCACCTGTATTATTCACCGCGCCTGTTACAT
>JALWPO010000283.1:0-750 GCA_026994965.1 Mariprofundaceae bacterium | reverse complement strand
ACCACCAGTACTGCTAAACTTGCCAGTGGTTACACTAAGTTGCTTGGTCGCAGTTATATTACCACTGTTGGTCAATGCTGCTGTTGTAATGGTATTGTTTTGATTGGCATGAATAGTTCCGCTGTTATTTAAGGCTTGCGACCCATGAATTTTAAGCTGTTGGTTGGAAAGGATAGAGCCTTTGTTTGTTAATATCTGGGTGCTAGCTATATCAAGCGCGCCCGTACTTTGAAGTTTTCCATTATTGGTCACTGAATGGCTTGTGACGCTTAAAATGCCTGTATGATTCAATGTTCCATTCTTATTGATTCCAGCTGTAATCACCCCCTTGTTATTGAGGGTCGTCGCGTTCACGTTTACCTTGCTGCCCGCAGCTACTGCACTACTAGCATTTACACTCACTGTTTTGCTAGCTGTGAGCGTAGCATTATTACCAGCATAAAGATTCTTACTTACATTGATGCCATTGGTAGAGGTGATATTCATATTGTTACTTGCACTTAACCGTTGCACAGCAATCGTGCCATCATTGGTAATCGTAATATCCCCGGCCGATGCCAATACTTCTGGTGGCAGGTTCACACCCAAACCAGTATCGGTTCCCACCAGCGTAATACGATTGGCATACATGCCACCCAAAGCCGATGCATCCAAAAGCACTGTGCGTGCATTGGCAGCAGCATTGGCAGTGGCTGCCTTTGTTGCATAATTGATGTTATTACCACCAAGCTTTACATCCAAATTCTGCGC
>JALWPO010000282.1 GCA_026994965.1 Mariprofundaceae bacterium | reverse complement strand
GTCCCCCGAACTAGGTTCATAGGAACCGCCTCTTCTGGACAGTCGATGGTTGCAGGCGCAGGTGCAGCAGTGGCAAGTGGCTTTACATCTCCTAGGGGAAGCGCCTTTGGAGGATTGGTTGGAGGAGGCTTGTCTAATCAGTTGCAGGGAAACGGAATGAGTGATAGTGCTGCTGGAATTGTTGGAGGTACGGTAGGTGGTGCAGCAGGAGGTTTTGCAAGCGGTTTTTTGGCAAATACTGCGCTAAAGTCAGCTGCGCACGGAGGGTTAGCTGGACTTGCTGGATCAGCAGCCACAGCTGGAGTTGTAGAGGCTCTTAGATTTGGTAATGATTGTAGCGGAGATACGTGCCAGCAATGAAGACAAAGGTGACGAAGAAATTGATGGCGAGGGTAATATTTAGAATAATTTTCATTTCAGGACCAGCAATTATTGTGTCTGGATATTGTGTTTATTTACTCCGAAATTGGCTGGCTGCTTCAAAAAATATTGAAATGTCAGATTTAGTCTATGGGTTACTATTGATTTTAGTTATGTGGGCCGCTATGTGGCTATCTTCAGGAAAGTTGATTTCCGAATTACAATCAATGAGTTCTGATTCGGGGGACGCATGAATCAATTGCAAAGAGGTCAGGTCAGTATTTTCCAATCCATAAATGAGCCTGAAACGTGGCGGCATGCAGATGGTTCTGAGTTCGGGGGACATAGTACATAATTATTTGATTTTCTGCTGGAAGGTTGCCATTCTAGGTTATGAATAGGTTGAATTATATATTATGTTCCCAGAACTTTGCAAAACAGCTATCACAGCTTAAATGTTTTCTGCTTACAAACTCATCAATATCGCATCTTCTCGCTCATTATCGCCCGCTAAAGGGATATAATAATTTTTTCTGCAACCCACTTCTTGAAACCCAAGCTTGCGATATAAAACTTGCGCAGCCCTATTGGAGCGGCGGACTTCCAACATAAAAGTAGTGCCCTTAGGCTTAGCATTGAACAACATTTGACTTAATCTTTTGGCGATGCCTTGCCGTTGGAAATCTGATGATACAGCGACTTGCATAATATGCGTTTCATCCAAAATGTCTTGGCTAAGAATATAGCCCACAAGCACGCCTTGCGCCTCTACAACATACAAATCAAAACCAGATAACATCACATCCAATAGCGATTGCTTTGACCACGCCTCTGCAAACAACGCTTGATTGAGCGCATGCACCGCATGCAAATCATCCACTTCTCCTAAGCGATATAATATTTCCGTCATTACTTAATCTGGCGCTTCAATTTGCTCCGACCATTTGCAAACTTCTGATGCGCAAACATGCTCAACGCCACGTCGCTTGGTTACTTTTTCGGTCACAAAACTTGCGCCACATTCAGGGCATGGTTGATCAATTGGCTTATTCCATAATGCGGTTTTGCATTTGGGATAAGTTGAGCACGAATAAAATATTTTTCCGCGACGTGATTTTTTCTCTAAGAAGGTTCCCTTACCACAATCTGGGCAGGCTATGCCTGTATCTTTTGGTTTCTCCAGCGGCTGAATACCTTTACATTCTGGGTATGCTGAACAGCCTAAGAATTTCCCATACCGCCCTTGCTTAATCAGCATAGGTTTACCACAAATATCGCACTTTTGATCAGAAACTTCTGCTGCTGGCGCTTCGCTTTCACCATTGTCATTTAAAGGTCTAGCCTGTTTGCATTCAGGATAGCCTGTACATGCCAAAAACTTGCCATAGCGCCCCAATTTAATCGCCATAGGTTTGCCGCACTCTGTACATATTTCATCGGTTTCTTCATGTGTCACATCTGAGCGTTTCACATTTTCCATGGTATCATCAACACGCGCCTTAAATGGCTGCCAGAACTCTCTTAGTAACGGTCTCCACTCTCTCTCACCACGCGCAACAGCATCCAGCTTGTTTTCAATATCTGCTGTAAACCCTGTTTCAACAATATCTGCAAAATAAGTAGTCAAAAACTTGTTCACAATTTCACCAACATCAGTAGGCACAAATCGCTTTCTATCCATTTCCACATATTCGCGTGTACGCAATACATTCAAAATCGATGCATAAGTAGATGGACGACCAATACCATAGCCTTCCAATTCTTTGACCAATGTAGCTTCACTAAATCGTGGTTTGGGTTCCGTAAAATGCTGCTTGGGTATCACTTGTTCCACATCAACGGTATCGCCAACTTCCATGGCTGGAAGCAACTTATCTTTATCATCCTTGGTCGGCTCATCTGTGCCTTCAATGTACAAGGTTCTAAAGCCAGGAAACGCCAAAATAGAACCATTTGCCTTCAAAGTCATATCACCAGACGTGATATCCACACGCACTTGATCCAACACCGCTGGTGACATTTGTGAAGCCAATGCACGCTTCCAAATCAATGTATAAAGTTTATGCCCATCTGCATCTAACACCGAACGCATCGCCTCTGGTGTTCTCGTAATCGAAGTGGGTCGAATCGCCTCATGCGCCTCTTGTGCATTTTTACTTTTGGATTTAAATACACGCGGTTTGGCTGGCAGATAATCTTTTCCCCATTGCGCTACAATATGCTCTCGCATATCCACAAGCGCCTCTTCCGATAATGCCACCGAATCTGTACGCATATATGTAATCAAGCCAACAGGTTCACCATCAACTTCAATGCCTTCGTACAGTTTTTGCGCCACCTGCATGGTTTTACGCGCTGTAAAACCCAGTTTTCTGGAGGCATCCATTTGCAAGCTGGATGTGATAAATGGTGGCGCAGGTTGTTGCTTGGCTTGTTTTTTCTGAATATCAGCAACTTTAAAGCTACCTTGTTCAACTTTCCCTGCTGCTGCACGTGCATGCACCCCATCAGGCAGAGCAAATTTACTTAATTTTTTGCCTTCCATTGCCTCCAATTGCGCAGTAAATGAAGCGTTTCTAACTTCGCAATTTGCCTCAATACTCCAATATTCCTTGGGCTGAAATTCACGAATATGAATTTCACGCTCACAAATTAGACGCAATGCCACCGATTGCACGCGCCCTGCTGAAAGCCCACTACGAATTTTACGCCACAGTAGGGGTGATAATGTAAATCCAACCAAATAATCCAGCGCACTACGTGCCTGCTGCGCATCCACCAAGGGCATATTAATTTCAGAAGGATTTTCCATAGCTGCATGGATGGCTTTTTTTGTAATTTCATGGAATGTGATACGCCGAATTTCTTTGCCTTCCAAAGCTCCACGCTTTTGCAATTCATCAGCGACATGCCATGCAATCGCCTCGCCCTCTCTATCCAAATCGCTGGCAAGAATCAGTGTGTCTGCACGCTTAAGCGCTTTTTCAATCGCAGCTATACGCTTTTCTTTATCTTCAATCACTTGATATGTAAGTGCAAAATCATGCTCAGTATCCACTGAACCATCCTTCTTGGGAAAAGCGCGGATATGACCATAAGATGCCAATACTTTATAGCCTTTACCTAAATACTTTTCAATGGTTTTCGATTTTGCTGGTGATTCCACCACCACAACTGCGCTCATCTATTTGCCTCCGAGGGTATATCGACTGCCCGACAAGCGTTCAATCACGCCCCGTAGCTCAAGGGCGAGCAAGATGGGGGAAAGCTCAGGCACGGTCAAGCCGCAAGCATCAGATAATGCATCCAAATGTAAAATATTTTTGTTTAGAGCATCCAACACACGCTGTTCATCTTCAGTTTCTGCTTGCTGTGACTGCATATGATTGCCACCCATTTCGGCATGCCATCCCATACATTGTAACACCTGCTCCGCCGCATCAACCAAATACGCACCATCTCGAATCAATTGATGACATCCCTCATGCCCACCAGCCAGCACCGAACCTGGCACAGCCAATACTTCTCGCCCATAACCCAAGGCGCGGTTGGCTGTAATCAAAGAACCCGAACGAATATCTGCTTCCACAACCAATGTGGCTTGGCTTAAACCTGCAATAATACGATTCCTTGATGGAAAATATTCAGGGCGCGGTGTTTGCTCGGGCATATATTCACTGATCACACAACCACCATGCTCAACAATGGCTTGTACTTGTGCCTGTTGCCGTTGTTGCAGTGCCAACAAACCACAACCCAATACTGCCACAGTCGGGCTTTGACCCGCCAAAGCGCCACTGTGTGCAGATGCAT
>JALWPO010000281.1 GCA_026994965.1 Mariprofundaceae bacterium | reverse complement strand
ATATGCTCATGCCACTGATTGCCAGTTGCAGTGTGCCAGATTCAAAGAAAAAATAATTGGATAATCCCAAAACAATCATACTGATTAGACCAACCCAAACAAAACCCTTAAGAAATGAGAAGTCCTTACGTGATATAAAAACATAAGCAGTCAAAGCAACAAAGGAAACAGCAGTGGTTAAAAAGGCTTGGGTGACAAGCATGCTTGATTTGGCAGCAACAATGCTTATCAAAGGTGAAATAGATAATCCTGTAATTGCACCAAAAGCAAGGAGCAGTGCAAAATTTAGTCCTGAAATATGGCGGGCAGCTTGAACTGCAAATATGCCAGCCATCATGATAGCAAGCATGATAAAGGGATGTTCATATGGGAAGCTTATACCCATTGAAAAATATGCACCTACACTGGCAGAAGCAATGCATAAAGCTAGCATACCATAAGTTTTACCAAGAAAATCTATGCGTTCATCAGCGAGTTGTACGGATGATGTGATAGTATTCATGATTGTAGCTCCTTTTTTAACAAATATGAGTTGTTAATGTTTTATATGGGGGTTTTGATCGATGATTTCAACATCAATAATGGTGGATTGAGTATCGGTTCGTATATAAATCCTGCGAATGATGATGGCTCGAAGTGAGGGAATAAGCAATAAAAAACCCACTGTATCGGTAATAAAACCAGGTAAAAACAAGCAAATTCCTGCAATGCCCAATAATAGAGCATGTAGCATTTCTTCGGCAGGGGCCTGATTTTGAGCCAATTGACGTTGTGCCGAAATAAGTGTTTGTAAACCTTGCCAGCGTATAATGATACCACCCAATGCCGCTGTTAGCAGGCAAAGTGTGATGGTGAAAAAACCACCGAGTCCTGCGCCAACTTCGATAAGGACATACAATTCAAGCAAGGGAACTATGATAAACAATAAAAATAGAGTTTTTAGCATGATATGGTTTATAGGGCTCTTAAGTAGGAAATGCAAGGATTGGAAATGAAATGATGGAGAATACTTGCTGAATATATCGCTTCGCCCATACTTGCAGCAATGAGACAAAGTTTTCTACTGTTCCTTTTGTTGGCACTATTATCGGGTTGTGCCACCGTTCAGAATGATTATGACCCTCTTTCGGGGTTGAATCGTAAAACTGAGGACTTTAATGGTATCGTGGATACCGCGAGTTTGAAGCCATTGGCAAAGGGTTATCAAGCTGTAACACCAAAGCCTATACGAAACATGGTCTCAAACTTTTATGATAATGCTACATATTTCAATACGATTCTAAATGATTTCTTGCAGGGTAAAGGTAAACAAGGTTTTGAAGACTTTGCGCGTTTTATTATTAATTCAACCGTTGGTATCGCAGGTTTGATTGATGTGGCCAAATCTATGGGGTTTGAAAAACATGATGAAGATTTTGGGCAAACTTTAGCCACATGGGGAGTGGGTCAAGGTGCGTATATTGTTTATCCATTGTTGGGAAGTAACTCTCTGCGTAAAACCCCAGATTTTATCACATCAACAGCAACAGACCCATTATTTTGGGTTTCGCTTGTTGCAGCTCCGCAAATTACCATCCCATTCACAGTGATGAAATATATTGATAAACGTTCTCGTTTATTGGAAGCATCTGATTTGCGCGATGAGTTGGCGCTTGACCCCTATATTTTTACGCGAGAAGCATGGCGGCAACAGCGTGAGTTTCTTATTTATGATGGCAAACCACCCTCCAGTAGTTCATCGGATGATGAAGGTGATGATTGGGCGGATGATGAATTCGATACTGAGGATGCACAGGACGCAAGTGATTCAAAAGCGTCCGATGCTAGCAATCAAAGTGCACCAAATAAAAAGGGCGATAAGCCTCAATATAAATCGAGAATCTTGCTAGGTAATGATAAATAACCAGTAGGAGTTAATCCATTCTAAATTTGGCTGGCGCGATGGCGCAAAAGATGGTCTGCCAACACCAAAGCAAGCATGGCTTCAGCAATGGGAACAGCACGAATACCTACACAAGGGTCATGACGACCTTTGGTGACAATTTCCGTTTCATACCCATGAATATCAATGGTAGGGCGAGGCATTAAAATAGAAGATGTGGGTTTGAGTGCCATACGTGTATGAATACTGTCACCATTAGAAATTCCACCCAATATGCCGCCAGCATGATTACTTTGAAATCCCGACTTTCGAATCGCATCACCAAATGCAGAGCCTTTGGATTCAATGCAGGCAAAACCATCACCGACTTCTACACCTTTTACCGCAGGAATAGACATCATAGCTTTAGCAATATCAGCATCCAAACGATCAAAAATGGGCTCACCCAAACCTACGGGCATACCATAGGCTTCTACGACAACAGCCGCGCCGATAGAATCGCCTTGTTTGCGTAAGTCATCCATAAAACATGCCATAGCTTTTGCAGCATCAGCATCAGGGCAAAAGAATGGATTTTTCACAATCTCATTAATATCAAAGTTTGAAGGATTGGCTTGATGTGGGCCAATTTGATCCACCCAGCCTAAAATACTGATGCCAGATTGTGCCAATAACTGTTTGGCAACAGCACCTGCTGCAACACGCACAGCAGTTTCACGCGCCGATGAGCGACCGCCACCACGATAGTCACGTAGTCCATATTTTTTAAAATAGGTAAAATCTGCATGTCCAGGACGAAATTTATCTTTAATATCTGAATAATCTTTACTGCGTTGGTCTGTGTTTCGAATCAGCAAGGCAATAGGACAACCTGTAGTGATGCCTTCAAAAACACCTGAAAGGATTTCCACTTCATCTGCTTCACGGCGCTGTGTGGTATATTTGGATTGCCCAGGTTTTCTACGATCTAAATCGGGTTGAATATCAGATTCGGAGAGTTTAATGCCAGCAGGGCAACCATCAACAATGGCAACCAAAGCAGAACCATGGGATTCGCCTGCTGTTGTGACACGAAAAATATCACCAAAGTTGGAACCAGACATATTAAATTCCTTGCTTACTCAATGCCAGGGTCACCAGCACCAATATGGAATCCTGCATCAACATAATGCACCTCACCAGACACACCAGATGCTAAATCAGATACCAAATAGGCTGTTGTGTTCCCTACTTCAGTTTGAGAAACATTGCGACCAAGCATGGAACCACGCGCACTTTTTTCCATTAATTTTCGGAAGTCACCCACTGCTGATGCAGCCAGTGTGCGGATAGGTCCAGCAGATACAGCATTGACCCTGATACCATATGTTCCTAAATCTTGTGCTAAATAGCGAGTAGAAGCCTCTAGTGCGGCTTTAGCCACACCCATCATGCCATAGCCAGGCACAGCGCGTTCAGCGCCTAAATAAGTCATGGTTACCATGCTTCCACCTTCTTTCATCAATGGCGCGGCACGTTGTGCGCAAGCGATGAAGGAGTATGCTGAAATATCAAGTGCCAACTGAAAGTCGCTACGTGTAGCTTGTGAGAATGGATTACGTAGGGCATCTTTATTGGCGAAAGCGATAGAGTGAACCATGAAGTCAATTTCACCCCACTGCGCCTTAACTTTGTCAAAGAATGCATCCAATTGAGCATCATCACTTACATCCAAAGACTCAATCAATGTTGCGTCTACAGATTCTGCCAATGGGCGAACACGCTTTTCTAATTGCTCGCCTAGGTAATTAAACCCTAGCTCTGCACCTTCACGGTAGCAGGCTTGTGCGACACCCCAAGCAATGGATTTGTCATTGGCTAAACCAAGAATTAAACCTTTTTTGCCATCTAAGATTCCCATAAAATTCCTCATGTATATTGTGTAAAAAATATTCTTGAAGCCGAACGCTAACAGCGAGTATGCAAAAGCGCACGTAGATGACGTTTAATCTCTCACGTTATCTATGCTTATAATTAACCGTAGTGTTGAGACTTCTATTCATTTATCTATAAGAGGGGTTTGAAAAACTGATTTTCCAGTAGAGGTATATTTCTACAGTGATGATGTAGGCTTTGGTTGTTCTAAAATATCAGCAATACCTTGCCTAAAGGTCGGGAATAGCAATGCAGGCAATAGTTCCTGATGTAGACGTTGATTGCTAATCCGTTTGTTGTCGCTAAAAAAAGATAAAGCTGACGGCGTAAGTTGTTTTTTTCCATCTTCAGGCGTGAGTATGATAGGTGGTGGCGTGCCAATCATGCTTGCCACCTGTTGCA
>JALWPO010000280.1 GCA_026994965.1 Mariprofundaceae bacterium | reverse complement strand
AGCGGGGCAGGATAGCTGTGCGTGTGGATGATGATAGCGAAACGCGGCGTTTGGCAAGGTTTTGTGGCGGATTGTTATTATCCAGCAGCTTTAATCGTAAAGGGCAAGAGAGTTTGGCTTTAACCCACCAAAATCGCATGCGTTTTTCTCGGCATTTAGATACGGGATTGTATGCCCATGGCATAGAAACCACAGGTTGTGCTTCTGCTATTTATGATGTTTCGCGCTCAAAAATCAGCCAACTTCGATAAACCCATATCATTTAGGGTGGTTTAGAAACATGACATGGCTTGCAGAGGTGCTTATGATGCCGCCATGTCTCAATTTTCTAATTATCTAAAACCTATTCTATTGCGCCTTGGCTCTATGTCTTTGGCGGTTACTTTATTGGTTGTTGTCGCGCTTGCCTCTGTGATTGGTACGGTGCTTTTGCAAAACCAAGATCAAACTGATTATTTGCAACAATTTGGCCCGATTTGGTATTGGGTATTTCGCGCATTGGGTCTATTTGATATGTACCATACATGGTGGTTCTTGTCTTTGTTGGGCTTTTTGATGTTATCGTTAAGTGTTTGTTTGTGGCGCAATGTGCCACGTTTCCTGAAAGAAATGCGCAGCAGTAAAGTCAGTCTTTCGGACCAAGCCATCAAGCATATGAAACATGCAAAGCATTGGGATATCAAAGGTCAAAGTGCAGAAGTTGTATTGGAAGTAGCAAGAAAACGTTTGCACGAATGGAACCTTCGTGAAGAAACACGCGGTGATGTTTCATATATTCGTGCAGATAAGGGCTCTAAGCATAAGTGGGGCTATATCCTCGTGCATTCGGCAATGCTAGTGATTTTAATTGGTGGCTGGGTAAGTGTGCATTTTTCATTTCGAGGCAATATGCAAGTGCCTGTAGGCGCTAAAGAAAGCGAGATTTCCTTTTTAGAGGGTACAAGTGTTGCCTATAAAAAGATGCCGTTTGAAGTACGCTGTAATGATTTTAATATCGCATTCTATCCCAATGGCATGCCCAAAGAATTTCGCAGTAATTTAACCATTATTGATCAGGGCAAAGAAGTCTTAACCTCGGATATTATTGTGAATGAGCCGTTGTATTACAAAGGTGTCCGCATTTATCAGGCGAGCTTTGGCGATGGTGGTTCTAAGATTAAATTAAAGCTTCTTAAACTTGATGGTACAGGTGATATTGAAACCATCAACACCAGAGTTTACACCACGTTTAAGGATGAAAAAACAGGTGTAACATTGGAAATGACGGATTTTAGGCCGCATAATGTTGAAAATATGGCAGATGTTGGTCAGAAGAAAGATTTCCAAGATTTAGGTCCTTCAGTTGATTTCATCATGCGTGGCCCTGGCTTTAAACCTGTGAAGGTTCGCAGTTTCCTCAATCCTTTCGAGCTTGAAGGTCAAAATCGCGGTAGCTTTATGCAAGTCTCTTTTTCAGGACAAACCGAAGGGTTTCAATCCATTGCCTTGGGCTTGGATATGACTAATCCCCAAGAATGGCAATTGTTTCAACGCTTTATCATTCATTTGGCAGATGTGGATTTAAAGACTAGCGAACCACAAAAGGCCAATATGAAAGCCTTTAGGGAAGCGATGGATGATGTGTTTGGCAAAGGTAAACGTCCAGAAAACTTCCAAGCGATGGCGATGCGTGTATTGCAAGCGGTGCAAGTGATTCCACGATTGCCATGGCCATATGTTCCTGTACTTGATGATTATGATCAAACGTATTACACAGGATTACAACTGGCGAAAGATCCAGGTATGAATGTGATATGGGTAGGCAGCGCTTTACTTGTGATAGGTTTATGTATTATGTTGTATGTAGCGCATCGCAAGTTATGGGTGATTGTGCGTCGTAAAGGCAATGATGTGCAGGTCAGTTTAGTTGGTTTGAGTAATCGGAACCCACTTAATTTTGAACGCGAATTTCATCAAATTTTAAGCGATATGGAAGATGATATGCAAAGTTTGAAGCAAGGAGATGTAATATGACAGCAATCGCAGAATCGAGTGGATTATGGCAAAGTCTATATCAGGGACGTGCAGCATTTGTGCGTTACTGGGCATATATAGGATTGATGCTAGGCGCAGTGGGTCTAGCGATGTTTGGTGGTGATGGTTATACGGAAAATGGTTATATCTTTCAGCTGGTTGGTCAAGATGGTTTGATTTGGTTGGGTACAGGTGCATTGCTTGGTGCAGGTCTATCGATTATGGCATCGGTTGCCAAACCGAGCATAATCCATGGTCGGATTCCACAAATGATGGTCTCTTGGTTTGATGGTGGCGCATTGATGATTGTATTGATGGCTTTGTTCACATTGCTTGAACCAACATCAGCCATGGTTTCCTATGAAGACCAATCCAACTTATTTGCAGGGCATGTGATTATGACCATGAATATATTGTTCATATTCTCGGCTATTTGTTATATTGCATATTTATTTGCACCAGAATCCTTTATTGGAAAGATGGCAACAGCTGCTGCGTGGGGTGCGGTATATGCTGGTGGCTCGTCATTATTATTGCGTTGGTATGAATCTTATTTGTTTATGGATGGTGATATTGGGCATGCGCCAGTATCCAATATTTATGAAGTATTTATTTTACTTTTTTGCATTACTACAATTATTTATTTGCAATGGGAAAGACGTTATCAAGCCAAAGCTATGGGCGCATTTGTGATGGCATTGGTCGCATCGGGTGTATTTTTCGGCATTTGGTTGGATTCTGTAGGGCAGGCTGAAATCAAGCCTTTGGTGCCTGCTTTGCAATCGTATTGGATGAAAATTCATGTGCCGATGAACTTTATAGGCTATGGCTCATTTGCCGTGGCATGTGGTGCTGGCATGGCTTATTTGGTGCGTCAGTGGCTTGAAGCACGCAACAGTAAAATGGTTGCTGTTTTTCCTAGCTTGGATGCCTTGGATCAATTGGCATATAAATCTGTAGCTGTTGGGTTTCCTGCATTCACATTGGCAACCATTCTTGGTGCGGCATGGGCAGCAGAAGCTTGGGGTGGTTATTGGTCTTGGGATCCTAAAGAGACTTGGGCATTGATTGTGTGGTTGGTGTATGGTGCTTATTTGCATGTGCGCATCTCTCATGGCTGGCATGGTCGCACATTGGCATGGTGGACAGTGATTGCATTCTTGGTCACGGTATTCTGTTTCTTGGGTGTGAATATGTATCTTGCGGGTTTGCATTCATATGGTCGTTTGTCGTAATATAATTACTGATGACACAGCTGTTGCGTAAAATCATATTTCCAACTGCTGGTATGGGTACGCGCTTTTTGCCTGCTACCAAAGCAACACCTAAGGAAATGTTAACCATCGTTGATAAACCTTTGATTCAATACGGTGTGGAAGAAGCTCTGGATGCAGGTATGGATGAAATTGTCATGGTGACAGGTCGCGGTAAACGTGCGATTGAGGATCATTTTGATATTTCTGCGGAGTTGGAAGCCAACTTGCATGCTGCGGGTAAAGATGAGTTGTATCAGACCGTTTCCCGCGTGGCACGCATGGCAGATGTTGCCTATATTCGCCAAAAACAACCTTTGGGCTTGGGGCATGCTGTTTTGTGTGCAGCAGCATGGGTAGGCGATGAATGCTTTGGTATTTCACTTGCTGATGAATTAATTTTATCCAATGATGATGGTGCTATGCAGCAATTAAGAGCCGTTCATGAGCAGACGGGTGCATCGGTGATTGGCTTGGCTTGTGTGCCCAAGGATGAAGTCAATCGCTATGGTATTGTTAAAGCTTCTCATGAGGGCGATTTGCTTCGTTTGCAAGCGATGGTGGAAAAACCAGCAGTGGATGATGCGCCTTCTGATATGGCGATGATTGGACGTTATATTTTTACACCCAGATTATTTGATTTGTTGAGAGAAGCAAAACCAAGTGTAGGTGGTGAAATCCAGTTGACCGATGCTATTTGTAAGCTGGCTCAAGAAGAGCCCGTGTATGGGGTATTGATAGAGGGTGAACGCTTTGATGCAGGTAATCCTTATGGTTTCTTGCTTGCCAATGCCAAGCTTGGTTTGCAACATCCAGATTATGGAGATGCTCTGCGCACAGCGCTTAAATCTTTGGTATGAGTTATCCAGTATTGGCGTTGGATGTAGCAACAGGTCCAGCCAGTGTTTGTTTAATCACTGAATCGGGTGCTGTGTTTACAGCCCAAGCTGAAGCAGGCAAACAACATTCACAAATCGTATTACCATTATTACAAGATGTGTTAAAGCAAGCGCAATTGGATTGGTCTGATTTGGGTATGTTGGCGCTTGGGCAAGGTCCAGGCTCGTTTACAGGGCTACGCATTGCCGCGGCGATAATGGCGGGTGTGAATGCTTCATTGAAGCTTCCCATTTGGGGGCTTTCTTCATTGGCGATTACAGCCGTACAAAGTGATATACAAACACCTGTATGGGTATTGGAAGATGCAAGGGCAGGTGAAGTATTCACAGGTTGTTATAAGCAAGGCATAGCACTACAAAAAGAGCAATGTCAGCTTTGGTCTGATATTGAAAGCATGCCAGTGGATACGTTTGTAGCGCATCAAGATGTACCAGTTTCATTGCATGGCTGGCATCGATTGCCCTTAAAGAAAAATCGTGCAGATGCATTGGCGGTATTGCTACAATCCCAATGGGATAAAATTGATCATACTGCACATAGCCGGTGGATTCAGCCCGTATATTTGCAGCTATCTCAAGCAGAAAAGAATTTACAACATGGCTAAACCGATGCGCATTGTTTTTGTTTGTTTGGGAAATATTTGCCGCTCGCCTTTGGCGGAAGTGGTGGTGCGTGGGCAAGCTGAAAAGCGCGGTTTGGCACATCAATTTGAATTCTCTTCAGCAGGCACAGGTGATTGGCATATTGGCGGTTTGGCAGACGCGCGTTCAGCAGCCATTGCACAGCAGTATGGTCTAGATTTAAGCCAGCATAGGGCGCAGCAAATCACCGCATCCAAATTATCACAATGGGATTGGTTTGTGGCGATGGATGCTGATAATCGAGAGAGTCTATTGGCTATGGGCGTGTCTGTCGAACGACTATTGATGATGCGGCAATTTGAGTCTGATAGCGATATGATTGCTGATGTGCCAGACCCTTATTATGGTGGCGTACATGGCTTTGAAGATGCCTACCACATGCTAAAAGCAAATGCAGATGCTTTGCTTGATTATTTCATTAAGGGTACAGATTAACGTCCTTGTGTGGGACCTACTTTAATGGTCACACGTGTGGATAATGAGCCTTCTTCCACACTAATCAGACAAGATTTATCGGCTTTAATAAAATTAATTAAATAACGCTCACCTTCACTAAAAGCATTCAAAAATTGCCAATCATGCTTAGGCATTTCATTACGAAAAAACTTGGCAATACTGCCGCCTTTGTAATAACCGCTATAGCCAATCACACCCATGGTGATGCCAGGTGCTTCATAGACAAAGCTACGATCTTCATCACGGGATAATTCAGATGGAATAGGAATATCATCAAATTCAGGAATCATACTGATGACGGGTTGAACATGGGTCACTGTAGCACCACTAGGGCTTTTACTTGGTTTGGATGTGCTACTCTTTTGTGGTTGATTGGCTTCAGGTTTGTGGATTAAGCCGCATGATGTAAGTGAAATAAACAGGAGCAGGGCAAGCAAACGATACAGCATAAAAATCACCTCTGATGATAAAATGTCATACTAAGTAGGGGAAGCATGAAACGGAGCGCCAAGATGTGCAAGCAGTGTTTTTAAATCACTATTATTTATCAGCACCCACATCCATTAAGGTATCGGTTAGTTTTGTTTTGGATATTGTGATGCCTTGACCATGTTCATGCTTTTTTATGGTCCCTGTTTGATAAAGTTCACGCATAATTTTACTGACGCGTTCACGCGTACAATTCAGCAAGCGTGCGAGCTGGGCATGGGATGGTAGAATCACATCAATTTCATCACACGCATTATTTTTCCATTCAGGTAGCGTAAGTAAATACACGCCTAACCTATGCAATACTGAAGATTGACCCAGCCTACGAACTACTTTCGTGGTTTCCAGATAACGATGTAAAAGCATAGTGTTTACACGCGTGAGAAAATCATAGTCTTTAAGGCAAACATCCCACATGGTGCGGTTAATTTTAAGCAAAGTGGTGTCCTCAATGGCGTAAACGCTGGCAGTGCGTGTGCTTACACCCATTAATGCCAATTCACCAAAAAGCTCGCCTACTTTCAGTTTGTAAAGTGAAGTTTGTGTGCCATCAATACATTCTGTGAGTACTTCCATAGCACCAGAAAGAATCAGGTAGGCTGTGTTGCCACCTTCATCACCTTCGTAGACCACGCAAGTGCCTTTCTTCACATGAATGGTATTGGCATATGGAAAATCGGAAGCTTCAAACTTCATGCTTGAATCATCACATTATATATCAAAGTAACATACTCCCCTTCCAAAGATGATATAGCGCACATTAACCAGTCCATGGGTTGTGGTAGTGTGAAATATATCACAAATGTATTATATTATCTTTGGCTAGGTTGCACACCTTCTTTGGAAGGAGGGGTGTTGGCTCGGTGATTGTTATTGTGGAAGATCAAAAAGAGATTCGATTGTTGCTTCAAGATTATTTCGAATCCCTTGGTAAGCAGGTGCAGACGTATGCGTCAGCAGAGGATGCTATGGATGATTTGCAGCAGCTTCAACTGTATGATATTTCAACGATTATCAGTGATTATACTTTACCAGGCAGCAATGGTATTGATTTTATTCAGCAGGCAAGAGCACAATTAAAACCCTCACTTTGCATGTTAATTTCTGGGCATCTGCCTGATTTTGTGCCTGAGGATATTGTTGTCATGGCCAAGCCTTTTCGCCCATCTTTACTATATCAGACCATGAATGTTCATTTGGAGAAATTGGCACAAGTTTAGTTTTAATACGTTCAGTCTGCCGTATTAATCCAACATTTATTTTACAAATTGAATATCCAGCGTGCGCAAATAGGTGTGTAAAGCAGCGTCTTGTACGGGGAACACATAAGCGTCCTCATCAGATTCATTGTGATGGGAATGCCACCAGCCCGGTGGGGTGATGAATACACTGTTGGGCGACCAAACGGCTTTAATAGGGTTGATAATATTGCCATCACTATCTACTTTTTTGCCCAACAAGGTATATGTGTTTGCATTGCCTGATACTGCTAAATCTAAAGCAATGGATTGATGGCGGTGCGGTTTTTGCATTTCACCAGCAGGCAATAGATTAAATAAAGACCACATGCTGTGGGTCATGGTTTTGGTTTTGCTGCAATCTTTATTGCCAAGAATAATGCCTACACGATTGCGCTTTTCTTGCAATGCAATTTCACGCAATGCGGCGACTTCGCCCACCATGCTTTCTTGGCTGTAAAATACAGGGTTGAAGCGTTTTTTCGTGGGTGATACACCCAAATAGTTGAGAAGGGGTTGATCATGTGTCCAATACAAAGCGCTATCACTATTGGCTTCATGGGTTAGTGGCGTATTGCCAGGCAAAGCAAAAGCATCGCCTTGTTTCCATGTGATAATGCCTTGCTCAGTGATGGTGCGACCAGAACCGCGCATGACAAAAAATACTTCAGATGTGGCTGTGCATTGGGTTTGAATATGCTCGCCTTCACAAATACGAATATAATTGGCAAGCAGGCTGGGGGAAGTGGCGGGATAAGGCGTTTCTAGCACTTTGGAGATATTGAGTTCAATCACACGCGTTTCACCGCTTTCATGCAAAGATGCGGGAAAGGGTTGCACAGGTATTTCAGCCATATCAGGGGTTGCTGCGGATGAATATTCCCAGTTCACCACTTGTTTTTGCCATTCTGTGTTTAAGGTGTTCATATATTTTTCTCCGACACAAGTCATATTCGCTCGCAAAACATAGCAGGTTTATCACTTGCGTGCAGTGCAGAGCGAAGCTGGTAGCTTGGCGGCATGTCTAATGAAGAAACACTACTCACCTTTCCTTGCGAATTTCCCATCAAAGTGATGGGTGTAAATCATAAAGATTTTGAATCAGCGATGGTGATGATTGCACGTCAACATGTGCCCAATTTGGGCGAAGGTGCCGTGCGTAGCCAGCCCAGTAAAACAGGCAAGTATTTGGCAGTCACCATCACCATACAAGCGCAGAGCCGCGAACAATTGGATAATCTTTATCGTGAATTATCGGCGCATGATGATGTGAAAATGGTGTTGTAACACATGCAAGTGCTCATCATTGCCTACGTACTGCCTGAGCCGAAATCCACAGGTTCAGGCGCGCGCATGATGGGGCTTATTCATGCATTTTTGCAGCAAGGCTGGCAAGTGCATATGGCAAGCCCTGCGGTTGCCACGCCCTATTCTGAAGATTTAAGTGGTTTGGGCATTGAAATATCCGAAATCGCCGTAAATGATAGCAGTTTTGATGCTTTTATCGCCAAAATGAACCCAAATATCGTGCTTTTTGATCGGTTTATGATGGAAGAGCAGTTTGGCTGGCGTGTGGCAAAAGCATGCCCTAATGCTATGCGCATGATTGAAACGGTTGATTTGCATTGTTTAAGAGAGGCTAGGCATGCGCAGGTGAAGCGTACGCATGCAGTGGCAATACAGCCTGAACAAGAAGATTTGTATGACGAGATAGCATGGCGAGAAATTGCATCGATTTATCGCTCGGATTTATCACTATTGATTTCAGATGTTGAGCTTGAAGTGTTGGATAAATATTTTGGGGTTGCTGATAAGCTATTGCATTTATGTCCATTGATGCTGGATGAGCCGCATATCAAAGCCCTGCCCAGCTTTGAGCAGCGTGCCCATTTTATCAGCATTGGCAATTTTAGGCATGCGCCAAATTGGGATGCTGTGCTTTGGCTAAAAGAAAGCATTTGGCCATTAATTCGAGCCAAGTTACCCCAAGCTGAATTGCATATTTATGGCGCATACACACCGCCCAAAGCTGCAGCTTTGCACAATCCCAACGCAGGTTTTTTGATTAAAGATAGAGCAGAAAATGTGCAAGATGTTATGAGCAATGCGCGGATTCATCTTGCGCCACTGCGTTTTGGAGCGGGCGTTAAAACTAAGCTTTCCGATGCCATGAGTTTTGGTACACCAAGCATCACTACTTCGGTGGGTGCGGAAGGTATGATGACTGGTCCAGATTGGGCAGGGCGTGTTGAAGATGAGCCGCAAGCCTTTGCCGATGCGGCAGTGGCATTGTATCAAGATAAAATCGCTTGGGAGCAAGCGCAAATTAATGGCGATAAGATTGTGACCACATTGTTTAACCAAGCAGGTAATCAGCGCGCCCTATTGCATCGAATATTAGAGGTGAAAGAACACTTGGCAGCGCATAGGCAGCAAAATTTTATCGGACAAATGCTGAACCATCATCACCATAGAAGCACAGAATTTATGTCTCGCTGGATTGAGGAAAAAAATAAACTCACCAATTGATAATATAAGGTCTATAATATCTAGTGCTTGCATAAGAAATGTTTGCTTGTGTGTAGCGACTATTCAATAGCATGTAAGCATAGCGCCACTCAAATTAAGGAGGTGGTATATGAATAGATTTATCAATGGATTGTATGTGTTTATATTATTGTTATTGCCTTATTCTGCGCTTGCAGAGCATAGTGAAGTGCCGAAACATATGATTGGTACATTGGAATGTAAGGTCTTGCCACACTCAGGCTTGAATTTGCTGATTCACTCTAGCCGAGATATTCGTTGTACATTCACATCCCAAGATCAAGGCATGGTGGAATATTATAAAGGTGAAACAGGTATTAAGTTTGGTGTGGATATAGGGCTTGGGAAATCTAATCATATTGATTATTCAGTGCTTGCTAGGGATGCTGGGCAAAGTAAGTATCGCTTGGCAGGCAAATATTCTGGTGCTGCTGGCAAAGCAACATTGGGGGTTTCTGTTGGTGATGCTGCACCGATTGAGAAAGATGATAAAAGCATTTCATTGCAACCTATCCATAGTGTGAATGAGGGTATGGGTGCATCGGCTGGATTTAGTTATTTGTATTTGGAAGCTGATAATTGATAAGTGAAGTTAACTTCTTGTCCAGAGAGTTGATATGCTTTTGCTGGTTATTTAAACCAAGAATCCAGCCTCATTTCAAGAAGTAGAAGCCTCGTAAAATAAACGTATTAAAGGTGCATGTCGCCCATGTATCAAGGCATGCTCCATAGCAGCGAAATATATCGCTCGGTTCTCACTGTTAAAAACAGGCGGCATCAAACGTGCATTTAAGCATTGCGCCATAAGCAATGCCCGACCAACACGACCATTGCCATCACCAAAAGGATGAATAGCAATAAAGTGGGCGTGTGCCTTTGCCATATCTTCAAGCGTGGAGATGTTGTTATACTTATATACCCAACGATTGATTTCTTCGGGCACATCTTCTGGCAAGGTCGTATCAAAGTTTTCAAGCGTTCCCATGATGCGCAAATCTTTGGAATAAAATCCTGCATTGGGATGCACGCCGCGCATAAAGCTATTGTGTAAGAATTTGATGCTTTCTTCCGAAATTAAAAATGGCTCTTGATGCTCAATGATTTTTTCCCACAAGCCTTTGATGCTTACAAATGTATTCCAAGCCTCATGAAATTCTTTTTTGGACATATTTCTTGGCAACTTTTCCGCATCAATGGCTTTATCAAAGTTGGCTTGATCGATAGGGCGTTCAATCTCAATCGTGCCATAGCTGATACGGCGCAAAAAAGGCATAAACACATGATGATTATTGGGCATATCATCGGGCAACAAAACGGCATCAAAGCTTTGTTTGGGTTTATCCCATTCAGGCACAACAAAATGTTTGCAATAAAGCACATCAATATTAAAGCGATTTTCCGCTTTAATCGATTCAGGTCTATCAAGCCAATTAAGAAGTGAGTTGCGAGAAATACCAAGTGCTTCCATTAACGCTGACGACATAGGATAGAAGTCGCGCAACTGCTTAAGCTTATCTAAATAGCTAATTTTATTATATTTCATATGATACTATCCGCATTTACATCCATAAAATGCAAGATAAGCAATATGTGAAGTGAAGTCAACTTTTATACATTTACTTCACATATCGCACCATCAAAATATTTACTGTTCTTGTCACCCGAACTGCGCTTTTGGCATAAACCACACCATAAATTCTTAAAGCTAGATTTTCACTCTCAAAAAGGAGTCTCTAAGGCTGAAAATAGACCATATTTCAGACCTAAATGATTATATATCAAGCACTTGGCTTGGTCAGACCTTCCAGACTCACAACTCTCAAAACTACTCCTTTCTCCAACGAGTTATTACCTCAGTAAAGGTAATATCTTTCCATGCCTCACTCCACTCTTGGTGAAACTGAACGCTCTTTGAATGAGGCTCAGGGTTTGGTAATGGCATCTGTACAACTGCGGGAAGTAACACTGCATCTCCAACAACCACGCATTCACCTGGAGCCAAGTTTGGTAAAATGTCTGTTATGCCGTTTGAATTATCAGGGAAAAGTCTTTTGACATAATTTTGATCAGCATTATTGGTAAGTCTTAAGGCAACAAAATTATTACATTGAGCAAAGATTGTCTCTGACACCTCAGATGGTCGCTGGCTCACAACCATGAGGCTAAGTCCGTATTTCCTCCCTTCCTTAGCTATGCGTTCAAGTGATTTTCTAGAGGCACGGTATGCAGTAGCATCCTTCTGCGGAACGTAGTTGTGTGCCTCTTCGCAAACGATCATGACTGGCACATCATTGAGCTCACCCGTCTTATGCCGCAGCTTTGAATAGTGAAAACTAAAATCGAAAATCAATCGAGAAACAAGACTCACCGTGATACTTAGAACTTCAAAAGGAATACCACTAAGATCAACAATAGTAACATTAGCTTTGTTCAAATAGCCTAAGAACTGCTTCATTATCTCTTCAAAGTCATCTGTACTAAATGGAGAACCATCATTCTTTTCTGGACTCAACAAGAAACGTAAGCGCTTGTCAGAAAGCTTCGTTTCTAACCGAGAGGCAAACCTATTGAACTCGCCATTAAATGGCCCACTGGTCGCTTTGTCGGCTTTAGCGGCTGATTGAGGCACGAATGTGCAAATACTTTTAAAGTAATGAGCTTTGCGTTCATCCACGAGGGTTCCATCTAGTAATTTCGGTTTATTTTCCCCATCAACCCGACTAATCATTTCTCGATTCATATTCTCTATGTAGTAATAAACTTCCTTAATAGAAAAATAGACTGGGGTGTCATATGTCATTTCATTAATGGTCGGGTTATGGCGCTCCTTATTCAGAATTACTGCCTGTTTAAATTGGCTTACTTGATTGTGGGAATTAGCCTCGTTGCTTTCGATAAACATGCTTTCAAGTTCTTCTGAATTCATCAGCCAATATGGAAGGTGAAGGGAATCAATATCTAACCTGTTTAAAGTGAAATTTTGTTCATCTGAAAGATCGAATGCCGCGCTGTATTCATCGTGGATATCAAAAATCACAATATGTGAATTGTTTTGCTTGCCTTTATTATTATTCACCTGTTCAGCAATCCCTACTATGTCATGAAGAATTCTCGCTACTGTGCATGATTTACCAGAGCCGGTTGATCCAACAACTGCAATATGCTTACTGAAAAACCCATCCCCATTAACTTTCATGTCGATATCTGGATTCATAGTTAATTTGCCAAGAGGGAATTGGTAGTCAGAATCCGCTGCAAATATTTTATCTAGAGTTTTTTGATCTGCTGCAAAAACTGGCTCTGTTGGAACAGGAAGAAGCACGCTTGCTCTTTCAAACACAGCGCCACCGTCAATGAGAGTTCCAACAGCTTGGCACTCTATCTGGAACTGCCAATCAAGTTTGTCTTCTTTGTCTAACACGTTGATGCCTTTAACATTTCTAATAGAGGCAATTGTGAAATCAGAATTTCCTTGTGCTATTTTAAGATAACGCCCAACCTGAAGAGTCTCTTTATTCGCTTCAAAAACTTTCAATCCGTCAATAGAGACAATAATAGCCCCAGGAGCGCATGACATTACTTGGCCAATTTTATTCGTAGACATCACTGACTCCCATTACGTACCCAATTTCTTTAATAGAGTTTGCTGATAGCTCCTCTACATTCACGTCTTTCGTATCCAGTTCATCAAAGGTGCAATTTCCGATAATGATTAAGTCATCACACTTTTGTTTGTTAAGAGTTGTGCGATGATCATCCCATCTAAGGAGTCTTAGTGAAAACTCTCGTTTTATCCCACTTCGAGGAGAACCCTGGACAATAGGAGGCCTCAGAAAGTGTGACTCATCAAATTTCCGCCCTATATACCCATCAGTTGATGAAATCCCTTTGGAATGCAATCTAAATTGGATGTCTTGAATCTTTTCTATGGAGGTGCGCAAACAAAATATGGGAGTGCTTATATGAGCACTTTTTGAATGGTATTTCGTGAGGTAGCTATCAATAAAGAGAACTATTTCCTTATCAAAATCATCAAGGCTATCGGGGTCAAATACTAAATATCTGAGACGAGAATTTGTGCTAAGGCATGCTCTGAGTTGTTTTCGTCTAGCATCAAGCACCTGCTTTTTTGAACGTAAAGCCATTGTCCAATGAGATATGGCCGTCTTCCGAATGGTTTTTAAACTCTCCAGTAGTTGGGCCTTTGTTATCTCCCTGTCTTTTGGCTCGTGCTTTGTGCTAATGACAGCAACCATATTAATAGCATTAGGGTATGAGAGCGTTTCAACTTCCTCTTCTGCGATACCACAATTCTTTAGCGCTTGCGTTACTTGGGGGACAAGATTATCAAACGATGGGGCAAATTCTATTTTAAATTTAGAAAGGAATGTATCGAAATCAACTTTTCCATCTAGCTTTTCAATATATGTTTTTAAACTTTTGTTTTTAGAGTCAATTGCAGACTGTAAATCCGATTCAGAGATTGTCGGCTTAGGGGTCGTAACATTCGGAAAGTGTGCAAATAGTATGTAATTGATATCTTTAGCTTTACTTTTTTTGAAATGTATCATCATTTGAAGCAATGGTTTGTAAATAGTGCTCACCTTAAATTCTGAGCTTGCCTCATGATATTTGCATTGGATTGCTTTTGTTCTGGAAGGCGATACCACATCTACATCTTCGATGATTCCTTCGATTGTGATGGTTTCATCATTTTGGGAATTAAGGATCTCAAGTAGTGTTTTATTGAATTGGTACAAGAACCCTTTAATTGTGTAGTCAGCAGATCGTGTCATTTAAACCTCTTTTGCCTTGAAATAAATCAATGGAGTCAGACTCGGCTGATTCACTATTTTTTTCATCCTTCATGAAAAAGGGGACGCTAGCCTTTTTTCTCAACATACCATTCCTCTCACATCAAATGTTCCACGGGTTAATCACATCAAGCCCATGATAATCAAAATCTTTTTCATTGCGTGTCACCATGCGCAATTCATGATGCAAAGCTGTCGCAGCAAGAAGACTATCAATGGCTGGTACGGGTCGTTTAGCTTGTGCTTGTAGCCTTCCCCATCGCTCTGCAACATCACCGTCAATACTTAATACACGCTTACCAAACCATTCAGGCAGTTCATGCTCTAACCATACTCTTAACTTCTCTTTGCGCCTTGTATTAGGCACACCTTCTATACCTTTACGAATTTCACCAATGGTCAATGTGCTGAGATATAAACTTTCATCAGGCACACTAGAAAACCATGAAAGCACCGAAGCATTGGGCTTGGGGCGCACCAACTCGGATAACACATTGGTATCCAGCAAATAGCTCACAGAGAAACATCTCGTGTTAATGATTCAGAGCGCGACATATCAATATCTTCACCCAATAATGGCGACTGCTGCATAAAAGACACAAAATCAGGACGCTGCTTTTTCATGGCTTGGTATGTTTCAACAGAGAGAATAACGGCTGACGGCTTGCCGCGCACAGTGACTTCTTGAGGGCCTTCTTGAGCTGCAGATTTAATCACTTCACTTAATCGTGCTTTTGCATCTTGTAGTTGCCATGTTGTCATCGTATCCTCCTAATCAGACAAAGAGACTAGACTGACTAGATTGTTTATGCAAGGTATCCTCAACTTGAAGTCACAGTTTGTGATTTCAAAATGGTGCCTCAAGCCTCATTCATTGTAAAAAGGGGACGCTACCCTTTTTCTCTTTTCTTTGGGTGAACAAAGCCAATCGGTTGCTTGTCTGTAACTGGTGGTTCAATAAGGTTCCTTAATGCATCAAACACAACGACAAACTGTTGATCATATTTTTGCTCAAGTTTATTTAGTCTGCGAGAAAGCGATTTATTCACTGCGCTTTCTTTCCTCAGCTGTACAAAAGTCCTCATGATTTCTATGTTCACTTGCACTGCTCGTGTACTTCTTAAAACACTTGAAAGCATGGCAACACCCTGTTCTGTAAATGCATAAGGCATATATTTACGGTGCTGACCACGGCCTCTTTTTAAGGTCACAGTTTGTGATCTTAAAAACGCATACTCTTCGGATGTAAGTTGAAACATGAAATCTTCAGGAAACCGATCAATATTGCGCTTCACAGCCTGCACTAGCGTTCTGGTTTCCACGCCATACAACTCTGCCAAAGCAGAATCCAATATAACCTTTTCTTTTCGCATAAATAGAATGCTTTGCTGCACTCTTTCTATGGGGATAAGGCTTTGGTTACTCATCTACTTTCTTCCATCATCAAAAACACCTCTTTTTGTGAAACCCTGATAACTTAAAGGGTTTGTGATTAAACAGCAATTGAAATATCTTGCAGGAATCCTTGTCTGCTATAGAAAGCGGCGGATGAAATGTATGCTTGGAGATATGGCATGATTAAGCAGATTGCGCAGGAATTAAATGTGGCGGTGAAACAAGTTGCAGCAGCGGTAGAGTTGCTCGATGGTGGAGCTA
>JALWPO010000279.1 GCA_026994965.1 Mariprofundaceae bacterium | reverse complement strand
CATCAAACCTGCAAAAAACATTCCCCAAGGGGCTAAATCAAACTGATACATACACTCACCTTAAATCGTTATTATTTCAACCAACCTACACGAAACTTTCGCGCCCAACATTAACAGCAAAATAGAAACCCTGCTAGAAGCCTGTCAGACTTAAACGATTGTAGCAAAAATTCATGGGGTTGGGATGATTTTAGATAGATTTGAGGCGAATAGTACCGCTATTCAACGAAAAAAAAGGTAAAAAAAACAATCAATATCCATAAATTTACAGTCATTTGCTTAAAATCAATAGAATTCTAAAGCAGTAAATAGTCCATATAAGCTGGATTAAGAGCAAACAAAAACATCCACAGCTCTACTAGCATATATTGCCTATTAATAAGGCTATCAATGACTAATAATTAGGCATTATAAATAAATGTCTGCTTGATAAATAATCCGAAATAAATCTAACTTATTAATATAAAAGTATTTATAATGCATTTCATTTCTCTACAAGCTTTGGCACACCTATTGTTATACTTAAATCAAAATCCAAATTGGATTAAATAAATTTAATAAAGATAGGGGGAATATTCTTGTGAGTAAGATTATTCGTAACACACTTGCAGCAGCTATGACTTTAGCATTTGCATCTATGCCTGCACAGGCAGACAGCCTTAAAGATAAACTTGATAACATCCAAATCAGTGGTTTTGTTGATTCATCTTGGAGCAGCACACATGCGCCAGCCACTTCATCACCAACAGGCTTTGGCTTGGATCAGGTTGAATTGGATATTGAGTATCAAGAAGATAATGTGGGCATGCGCTTTGATTTACAGGGCTTTCCATCGGCTGGTGGTAATGTTGCAGCAGACAGCCTATTCGAGCAAGGCTATGTATATGTGAACTTCCCCATGGGTGATAACAGCGCAACCTTCACCTTTGGTAAGTTCAATGCACCCATTGGCTGGGAATTGCTTGATGCACCAGACATGTACCAATTTTCTCATGCTTTGGTATTTGATAATGGCTTACCGACCAACCTAACAGGTGCTTCTATCGCTGGCTCAATGGGTATCGCTGATATTATTGTTTATTACGCAGATAAAGTTGATACCAATGGCACAACAACCACAGGTGTTCACAGTACAGGTACACGTGTTGGTTTGACCCCAATGGATGGTTTAAACCTCGGTATTTCATACCTAAGCACAACCAACCCTGGTGCAAATGCAGATCGCACACTTGATATTGATTTCACATACGATGCCATTGATAGCCTAATCATTGGTGCTGAATACAATGAAATTAAAACAGGAACCATCAAAAAAGGCGGTTATTTTGCAACTGTTCATTATGACATGACTGATAACTTCGGCTTTACGTACCGCTTCGGCACATTTGATGATAACAAAAACCTAGGTGGTGAAGCAACATCAAATACTTTCGCTCTTACTAGCGCTATTGGTGGAGGCTTGGGTGCATTATTTGAATACCGCTCTATCAAAAACAATGCTGGTTCAACTTTAAGCAGCGCAACTGCAGGCGTGACTACAAAATCTTACGCCTTTGAAATGACTTACGGATTCTAAATGAATTTTATAGAGAGGGCGAGATAAGCGCCCTCTCTGTTTTGTATATTTTTAGTTAGACCAACATATTGGAAAACTCTAAAGGAGGAAAATTATGAAAATGATTACTGCAATCATCAAACCATTCAAACTTGATGATGTAAAAGATGCACTTGCTGATGCTGGTATCACAGGGCTCACTATCACAGAGGTCCGCGGCTATGGTCGTCAAAAAGGGCATACAGAATTGTACCGTGGTGCAGAATACAATGTAGATTTTGTACCTAAAACAGAAATATCTACAACCGTTTCAGCCGATCAGGTTGATATGGTAGTGGATACAATTGTAAAAGCTGCTCGTACAGAAAAAGTTGGCGATGGCAAAATTTTTATCACTGATGTTGAACGCGTTATTCGTATCCGTACCGGAGAAGAAAATGCTGATGCATTATCATAATAGGATGGATAAAATGATGAAAAATATGATTTCTAAAATAGTATATTTACTCCCTGCGGCGCTATTCATGCCAACATTGGCATTGGCTGACGAAGCACCTACATTAAATTCAGGCGATACAGCCTGGATGATTACCGCAACAGCACTTGTATTACTTATGACTTTACCAGGCTTAGCACTATTTTATGGCGGCATGGTTCGCAAGAAAAATGTGCTATCCATGTGTATGCAAACCATCGCTATTGCTTCATTGATGAGTGTATTATGGGTTGTGTTGGGTTATTCATTGGCATTTGATGAAGGCAGCACTGGTTTTATCGGCGGCTTGGGTAAAGCATTCTTCTCAGGTGTAGGCTATGATACCTTATCTGGCTCTATTCCAGAAACTGTATTCGCCACATTCCAAATGACATTTGCGATTATCACACCTGTTTTAATTATTGGCGCGTTTGCAGAACGTATGAAATTTTCTGCAGTGATGCTATTTACAGGCATCTGGGTATTAGCCGTTTACGCACCCGTTTGCCACTGGGTGTGGGGTGGTGGCTTGCTCGGCGATGATGGCGTGCTTGACTTTGCTGGTGGCACTGTGGTTCATATCAACGCTGGTGTTGCTGGCTTGGTTTGTGCATTGGTACTTGGCAAACGTACAGGTTATCCAAAAGAAGCTATGATGCCTCATAACTTAGTGCTCACTATGATTGGCGCTGCATTATTGTGGGTAGGCTGGTTCGGTTTCAATGCTGGCTCAGAATTGGCTGCTGATGGCACTGCGGGTATGGCACTATTGGTCACCCAAGTTGCTACTGCAATGGCTGTTTTAGCTTGGTCTATTGCTGAAAAAGTAGTCTTTGGTAAAGCCAGTCTATTGGGTGCTTGTTCAGGCGCAGTAGCAGGGCTTGTTGCCATTACTCCAGCTTCTGGTTTTGTTGGTCCTATTGGCGCTTTAGCCATTGGTGCAGCTGCTGGTGTAGTATGCTTTTGTTCAGTTGCATTCTTGAAAAAAGCAATAGGCTATGATGATTCATTGGATGCCTTTGGTGTGCATGGTGTTGGCGGTATGGTGGGTGCCGTACTCACAGGTGTATTTGTATCTTCTTCATTCGGCGGTGCAGGGCTAGCTGATGGCGTAAGTATGGGTGCTCAAGTATTTGTTCAACTTAAAGCCATTGCCTATACTGTTGTTTACTGCGCAGTTGTAACCTTCATCATTCTCAAAGTTATTGATATGCTTGTTGGTTTGCGTGTTGATGAAAATGCAGAACGTGAAGGCTTGGATATCACATCGCATGGTGAACAAGTATTGGGTTAATGGATTAACCCACTCAACCATTCTGAAATGCTCTTTTGAGGCAGAAATATTAGCCCATGCAAACGCTTTTCTGATAAAAAAGAGCACAGAAATAAAGAAGGAGGCAGCTAACACTGCCTCCTTTTTTTATACCCTAATTTAGACAAGTCTTTTTTCTTGCGGCATGCTTGCCTCCGAATATTAATTTGGAGAGGAGATTTTACATGAAAAAAATTACAGTCATTATTAAACCTTTTAAACTTGATGATGTAAAAGATGCCCTGCTTGAAGTGGGCATTAGCGGCATGACTGTTTCTGAAGTACGCGGTCATGGTCGCCAAAAAGGTCATACAGAATTATACCGTGGTGCAGAGTATAATGTAGACTTTGTCCCCAAAACAGAAATCTCTATTGTTGTATCTGAATCCCAAATGGATACCGCTATTCAAGCTATTCTATCCTCAGCCCGCACAGACAAAATCGGTGACGGTAAAATTTTCGTTACTGATGTAGAACGCGTCATTCGCATTCGCACAGGCGAAGAAGATGCTGATGCACTTTCATAACAATTAAACAACACATTTTAACTATATCATAACTTTAGGAGTTTACACAATGGACGTATTTTTTCTTACCATGGGTGCGGCAATGGTGCTTGCCATGCATGCAGGCTTTGCCTTTCTTGAGGTTGGCACTGTTCGCAAAAAAAACCAAGTCAATGCACTGGTTCGTGTGATTACAGATTTTGGTTTCTCCACGATAGCCTATTTCTTTGTTGGTTTTGCCGTCGCTTATGGCATTACTTTTTTTGCCCCTGTGCCAGAGCTTAATATTATTGGCGATGCCAAAAATGGCTATGAGATGGTGCATTTCTTTTTCCTTTTAACCTTTGCTGCTGCGATTCCCGCCATTATTTCTGGTGGTATTACGGAGCGTGTTCGCTTTTGGCCTAATGTATTGGCCACTGTATTATTGGTGGGTTTGGTTTACCCATTTTTTGAAGGCATGATTTGGGCTGGGAATTATGGTTATCAAGCTTGGTTGAATACCAATTTTGGTGCTGAATTTCATGATTTTGCTGGCTCTGTTGTTGTACATAGCATGGGCGGATTCTTAGCTTTCGGTGCTGTAATCTTACTTGGTGCGCGTAGAGGTCGCTACAACAAAGATGGACGCGTCAACGCTATTCTTCCTTCCAATATTCCTTTCTTAGCGCTTGGTTCTTGGATTCTATGCGTGGGTTGGTTTGGATTTAATGTCATGAGTGCAGGCACTGCTAATAGCGCATCAGGCTTGGTCGCTATGAATTCTCTATTGGCGATGGTTGGCGGATTGATTGCTGCAACCATTGTTGGTAAGAGCGACCCTGGTTTCGTACACAATGGTGCACTTGCTGGTCTTGTCGCTGTATGTGCAGGCTCAGATATTATGCATCCTATCAGTTCATTGTTTGTTGGTCTTGTCGCAGGTAGCGTGTTTGTTGTTGGATTCACATTTATGCAAAACAAACTCAAAATTGATGATGTATTGGGTGTGATTCCTCTTCATGGTATTTGTGGCGCTTGGGGTGGTATTGCTGCTGGTGTTTTTGGCACCACATCTTTTGGTGGCGCTGGTGGCGTGACTTTCTTAGCACAATTGATGGGCACACTTACAGGTGTAGCGATTGCACTTGTAGGTGGCTTTCTCGTCTATGGTTTGATTAAAGCAACCATTGGCATTCGCTTATCCGAAGAAGATGAACATATGGGTGCTGATTTAGCTATTCATCAAATCACCGCCAATCCCGAAGAAGATATGTAACTCCATTTTGATGAGGCGCGGCCTATGCCGCGCCTTTTCATTTTTTTCAACCCCTATATCAAATGTGTTTTTAAGTATTTTCCTGTCCATGATGTTTTGCATTGGGCTACAACCTCTGGTGTACCAGAGACCACCACTTCACCACCACGATCACCACCCTCTGGCCCCATATCCACAATCCAGTCGGCTGTTTTAATCACATCCAAATTGTGTTCAATCACAATCACTGTATTTCCTCGCTCAACCAATGCATGCAACACCTCAAGCAATTTAGCCACATCAGCAAAGTGTAGCCCTGTGGTTGGCTCATCTAAAATATATAAGGTATCCCCAGTAGCCTTACGCGCCAATTCTTTCGCCAATTTCACCCGCTGAGCCTCACCGCCAGAGAGAGTGGTCGCAGCTTGACCCAAGCGAATATAACCCAATCCCACTTGCATCAATGTTTGTAGACGATGGCGAATAGGCAAAATAGCATAGAAAAATTCCAGTGCCTCTTCCACAGTCATATCCAACACTTCATCAATGCTTTTGCCTTTATAGCGCACATCCAGTGTTTCACGATTGTAGCGCTTGCCTCGGCAAGCTTCACAATGCACATAAACATCCGGCAAAAAATGCATTTCCACTTTAATCATACCATCACCTTGGCAGCTCTCGCAGCGCCCGCCTTTCACATTAAATGAAAAACGCCCAGGCTTATAGCCTCTTGCTCTGGACTCAGGCACCGCAGCAAAAAGCTCTCGAATGGGTGTAAAAATACCTGTGTAAGTTGCAGGATTGGAACGTGGCGTACGCCCAATCGGACTTTGATCAATATCAATGATTTTATTGATATAATCTACACCGATTAAATGTTGATGCGCGCCTACCCGCTCCGTTTTTAAGCCTAAATAACGCGCGAACCCACGGTATAATGTATCCAATGTTAGGGTGGATTTTCCCGATCCCGATACCCCTGTCACACAACTTAATCGTGCCACAGGAAAAAGCGCGGTAATCGATTGAAGATTATGCTCCCTCGCACCTTCAATACCCAGCATATTATGATTCTTATTCACCTTTCTACGCTTGGGTATGGCAATAGATTTTCGCCCTGATAAATAATCAGAAGTAAGGGTTTTGACAGATAAAATGGTCTCCAAATCACCCTGTGCAACAATCTCACCACCATGTTCACCAGCCAATGGTCCCATATCGACAATAAAATCTGCCGCCCGAATCGCATCTTCATCATGCTCAACCACAATCACGGAGTTACCTAAATCACGTAGTCTTTTTAACGTTGCAAGCAGGCGATCATTATCACGCTGATGCAAACCAATAGAAGGCTCATCCAATATATAAAGCACGCCAACCAGCGCCGAACCAATTTGTGTTGCAAGGCGAATACGCTGGGCTTCACCACCAGAAAGCGTGCCTGCTGTGCGCTCCAAACTCAAATAATCCAAACCCACTTCTGTCATAAAGCCTAGACGTGCGGCAATCTCATCCACCACTTTCTCTGCAATCGCTTGATCCTGCTCACTTAATTGTAAATGCGTAATCCAATCTTCAGCCTCGCGCAATGGCAATGCACACACCGCAGGCAATGATAAATCGCCAACCAACACATGACGTGCAGTACGATTCAAGCGAGAGCCTTCGCAGCTAGGGCATGCAATAGCATTGATATATTTGCTTAATTCCTCACGCACATCATCCGAACTGGTTTCACGATAGCGGCGTTCCAAATTGGGAATCACACCTTCAAATGAACGCTCCACCACGCGATGCTGTGTACCTGTTTCATAAACAAAACTAACTTTATCTCGCCCTGTCCCATATAAAATTTTCTTTTGAGCTTCTTGAGGCAAGGTTTCAAATGCATCATCCATGTTGACACCAAGATGTTGGGTAACTGCCAATAAAGTCTGATGAAACATCACCGTTTCTCGCCCACCCCATGGTGCGATTGCGCCTGCTTGCAATGATAGTGTTGCATCGGGTATCACCAAAGCTGGGTCAAATACACTTTGTCTGCCCAAACCATCACACTTGGGACACGCGCCAGCAGGGGAATTGAAAGAAAATAGCCTTGGCTCTAATTCTGGATATGAAATGCCGCAATCAGCGCAGGCATAGTGTTCAGAATATAGCCGTTCTTCACGACCAACCAACGCAATCAATATACCTTCACCATAACGCAGGGCAGTTTCCACTGAATCTGCCAAGCGGGTGCGAATACCATCTCGAATCACCAATCTATCCACAACCAATTCGATATTATGTTTGATATGTTTTTTAAGCTCAGGCACATCATCAATAGCCATCACTTCACCATCAATCCGAACCCGAACAAAGCCATCTTTTCCAGCTTGTTCCAATTCTTGACGAAACTCGCCTTTTCTAGCCCTAGCAATGGGCGCTAATATTTGCACCTTGCTGCCCTCTTTTAAGGCTAATATCTGTTCGATAATGACGCTCGCAGACTGCGCTGTAATCAACTTGCCACAAGCATAACAATATGGCTTGCCAACCCGTGCAAATAAAAGACGTAGATAATCATACACTTCAGTAATGGTTCCCACTGTCGAGCGCGGGTTTCTACTGGTGGTTTTCTGTTCAATAGAAATCGCTGGTGATAAGCCTTCAATGACATCCACATCAGGGCGCTCCATCATCCCCAAAAATTGCCGTGCATAAGCAGATAAGGATTCCACATAGCGGCGTTGCCCTTCTGCATATAAGGTATCAAATGCTAAAGATGACTTGCCAGAGCCTGATACACCTGTGATCACTACCAGTTTTTCTCGGGGTATATCAACACTGATATTTTTCAGATTATGTACCCTTGCGCCTTGTACACGAATGATATTCTCGCTCATCTCATCTCCCACATCACATCATATCCTGAGGATCAACATCCACTTTTCGCCGCACGCCTGAAGGAATAGGTATAGATTTTAATAATGGATCTAACTTCCAAGGTAAAAGCTTACGCGTTTTATCTCGCAATAATAATTCCACACGAAAACGCCCAGCCACCCGCTCCATCGCACATGGCACAGGCCCATTCACCGCCACTTTATCCCACTGCCTTAACACATCTGCCAAATGATTAGCTGCCTGCTCTGCACGATGCAATTGCCGAGATGAAAAAATAATACGCACCCAACGTCCAAAAGGCGGAAAGGATAAAGCCTCTCGAAGCTGCTGCTCCTCATCAAGCACTACACGGGCTGGCACATCGCTTAATCGAGATAACCATGGAGCATCAGGGTTGCATGTTTGAATGATGACCCGTCCCACATGCTCACCACGACCAGCCCGACCTAAAACTTGTATCATTTGCTGCCACCAACGCTCGCCAGCTCTAAAATCGGGTAAATTCAGCCCCAAATCAGCATTGACCACACCCACCAATGTCACATTGGGAAAATGATGACCTTTTACCAACATCTGCGTTCCAATAAGGCAATCTAGTTCACCTTGCGCAAACTGCTGCAAAATTTGCCCAAGTTGGTTTTGGTTTTGCACCATATCCCTATCAAAGCGTGCAAAGCGAAGCTCTGGCAAATGCTCGCGCAACAACTCATCTATTTTTTCCGTACCCGCACCCAATGGTAATAAAGAAGCTTCTCCACAATGCTCACACACGCGAGGTACACGCCGTGTATAACCACAGCTATGACAACGTAATTCTCCAGCCTTTCTATGCAATGTTAAACGAATAGAGCAGGCATGACATTCAGGCACGTGACCACAAGCTGTGCATTGCAATGCAGGTGCATAGCCTCGCCTGTTTAAAAATATAATTGACTGATTACCAGCCTCTGTTGTCGTTTTTAAAGCCTGCAAAAATTCATCAGACAACACCGCTTGACAACCACACATATCAATAATTTCAGGCTTGATGGGCTGATGTCCTGATATGCGTTCAGGCAACTCCAATAAACGCATCTTGCCTGTATAAACCTGTCGCCAACTCTCCAGACTTGGTGTGGCTGAGCCTAAAATAACAGGAATATTTTTCTCTTGCGCCAAAAGTAAACTCATATCACGAGCTGAATATGCCACACCTTCTTGTTGTTTGAAGGAAGTATCATGTTCCTCATCCACAACAATCATGGCTAAACGTGGCAAAGGCAAAAACAGCGCGGAGCGTGTACCAATCAACACATCCACATCCTTGAGTTGATGGCGAACTGCAATACGCTCCACATCGGACATCCCTGAATGCCATGTCGCAACCTTTGAAAAACGCTGTGTTAAACGCACCAACCACATCGGAGTCAAACCAATTTCAGGCACTAAAATCAGTACCTGACCACCAGCTTCTACTTTTTCTGCTGCCACACGCAAATAAACTTCTGTTTTTCCAGAACCTGTTACACCAAAAAGCAAAAAACTTTGAAATCCTTGCTTTGCATCCATCACTTGTTGATAAGCGTGTTGTTGTTTGGGATGCAATTGTGCAGGTATAGCCTCATGGTTTAGGCTATCACATATATCAACCTCTTGAATGAATTCTTCTAAAAAACCAGCTTCTAATGCCTTAAAAATACGATAATATGGATATAGCTGCTCGCATCGCCCAGCAATGGTTTTAACTGCAAGTGCTGCACGCGTCTTAAAGGCTTGTGCCAAATCCGCATCCATATCACATAAGCCTTGTTGATTTGTAGGGCGAAAACGGCGCTTATCTTCACCAGCCCATGCCAAAGCCATCTCCCACACTTGCGATTCAGCAGATAAATAATATCGGCTTAAGCGTTTGATAAAATGTTCATAGCCCTCATCCAATAATGGCATGATGTCCAAACGATCCCGTACTGTTTTAAGCTTATCAGAAACCGCTTGTTGATACACCCGTTGCACAATACCTATGCGTTCACTAGAGCCAAAAGGCACACGTACACGAATCCCCTGTATGGGCAAACCTAGTGCATCATCCCATTGGTATGTGAATGGTGTATGCAAAGGTGAAAAAACCATCACATCCACGCATGTTACTACAGCCACACTCAGTGCAACACCTGCTCTTGAGATGCCATAGGCGCTGATAAATCAGGTGATACAAACTCAGGCACCAGCTCTTGCAATAAAGTTTTGACCAAATCAGCGTCACGTGCCACACAAGCAGATTCAAGCCTAGCCAATAAATGCTTCAAACTATCCCAATCATTTGCCCTGCTTTGGGATAACATGATTTTAGGGTGCTCTGTGCCAAGCAAAGGCTCTTGAAGATGAAACAACTCTTCATACAGCTTTTCTCCAGGGCGCAAGCCAGTGAAAACAATTTCAATATCACGCTCTGCTTGCATACCTGATAAACGAATCATTTCTTTAGCCAAAGTTACAATTTTGACAGGCTCACCCATATCCAGTACAAATATCTCACCACCATTTCCCATACTCCCTGCTTGCAAAATAAGACTGACCGCTTCTGGAATGGTCATAAAATAACGTGTCATTTCAGGGTGGGTTACGGTGACAGGGCCACCCTTGGCAATTTGTTGTTGAAAAAGCGGAACAACAGAGCCAGCAGAGCCTAAAACATTACCAAAACGCGTGGTAATAAATGCTGTTTTGGCTTGTCTAGCATCCAGATTTTGACAATAAATCTCAGCAACACGCTTACTCGCACCCATCACATTGGCAGGATTCACAGCCTTATCTGTGGAAACTTGTATGAATTTATTGCACCCTGATGCCACTGCAATATCTGCCAATTGGCATGTACCCAAGACATTCGTCTTCACCCCCTCAGCAGGGTTAGCTTCCACCAAAGGCACATGTTTATATGCCGCAGCATTGAATACCACATCGGGTTGATAAGCTTCAAAAAGCCATTGCATACGCGAGTTATCCCGAATATCGCCAAGAAGGCTTACAACCCTACCATCTTCACTCGCCAACTCCTGATCAATCTTGTAAAGATTAAATTCTCCATGATCCAACAATAACAACTTCGCTGGATGATATTGAAGGATTTGCCTACATAATTCCGAACCAATCGAGCCGCCTGCTCCAGTCACCAGAATACACTTTTGATGCAAAAATTCTTTGAGTTGCGTTGCTTCCAATTGGATTTCTTCCCTACCCAATAAATCCTCAATTTGAACATCCCGCAGCTTATTGACAGAGATTTTACCTCCCGCCAATTCTTGTAGTGATGGCAATGTTCGGCAAACAACATGATGTAATGAACAAGTTTTCATCAAATGTTGAATCAATTTCTGGGGTAAATGCGGTGATGCGAGCAATACCACATCGATGGATAACATCTGAATATACTTCTCTAATTCATCAGCAGTCCCCAGAACTCTCACACCATGAATTTCCATACCTAGCTTATGTTTATTACTATCCAATATACCTACAGGCGCATAATCTTCATCTTTAAGTAAATCCCTAAGCAACAACTCACCTTCTTTGCCCGCGCCTACAATCAAGGTACGTTTACCTTGCATACCAGCAAAACCCATATGATGATCTTTAAACCAGCGATAAAACAATCGCGGAAGGGTTAGCCCCATCAATAAAAAGATTGGATACAAAAGTAAAACTGAGCGGGGGACACCTTGCAAACGCTGCCAAATAAAAAGCACCACAACCGAAACCAACACACCCACCATAACCGCACGTATAATACGCAATAAGTCAGGCATAGAAGCAAAGCGCCATATCCCTCTATAAAGATTAAAAAACCAAAAGCTTAAGGTTTGCACAATCAAACAAACCCACAACATCTGCCACATACTAGCCTGATGGCTTGGGGGTATACTCTCTAAGTTAAAGCGCACCCAGAATGCTCCCATCAGTGCGATGGGAATCCATATCATATCATGGGCAAGAGCCAACCATCGGCTACGCCATAGCCAGAAATTCATACCTCATCTCCACGATTATCTTGTAGCATAATGAGCGTTCTTTGTGCGGCTTGTAATTCTGCATCTTTTTTTCGTTTGCCTCTACCATAAGCATAAAACTTATCTTGAACCCAACACTGCGTTTCAAAACGCGGCGTATGCCCTACACCCAAATCTTCAACTTTATACGTTGGTAATCCCCAACCCTTGCCTTGTGTGTATTCTTGCAATTGACTTTTCGCATCCCGAACATCCATGCTGCCAACACTTTGAAGTAATGGTTGCCATGCATGAATCACAAGCTTTTGTGCTGCTAACCATCCCATATCAATAAATACAGCACCAATCACCGCTTCCACTGCATTGGCAACAATAGAGGATGATTTAATGCGCCCATGCTCACGCTCACCTTCTCCTACATTTAAATAATCACTCAGACTCCAAGCTTGTGCAATTTGATATAAGCTTTCTTTACGCACCAAAGCTGCGCGGAATCGCGATAATTGACCTTCATCTGCTTCTGGAAAAGTATTGTGTAAGTATTCAGCAATCACCAAACCAAGCACGGCATCACCTAAGAATTCTAGGCGCTCCATATGTTCACCCGATGTGGAACGATGGCTTAAAGCCCTATGCAATAGTTTGCGATTATGCAATCGTATGCCTAGCTTGGCTTCAAGTGTATCTGCCTTCAAGGGTGCCTTAGAAACTTGAGGCATAAGGTTCAAATTCAAAATCCTTACGCAATTTATCACGTAATTTATCCATACCTTTGAGATCTTTTGGGTCATAATCCGATTCTGGATCAACATCTTCAACAGGACCAATCAGCCACACCGTTACATGGTAATATGATGAAATTTCAACATGATTCCCATCCGCTTTAATTTCCATATTATCATAAAATTCTTGAGGCACTTCATTATGAGCCAGATACTTGATATGGAACAAATCGGGTAAACGTGCACGAATTTCACTTTCACTTTTATCTGACATGGACTCAGCCACACCTTTAAATGTATCTTCTACTTTCCAATAGGCATTATAAACAGGCACAATCATATAAGCGTAAAACACACCTGCACCAATCACAGCAAGCCAAAACATAGTTTTTATCATAGAAAAACCTTTTTCATATCTCATCACAACCTCCTTCAGTGAATCAATGTCCCTAAACGATTCCAACGCACCTCACTCTTAGCACCATCCCAAGACCACCATACAATCTCAGCTTTGCCCACCAAATAGTTTTGCGGCACAAAGCCCCAAAAACGTGAATCTCTTGAATTGTTTCGATTATCGCCCAAAACCATATAATGACCTGCAGGCACTTTCCAAACACCATCTTTAATGGAATAATCTTTACGCAATACTTGGTGCATCACATCAAATAACTGCTCATTATAAAGCCCTGACACATCCACACTTCCATCACCCAAGAAATAAGCCCTTTTGCCTACATGCTGAAGTGGCATTTCTTTACCATTGACATATAATTTATTGTCTTTGTACACAATTTCATCACCGGGAAGGCCAACAATACGTTTGATATAGTCAATACTTCTATCGCCTGGATAATCAAACACCACCACATCACCTCGCTTGGCACGCCTCGGTGCGATTTGAATATCAGTAAGTGGAATGCGAAAACCATAGTCATAACGAGTCACAAATAAATAATCGCCGACTTCTAAGGTGGGTACCATGCTAGAAGATGGAATCTTAAATGGTGCGACAATAAAACTTCGAATCACAATCGCAATCAACGCAATCACGATAAGACTCTCAAGCCATTCGCGCCATACAGGTTTGGTATCACTCATTTAATTTTCCTCTCCTAATTTTAGCACTGCCAAAAATGCTTCTTGTGGCACTTCAACACTACCAATGGACTTCATCCGCTTTTTACCCCGTTTTTGCTTCTCAAGCAACTTACGCTTACGTGTAATGTCACCACCATAACATTTAGCTGTTACATTTTTTCGCACAGCCTTAATGGTTTCACGTGCCAAAATTTTACCACCCATTGCTGCCTGAACAGGCACATCAAACTGTTGCCTAGGAATCAATTCGCGTAATTTTTTCACCAATGCACGCCCTCGTGATTCTGCAATAGAGCGGTGCACAATCATGGATAATGCATCCACAGGCTCGCCATGCACCAATACATCAAGCTTCACCACATCTTCTTCTCGAAATGCTGCCAACTCATAATCCATAGAAGCATAACCGCGTGTCACCGATTTTAAGCGATCATAAAAATCAATCACCATCTCAGCCAAAGGCAGGTTATACGTCAGCATCACTCTACCCTGCCCAATAAACTTCATATCCTCTTGCAAGCCTCGCCGCTCTTGGCAAAGCTTCATCATCGCTCCCACAAACTCTTCAGGCATAAACACATTCGCACGCACAGTAGGCTCTTCAATTTTTGTGGTCAGTTGCGGCTCTGGAAATTCACTTGGATTTGAGACTTCTTTGACCGTACCATCAGTATAATGAATGCGATAAACCACCGATGGTGCTGTGGTAATCAAATCCAGATTATATTCACGTTCCAAACGCTCTTGGATAATTTCCATATGCAACATACCCAAGAAACCACAGCGAAAGCCCAAGCCTAATGCCATGGAACTCTCTGCCTCATAGGTAAACGCAGGATCGTTCATGTTGAGTTTTTCCAATGAATCTTTCAAATCAGCATAATCCGCCGAATCCACGGGGTACAAACCTGAAAAAACCATGGCTTTGGGCTCTCTAAAGCCCGGCAAGGCTTCTTCAGCAGGTGCTTTATCCAACGTTACTGTATCGCCCACACGCAAATCAGCCAACGTTTTGATGCCGCAAATCATAAAGCCTACAGAGCCTGAATTTAATTGTTTCCTAGATACAGGTGCAGGCTGAAATACCCCCACATCATTCACTTCATAAGCTTTATGATTGGACATCAAACGAATTTTATCGCCTTTGCGCATCACCCCATCAAATACGCGAACCAATGCCACTGCCCCTACATAAGAATCAAACCAAGAATCCACAATCAATGCACGCAATGGTTTATCATCGTGATTTACAGGTGCTGGCATACGCTTCACAATCGCTTCTAAAACTTCATCAATGCCTTGCCCTGTCTTGGCTGATACAGCAATAGCCTCAGAAGCATCAATACCAATCACCTCTTCAATTTGGCGTTTGGCTTCTTCAACATCTGCCGATGGAAGGTCAATTTTATTAATCACTGGAATAATTTCCAAATCATTTTCCATGGCTAAATACACATTAGCAAGCGTCTGTGCTTCTACCCCTTGCGCAGCATCGACAATCAACAATGCGCCTTCGCATGCTTGCAAAGAGCGCGAAACCTCATAGGTGAAATCCACATGACCTGGCGTATCAATAAGGTTTAATTTATATATTTCACCATCTTGCGCAGGATAATCCAAACTAGCTGTTTGTGCTTTAATCGTAATCCCGCGCTCTTGCTCCAAATCCATAGAATCGAGCACTTGCTTTTTCATTTCACGTTGAGATAACGCGCCTGTTTCCTCAATCAATCGGTCTGCAAGCGTTGATTTACCATGGTCAATATGCGCAATAATGGAAAAGTTGCGTGTATGTTGTTGTTTGATATTAGCGTTTTTCATTGACGCGGCAGTGTACTCATACACTGCACACTAGGCTACTCACAAGATATGATATACAAAATCATATGACCTGTCAGATATAAACAGTAAACGATTAAATGCCAAAAACATTGTTCTTACCCTATATTCATGCTGCAATGGCGCAGTAGCTTTCACGAGGTATGCATGAATAAAAAAATGAACATGACGACAAAAATCCTCATTTGGATGCTTGCAGGCTTAGGTGTAGGCAGCCTTATCAATGCTTTTGCATCCAATATTGCATGGATACAAGACTATTTAGTCTATGGTTTATTTCATATCCTCGGTGCTATGTTTATCCACCTGCTTAAAATGCTGGTGGTTCCGTTGGTGACTTTTTCGCTGATTTGTGGTGTATGCGGTATTGGTGATATCAATCAACTCGGGCGCGTAGGTGGCA
>JALWPO010000278.1 GCA_026994965.1 Mariprofundaceae bacterium | reverse complement strand
ATTTTAGATGCGGCGATTCAAGAAGCTTATGCAGCTAATTTGTTGGGCGAAAATATTTTAGGCAGTGGTTTTTCCATGAACTTAACTGTTCATCGTGGTGCTGGCGCTTATATTTGCGGTGAAGAAACAGCATTGATTGAATCGCTAGAAGGCAGACCGGGGCGCCCGCGCTTCAAGCCGCCATTTCCCGCAGTGGAAGGTTTTTATCAATGTCCAACCGTGGTGAATAATGTTGAAACCTTGTCCACCATTCCAGCGATTTTGGAGCATGGTGGGGATTGGCATGCATCCATTGGTGTTGAGAATAATACGGGGATGAAAATATTCTCGGTTTCTGGGCATGTGAATAAACCAGGGAATTACGAAGTGCCACTTGGTACAACTCTGAGAACTTTGATTGAAGATTACTGTGGTGGTTTGCAGCACGGTGATATTCCTAAAGCTGTTATACCAGGAGGCTCATCATCGCCATGGTTGATGCCTGAGCATTATGATATTCCATTAACCTTTGATGCTTTGGTGAAGGCGGGCTCTATGCTGGGTTCAGGTGCTATTATTGTGATGGATGAAACTGCTGATGTGGTCGCTGTAGCACGAAGGTTGGCGCATTTTTATGCGCATGAATCGTGTGGTCAATGTACGCCGTGCCGTGAAGGAACAGGCTGGTTGGAGCGTGTGATGCTTAGGGTTGAGCATGGGCAAGGGTGTGAAGATGACTTGCAGGTATTAAATGATGCTGCAACGCATATGGCAGGGCGTACGATTTGTGCGCTAGCAGATGGTGCTGCGGCACCGATTCTATCCCTATTAAAACATTTCCCTGATGAAGTTCGGGCGCGATTGATGGAGAAGGCTGCATGACTAGTTTATTTATCAATGATGAGGAAGTAACGGTTTCTGCAGGCACAAGTATTCTTGAGGCATGTCGTCAGCATGGCGCTGAAGTGCCTTATTTTTGTTATCATCCAGAGCTTTCTGTAGCGGCAAATTGTCGTATGTGTTTGGTAGAAGTTGAAGGTTGGAATAAGCCAGCAGCATCATGCTGCACGCCTGTGGCTGAAGGTATGAAGGTAACTACGCATACTGAGGCGTTGAAAAAAGATAGAGAAATGATGATGGAGTACTTGCTTATTCATCATCCCTTAGATTGCCCCGTTTGCGATCAAGGTGGGGCTTGTAAGCTACAAGATTATACCATTGAGCATGGCACGCAGCATGGACGTTATTCGGAAGTTAAACGTGCTGTGATTGATCATGATTTAGGGCCATTTATAAGTACATGTATGACGCGTTGCATCCATTGTACGCGTTGTGTTCGCTTTGCCGATGAGATTGCAGGCACAGGTGATATGGGTGTTCTAAATCGTGCTGATCATATGAAAATTGATGGTATTGTAGAAGAAGCGCTAGAATCGGAGTTGTCTGGAAATTTGGCAGATATTTGTCCAGTTGGTGCGCTGTTAGATAAGCCATCGAATGATGTGTCCCGACCTTGGGAGTTAACGCAACATAAAAGTACATGTACACAATGTCCGCAAGGCTGTGATATTGTGATTAAATCACGTGGTGATGAAGTGATTCGAATTAAGCCTGATCGCGAAGGTATGGAGCCTTGGATTTGTGACCGTGGGCGTTATGTCTACGATGCTTTCCGCTCTGATGCGAGGATTGGTGTTCCGCTACTGCGTGAACATGATAAGATGGTAGAAGTCAGTTGGGATAAGGCGGTTGAGCATACGGTTGACTTATTGAAAGATAAACGTGTGGGTATTGTGTTTTCACCTGATTGGAGTGTGGAAGGTCTTACCTCTATCCGTTTGCTTCATGATGCTGTGTTTAAGGATGCAAAAGTTGCTTTTGATTTGCATCGTAGAGATATGCGTACCTTTGCATTTGAAGAGGGATTTTCGATGACATCCCATCAAATTGCATCTGCTGATCAGGTTGTGATTTTGGGTTCAGATTTGCGTCAACGCTTGCCCATTTTGATGCAGGCTTTGCGTAAACGTGGTAATGATGGTAAGCCTATAACACGTATTGGCGCGATGAATTATCGTACCAATAGTGAATTAAGTGCGGATGCATTGATTCAACCGCGAGAATGGTTTGCTGTGATTGCACGCGCTATGCAACAACTTAGTGATTTGGGCAAAACAGCAGCGGGCATGGATGCGTGGCTGGCGAAAGTGGATGCGCGTCATGAGGCTGGTAAGCTGCTTGCCGATGCATTGCTCGCTGATTCTTGTGCCTTGCTTGTTGGTGAGGAAATTCGTTCACATACCGATGCAGCAGCGCTGATTTATGGTTTGGATTTATTGATGCGTGCGGCAGGTCATGCGGATGAAGGTAACGATGGTCGCAATCTCATTCCAGAAGGTATGAATGCGCAATTACTCTCTGCTGTGTTTGGTGATATTCGTACCAGCGTTGGTGATTTGTTTGATGCTGCCAATGATGGCGAGTTGGATGCTTTGTTATTGATTGGTAGTGATCCTTTAGGCGATGGCTTATTCCCTATGCAAGCCAAGCGTGCCATGGGTAAAGTGCCGTTGATTCAAGTGGGTGCCATTGCAGGGCAGGTGTCTGCTTATGCAGATGTGATGTTGCCAGCAGCGGCATACTCTGAAATCGAAGGTACATTTATCAACATGGAAGGGCGTGTTCGCACCGCTGAACAGCCGCTTGATTCTGTGGGTGAAGAGCGGCCTCTATGGAAGGTGATGATGCGCCTTGTTCAAGGTTTTGGCGAACAAGTTCCAGTGGTTAATTTGGATGAGTTGCGCACTCGTGTAGCTGGCTATCTTGATAGTGTGGCGGTGGTTTGGAATGACGAAGGCGTGGATGAATCATGGTGCTTACATACACAGCGCAACCGTGAAGCGAATATATTGCCTGAAGCGATTGAGCCTGCAATGGATTTGGATGTGGTGAGTCGCTATTCCATGTATAGAGAAGGGATATGGGTTCGCGCTTCCAGATTTTTGGAAGAAGCAGGGAATATCCATGCTTTAGATGATGTGCTTGTGCATCCAGAAACGTTAAAAGATGCAGGTTTAAGTGAGGGGGAATGTACCATTCGAACAGCATCTGGGGACTATCAATTTTATATTGGTGTACGCGAAGATGTAGCAAAAAATGTATTGTTTATAGCTAAGCGTGGCGTTGCGGGCGATTTATCTAGCGAAACAATGGCTAGCCTTGCAGGAGGTCAGTAAATGGAATGGTTAGATATGGTCATAACGGCCGCTATTTGGGCGTTAGAAGTGTTGGCAATTGCTATCCCAGTTGCATTATCTGTTGCGTATATCACTTATGCTGAACGTCGTGTGATTGGGATTATGCAAATTCGTAAAGGTTGTAATCGTGTAGGGCCATTTGGTTTACTACAACCTTTGGCAGATGGATTAAAATTATTTTTAAAAGAAACCATTATCCCTGCGGAAGCCAATAAGTTTTTATTTGTTGCAGCCCCTGTAATGGCTTTGATGCCCGCGCTTGTGGCATTCGCAGTGGTTCCTTTTGGCGAGACCAAATTATTTGGACTGTGGGACGCTGCGCATGTGATGGCGATTGCCCATTTAAATGTAGGTGTTTTATATGTTTTAGCCATTGGTAGCTTATCAATTTACGGTGTATTGATGGCGGGTTGGGCATCCAACTCCAAATATGCGTTGATTGGCTCTGTGCGTGCAACATGTCAGATGATTTCATATGAGATTTCTATGGGCTTTGCCTTGGTTTGTGTGCTGATGCTTGCTGGAAGCATGGATTTAGCCGTGATTGTGAAGGCACAGACGGGTGGTTTTTGGCATTGGTATATTATTCCGTTGTTTCCTATGTTTCTTGTTTATTTCATTTCAGGCTGTGCGGAAACCAACCGTACACCGTTTGATTTGGTTGAAGGCGAGGCAGAATTGGTTGCTGGGCATATTGTAGAATATTCTGGCATGTGGTTCGCAACATTTTCTTTGGCTGAATATGGCGCAATGATTTTAATCAGCTTGTTAACATCTATTTTGTTTATGGGTGGTTGGGATGCGCCTATTCCTGCATTGGATTTTATTCCAGGTACGGTTTGGTTGTTGCTTAAAACTGGATTCTTTATTTTTGTGTTTATTTGGTTTCGGGCAACTTTTCCACGGTATCGTTACGATCAAATGATGCGTTTGGGTTGGAAAGTGTTTTTACCATGGACATTGGCATGGGTAGCATTGCTTGGTATTTGTACGTATGCGAGTGAATTAAGCGATAGTTTGCAATTTTTAACCAATGCAATTGGCTATTACCAGCCTTGGAGGTCTTAAGATGCGTTGGATTAAAAAAGCTTTTAAGACT
>JALWPO010000277.1 GCA_026994965.1 Mariprofundaceae bacterium | reverse complement strand
CGAATATTCGTGGGCTTAATTTTGGCATTGATTTTACAGGTGGTACTTTGGTTGAAGTTAAATTCGCACAAGCACCTGCTATTTCAGATGTTCGTGCTGCCATTGCTCCTGCTGGTTTTGAACAAGCGATTATTCAAGAGTTTGGTTCACCTGAAGAAATTCTTATCCGTGTACAAAACAAGACATCAGAGAAATCTTCGCATATCAGCACCGCGATTCTTGATGGCTTAAAATCACATTTTGGCGCCAAAAATATTGATATGCGCCGTGTCGAATTTGTAGGGCCACAAGTCGGCGAAGAGCTCACCACTGCAGGTATCAGTGCTGTGGCTATCGCCATGCTCGCTATTTTAATTTATATCACATTTCGCTTTGAATTTCGTTTTGCTATCGGCGCAGATGCTGCATTGTTGCATGATGTCATTATCGTTTTGGGTGTGTTTGCTATTTTGGGCAAAGAATTTTCATTACCTGTGGTTGCAGCCATTTTGGCTGTGATTGGTTATTCACTTAACGACACGATTGTGGTTTTTGACCGTATTCGTGAAAATTTAGAAGCCAATCGAAAGCTCAAAGCTCCACTGGATGAGGTGGCCGTTTGTAATGCATCCGTCAATCAAACTTTGGCACGCACATTGATGACTTCTTTTACCACATTATTGGTGGTACTTGCTTTGTTTTTCTTGGGCGGTGAAGTGATTCACAATTTTGCATTTGCATTGCTTGTGGGAATCGTAGTGGGTACTTACTCTTCAATTTATATTGCTAGCCCTGTCATGCTTAGCATGAAAGGTATGTTTCAAGTTTCCGAAGAAGAACGCAAAGAAATGGAAGCTCGCCCATAAATCATGCTTGAAGGCGGCTCTTTTCGCGCAGATGTATCACCTGATATTATTGATGGTACGCCGCTTATTCGCGCCTATGATGATGCTTATTTCCAAATCGCTGATACACGCTATGAATCAGGCATTTGCATCCACCAAGGAGAAGTCATATCTCCTTGGGGGCCAGAGCATTCGGGCAGTATAAGCTTAGAAGATTTATCACTCATTTTAGCTCATCCGCCTGAAATATTGATCATTGGAACTGGTCGCCTAACCAGCTTTCCCGATGCATCGGTTTTACATGCATTATCCGAACAACATATCGGTTTTGAATGTATGAATTCACGTGCTGCGGCCAGAACTTATAATATTTTAGTCGCTGAAGGACGTACAGTTTCTGCACTTTTTCTCCTGCCCAACGCACGCTAATCATACACCATTAAAATAACAGCCGTGTAGACTAAATTGACATCAATGACTGACCACTTAGTTTGAAGCCTGCTGATACAAGAGAGTAGTGCAAACAATTATTAGTACAGGCTCAAATAGTGGGGATACAATATGGACACAATCATTGGTATTGATATTGGCTTTGGATTCACCAAAGTTACAGATGGTAAACGTTTTGAAGTGTTTAAATCTATTTATGGTGAAGCTATTGATTTTCAATTTAAAGAATCTTTACTCCATCAAAATGCCGAGCAAGATGAGCATATCCAAATAGATTTGGATGATGCATCATATTTTGTAGGTGAGCTTGCAGAGCGCCAAAGCTCCAATCGTCAATTCACTTTAGACCAAACCCAATTTGTAGCCACATCAACCAAGATTCTCGCACTGGCAGCTATTTCTCGCATGATGAAAACCAACCAAGCTTCATTCAAAGTCGTTGTTGGACTTCCTATTGGCCACTACCGTCAATACAAAAGCGAATTGGAAAATATGCTTCGCCAATCACACAAGCTCGGTATAACCAATGCTAAAGGTGAACGCAAAGAAGTAGTGATTGGTATTTCTGAAGTCAGTGTCATTCCCCAACCGATTGGCTCAGTGATGGATCGTTTGCTCAATGATGTAGGTAAAGCGGCAGACCAACGTTTTGCCATTGAAAAAATTGGCGTCATTGATATTGGTTTTCGCACCAGTGATTATACCATTTCAGATAAAGCACGCTATTCCGAACGTGGCAGCTTAACCACACAAAACGGCATTTCTAAAGCCTTTGAAGTCATCGCCAGTAAACTCAAAGATAGCTGCGGTGTGAATGTGGAGCTATATCGTTTATTCGATGCCGTTGAAAGTGGTAGTATTAAAATTCGTGGTAAAGGCTTTGATTTACGCAAAATTACACAAGTCGCATTCCAGCAACTCGCTGCCAATATTGCCTCTGATGCCAATCGTATTTGGAATGATGATTGGGATATGGATGCGATTATGATTACTGGTGGTGGTGGTTCTGTGCTTGCAGCGTATTTGCAACCACTATTGGAGGGTGTAATTATTCCCATTGAGCAAGACTTGGACTACCGCCTACACAATGTTCGCGGCTATCATAAATATGGTTGCAACAGATGGGCATCTGCAGCCTCCCCTGCCTCTACTGCAAAACAGCCCATAAGCGAAGATAGTGCCACAGATGAAAATGCAAACAAAGATGACACATAAATATGCCCTATTATGAGCTAAGTATAGAAACCCATTTTTCAGCAGCCCATCAATTGCGTGGTTATCCTGGTGATTGTGCACGTTTACATGGGCATAATTGGCATGTGAAACTCTTTATCTGTTGCACAACATTGGATGATTTAGGCTTGGGTATTGATTATAAAATCATGAAATCGGAACTCAAGCAAGCCTTGGAAAAATGGGATCATTACAATCTTAATGATGTGAAACCATTTGATACTATCAACCCAAGCAGTGAAAATGTTGCACGCTTATTATTTGAAGAAATGAAAAAGCGCTTGAACAATGATAGATTGCATGTCTCTCGCGTTGAAATTGCTGAAACATGTACTGCCAAAGTAAGCTATTGGGCAAAAGATTTAGCATACATAGGAGACTAAAAACATGGCAAAAGACACAGATATTGAAAGCACTGTTCGCATTGATAGCCAAGCGCTTATCAATGAACAGAATCATACTTCTGAAGATTTATTAAGCCCAGATACATTTGATGATATCTCCGAGGTGAGCTTTTCTGATGCTGATACCATGGTACTTCCAACACAAGAAAGCATTGATTTCGATGAATTAAACGATGAGTTCGAAGTCGAGGATGATTTAGGTAGCGCAGAAGAAGTACCCTCAGCACCTCAAAAGAAAGTTAATAAATCCAACGATGATGAACACACATCTAAACCTATCCACCTCTCGGAGGATATGATGATTAAAGATAATGATGCAGAAATACCTTCTTTCCCCACCACCGATGAAAGTGCCTCTCAAAAACCATCTCAAGGTATAGGTAAACTCTGGGCATTGTTGATTTTGTTATCTTTATTCGCTGCGTTAGGCTCTATTTGGATGAGTTTGAATACACAAATGCGTATAGATGAATTGGCAGTACAGCTTGAGTTTATGGAAAATACTGCACCAACATCATCTGCCGCAGGCTCCAACAATGATGAAGAGCTGATGGATATGCATGAACAGTTGGATCAACTAGAACAACGCTTTACCCAATTAAAAGTACAATTGGCATCCTCAAGCCATCAGAATGTAGCTGAAACACAATCTACAGTAGAAAAAAGCAAGCCTGAAACATCACCTGTAGTGATTAGTCCTACTACCCCTGTTGCCTCTAGCTCACCTGCAATTGCCAAATCACCTGCAAAAAAAGAAGTCGTTAAAAAGGTTGTGAAGCAAGCTACAAAGCAGGCAGTTAAACCCATGCCAAAACCATTAACAACCGAATGGCAAGTTGTCATTTCTTCTCACAACACCATGAAAAAAGCCAAAGCAGAACAAGAAAGGAAGTCCATCAAGGCAATAAAAACCCATATTCAACCCGTGATGGTCAAAGGTAAACAATGGTATCGTGTTGTTGCCACTGGCTTTGCCAACAAGCAAGAAGCCATGCATTTTACCCAAAAGCTTAAACAACAAGGGATTCCTGATGCTTGGATTCAACATATTAAGCCTTAAACACCATTCAATAATTCATTATCAAATAAAAGGATGACAATACAAGTGACACGTTCAACGATTCAACAATCCCAAGCCGACTTTGCGTTGGCGAAAAAAATTATCCCAGGCGGTGTAAACTCGCCAGTGCGTGCCTTCAAAGGCGTAGGCGGCACGCCACGCTTCTTCGATTCCGCCAAAGGCGCATACGTCACCGATGTAGATGGTAACACCTATATTGATTATGTCGGTTCTTGGGGGCCTATGATTTTAGGGCATGCCCACCCTGCCGTGATTAAAGGTATTCAAGAAACGGCTGAAAAAGGCGTGTCCTTTGGTGCGCCATGCGAACTTGAAATTGAATTAGCGCAAACTGTAATTGATATGG
>JALWPO010000276.1 GCA_026994965.1 Mariprofundaceae bacterium | reverse complement strand
GATGAAGGGGCTTGTAAACCTGCCAATAAACGCAGTAAGGTTGTTTTTCCTGAGCCTGAGCCACCCATGATAACGGTAGTTTTGCGTGCTTGGATTTCGATATTGGTATCATCCAAAGCAATCACATCACCAAAGTGGCGGCTAAGTTTGTCTGTGCGTATCATGGCGACAATATAACCTATTGTTTTGACAAAAAGTAGATGTAACTGTTTGTCTACCTTGTCGGCTTAAGAAAGATAAACCAGTATGTCGCCTGATTTTGGCTAAAAAGAGGACGAAGCGAATGAATTTTGCAGATATGGATGGTGTAATTTGGTTTGATGGTGAAATGGTGCCTTGGCGTGATGCTAAGGTGCATGTGCTCACGCACACATTGCATTATGGTATGGGTGTGTTTGAAGGTGTGCGTGCTTATCATGCTGAAAAAGGCACAGCTATTTTCCGTTTGGAAGCACATACCGATAGATTATTTCGTTCAGCAAAAATCATGAATATGTCTATGCCTTTTAGTAAGGATGAGTTGAATGCGGCGCAGGTTGCTGCGGTGCAAGATAATGATTTGGATTCTGCTTATTTGCGTCCTATGGTGTTTTATGGCTCAGAAGGCATGGGTTTGCGCGCAGATAATTTGAAAACACATGCCATCGTTGCAGCTTGGAAATGGGGCGCATATATGGGTGATGATGGCATCAACAATGGTATTCGTATTCGAACCACATCATTTACGCGTCACCATGTGAATATTGCCATGTGCAAAGCCAAAGCCAATGGCAATTATATCAGTTCCATGTTGGCATTATCCGATGCGATTCGCGATGGCTATGATGAAGCCTTATTTTTGGATGTGGATGGTTTTGTGTGTGAAGGCTCAGGCGAAAACTTTTTTATGGTGAGAGATGGGGTGATTTACACGCCAGAGCTTACCAGCGCTTTGGATGGGATTACCCGCACAACTGTGATGCAGTTAGCTGAAGAAGCTGGTTTTACGGTGAAAGAAAAACG
>JALWPO010000275.1 GCA_026994965.1 Mariprofundaceae bacterium | reverse complement strand
ACTTAAAGCCATGGTCAGTAATAGCTTGGGTTTGAGCGCATTTTGAATCGCTTCCCACCAAGGTTTGAGTTGTAAATACTGCTGCGCCATGTTTCACCTCCGCTACAAGCCTATCATATCCATATCGTGACAACGCACGCAATGATTTTTATCAACTAAAAATAAAACACGCCAGCCCTTAAAGAGGATGGCGCGTCAAATGAGATTATACATGATTAAAAGAGGGAGGCCGGCACTGCATGGTATGCAAAATATCAAACGCATCATGCAGGCCAGCACTCAAGGGTTGGCAACCAACATAGTGTTGCCAAAGGGAGGATGAATTAAACGCGTTGACCTTGAATATATTGTTGCGCATAAGCATTAAAGCCATTCATATTGCGCAATGCTGAACCCAAATTACGAATCGTATTAAGCATAATATCATTGCTTAAATCTTTACGGTGCCTTGCCAAATATTCCATGGCTTCTTTGGGTAAATGATAAACCTCGCAATCTTCACATGCTTTCACCGTTGCGCTAGCGCCTTCATCACTGAACAATGCAATATCGCCCAATTGCGCGCCTTCACTAACTGTGGCAATGCGCACAGGCTGACCATGCTTTTCATGCTGCAACACTACTTTGCCAGAATACAGTAAAAATAGACCATCGGAAGCATCGCCTTCACGAATAATTATATCGCCTTTTGTATAGTGTTCTGTACGCGCTATTTTTTCTAAAAGATCTCTTTCTTCATCATCAAGTTTGCGATCAAAAATATTTTCTTCTAACCATGTTATGTTCATCATAAGCCTCCATCAACATGGCGAACTATGCAAAGCTTTGAACTCGCTATCCGTGACCCCTATCACCATATAAATTATTTAGGTTGTTTGAAGTATCGCATCAACTGCACACAACGCCCTGACTCACTTATAATTCATTATACGATCTGCTAGCCTTTTAGAAAAAAGGCATGGATCTACAGTGAACTGATTGCGCTGATGCTACATCCCTAAATAAT
>JALWPO010000274.1 GCA_026994965.1 Mariprofundaceae bacterium | reverse complement strand
CGTTTGATTGCACCAATCGTGCCTATGACTGCCGAAGAAATTTGGGAACACTTGCCAGGGGCGGCTGATGGAAGCATTCATTTGCAAACCTTTAACAAAGTTGAACCTGTATCCATCGATAACGCAGCTTGGGATAAGTTCTTTGCCATGCGTGAATTGGTGAATACGGAAATGGATGTGGCAAAAAAAGATAAAATCATCGGTTCATCCATTGCGGCAAAAGTAAGTATTCCTGATTTGGATATGAGCTTTGCAGAGGCTGTTGGTGAAAGCTATGAGCAATTATTGATTGTAGCAGAAGCACAAGCGGGTGAAGCGCTCAATATTGAAGCGGTGGATGGTATCAAATGTCCACGTTGTTATGTGGTAGGCACACCAGCGGATGGCTCGCATGATATTCACAATCAGCTTTGTCAGCGTTGTTTGGATGTGGTTACAGCGTAGAAAATCATCTTGCGTACAGAAATAAGAACATGTACGCTCTTCGTATTTATGGAGGTGTTTTATGGAAACCATCAGTTACACAGCCTTTCGCAATCATTTGGCATCATCCATTGATCAGGTAAATGATAACCATGAGCCTTTATTGGTTACGCGCCAAAATGGTTCATCCGCCGTTGTTTTATCTTTAGAAGATTTTAAATCTTATGAAGAGACTGCGTATTTGATGGCTAACCCAAAAAATGCAGTTCGTCTAAGCAGTGCCATTGAGCAATTAGAAAATGGTAAAGGAACGGCAAAAGACTTACTCGAATCGTGAACATTATATGGGCTAAACATGCGTGGGAAGATTACCTATATTGGCAAGCCCATGATAAGAAGCTCTTAAAGCGTATCAATCAGCTTATCAAAGATATTTACCGCCATCCTTTTGAAGGTGTTGGCGCACCCGAACCATTGCGCCATCACTGGTCAGGTTATTGGTCACGTCGCATCAATAAAGAACATCGTTTGGTTTATAAGGTGAGTGAAGGCTCTATATTGATTGCTCAATGCCGCTATCATTAT
>JALWPO010000273.1 GCA_026994965.1 Mariprofundaceae bacterium | reverse complement strand
TTACGTGAAGGTGATTTTGCGTAGATTGCACACATGAGTATTACTTTTGGATTGTTTTTTCAGGCAGGGTATGCACCACCCATACACAGTGTTCATCCTGCCTCGCCAATCATCGATGTTGCGCCCACGGCTGTATCGGAACGCCACCATGCAAGTGGGGCACAAAGGCACATAGAAACTCAGCGACCAGATACGTATACATTACGTGGTGAGCCAAAAATAAACTTAGAAACAGGGTATTATTTAGATATTTTTGCTTAGCACGAGAGCAAATTATTTTCTAAACGACTTGAGAATTCAGGATTATTCTTAGATACATGTAAGATATCGGCTATGGAGAATGCTGCAATAATACATTCTGAAATGCTGGAAGCTGTACATGGGCTAGGTTGCCCGCGCAAGCTTGTTACAGGTGTTAAACATTGTCCAGATGTCATGTCTATGGGTTCCTGGTTGGGCTGATGAACTTCCAACATACCTGATAGTAAAATGTATAGATAATCGGGAATATCACCATGAGAATAAAGTCGTGTACCAGCACGCACGGTACGGTATTGACTTTGAGCAATCAATGGCATGAGCACTGCTTCGGGAAGGTCTGAAAATAGACTTAATGTGAGGGTAAGGCTTGCAACCCAACGTTTTAAGCTGAGTGTATATAAAAAACCATACAACTCACTATGGTTGTGCATCAGGCTTGAGGCTTGCTCCAGTGTAAGGCGGTGAACCATGGTTTGTTCGCGTGCGCGAATGGTAGCAATGCGCTGGTTGCCAAAAAAATAATTAATCTCACCAAAAATATCATTGGTATGCAGGGTTGCAACAATCTTATCATTGGGACTATTCTCCTGTTTTTTAATGACTTCAACACTACCTTCAGAGATTAAATAGATACTTCTATCATCGCTGCCTTCCTTGAAGATAATATCTCCAGTTAAGTAGAGTGATGGTTCGGCGGAGTCTAGAAAAGAGGCTTTAAATTGTTTTGGTATTTGAGATGATGATATTGATTTTGGCATTCAAACCTCTTGAAAAACTTCATTATTTCCATTGTGCTAACAATATACCGAGGTATCTTAGCAAGGCTTGGTAAACATGCAAAATTATGGGGTGTTTATTAATGCTTGAGTTTCATAAATCGTTGAGTAAGATGCGCCGCCCAGTTGTATTGTATGACTGTATGATGCCGGCATAGCTCAGTTGGTAGAGCAGCTGATTTGTAATCAGCAGGCCACGGGTTCGACTCCTGTTGCCGGCTCCAGTTTTGTACTTTTGTATATGGCAAAGTGCAATGAACCTTGTAAAAGGTTTAATTGGGAGAGGTTCCAGAGTGGCTAAATGGGGCAGACTGTAAATCTGCTGGCTCCGCCTACGCTGGTTCGAATCCAGCCCTCTCCACCATATGTAGCAAGGGTGTTCCCTGGGCATCTTTGATATTGCGGGTGTGGTACAATGGTAGAACCTCAGCCTTCCAAGCTGATGATGCGAGTTCGATTCTCGCCACCCGCTCCAATTGCTATTTCAATTGGAAATGTTGGGATAAGGCTTGGCAGTGTTGTTAGGCCTAGGTGGCTCAGGGGTAGAGCACATCCTTGGTAAGGATGAGGTCGCGGGTTCAATTCCCGCCCTAGGCTCCAGTTTTAATGCTGGCTTTTGGCTGGTTTAGTTTGAAAAAAAGAAGTGGATGGAGATAAAAAATGGCAAAGGAAAAGTTTGAACGCACCAAGCCTCATGTGAACATTGGCACGATTGGTCACGTGGATCATGGTAAGACAACATTAACAGCGGCAATCACTAAGGTTTTGTCTGAAAGTGGCGGAGCTGAGTTTAAAGATTATGGTGATATTGATGGAGCTCCAGAAGAGCGCGAACGTGGTATTACTATTGCGACAGCACACGTTGAGTATGAAACTGAGACACGTCACTATGCACACGTTGACTGCCCAGGCCATGCGGATTATGTCAAGAATATGATTACAGGTGCTGCACAGATGGATGGTGGTATCTTGGTTGTATCAGCTGCTGATGGTCCAATGCCACAGACACGCGAGCATGTGTTGCTTGCTCGTCAGGTCAACGTACCTCACTTGGTTGTTTTCTTGAACAAAGCAGACATGGTTGATGATGAAGAGTTATTGGAATTGGTTGAAATGGAAGTTCGTGAGTTATTGGATTCTTATGATTTCCCAGGTGATGATATTCCAGTGATTAAAGGTTCTGCTTTAAAAGCTTTGGAAGGCGATACTTCTGAAATTGGTGCTCCAGCGATTCATGCATTGATGAAGGCAGTGGATGAAACCATTCCAACACCTGAGCGTGCTGTTGATTTGGATTTCTTAATGCCGATTGAAGATGTGTTCTCCATTTCTGGTCGTGGTACTGTTGTGACAGGGCGTGTTGAATCTGGCGTGATTAACGTTGGTGATGATGTTGAGGTTGTTGGTATTCGTGATACGCAACTCACAACATGTACAGGCGTTGAAATGTTCCGCAAATTGTTGGATCGTGGTGAAGCTGGGGATAATATTGGCGCATTGGTTCGTGGTTTGAAACGTGAAGATGTTGAACGTGGTCAAGTATTGGCTAAGCCTGGATCAATTCATCCACATACGAAGTTCAAAGCTGAGGCATACATTTTGACGAAAGAAGAAGGTGGTCGTCATACCCCATTCTTTAATGGCTATCGTCCACAGTTTTATTTCCGTACCACAGATGTGACTGGCGCTGTGACTTTGCCAGAAGGCACGGAAATGGTGATGCCTGGAGATAATGTTGCAATGGATGTTGAGTTGATTACACCGATTGCAATGGATAAAGAGCTACGTTTCGCGATTCGCGAAGGTGGTCGTACGGTCGGCGCTGGCGTCGTTACCGAAATTAGCGAGTAAAGTAAAATAAACGGCATGAGCGGCGGCAGTTTATACTGCTGCCGCTTTGTTGTCGCTGGAGTAGAATATGCGTGAACTGTTGTCTTTGGTGTGTGAAGAGTGTAAGCGCCGTAATTACACAACGGATAAGAATAAACGTACAATGACTGAAAAGTTAGCTTTGAAAAAATATTGTAATTCTTGTCGCAAACACACCCTTCATAAAGAAGGAAAGGTTTAACTTAGTTTGATTAGGCGAGTAGCTCAATTGGTAGAGTACCGGTCTCCAAAACCGGGTGCTGTGGGTTCGAGTCCCTCCTCGCCTGCCAGTTTTTTTACCAAATGAGCACAAGAAAGAGGTTGAGCGATGAGTATAGTGACAGTATCTAAGTTTTTTGGCGAAGTGCGAGCTGAGGCTCGTAAGGTTGTATGGCCAGATCGCAAGGAAACCATGCAAGCAACCTTGATGGTTGTTGTGATGGTCCTGGCGTTATCGCTTTTCCTTTGGTTGGTAGACTCAACGTTTAGTGCGCTTGTGCAGTTGGTGATCTAATGGCAAAACATTGGTATGTAGTTCAAGTATATTCAGGCTTTGAAGATAAAGTTGAAGGTATGTTGCGCGAAAATGCAGAGCGTGCTGGATATGCCGATCAGTTTGGCGAAATCATGGTTCCTCGTGAAGAGGTGGTTGAGTTGAAGGATGGTCAAAAAGTCACATCACAACGAAAATTTTTCCCAGGTTATATTATGGTAGAAATGGAATTGAATGATGAGACTTGGCATATTGTAAAAGATACGCGTCAAGTGAGTGGTTTTTTGGGGTCAGGCGGCAAACCACGACCAGTACCTCAATCACAAGTTGACCAATTACGTCAGCAGATTGAAGAAGGCATTGAGCGCCCGAAACCAAAAGTATTATTTGATGTGGGTGAAGCAGTGCGCGTGATTGATGGTCCATTTGCATCGTTCAATGGCGTGGTAGAAGAGGTGGATGAAGAGAAGGCGAAGTTGAAAGTGAGTGTTTCTATCTTTGGTCGCCCTACACCTGTTGAATTGGATTATGTGCAGGTAGAAAAAGGTTAGTTTTTTTGTTTGTGTGAACTTGATCTCACATGGAGTGAGATTTACCGCGAAGGCGGAAGCAGTAAAGACTGCGAATAAAAACTGAAAGCAAGGATTGCTAGAAGTTGGTTGGAGAGTCGAATGGCTAAGAAAATTGAGAAGTTTGTGAAGCTGCAAGTTGCAGCAGGCGGTGCAAATCCTGCCCCACCAGTAGGTCCTGCATTGGGTCAAGCTGGTCTAAATATTATGGAGTTTTGTAAGGCATTTAATGCGCGCACACAGGATATGGAAAAGGGCATGCCTTTACCTGTAGTGATTACAGTATTTGCAGATAAATCATTTGAATTTGCAATTAAAACACCACCAGCATCGGTATTGTTGAAAAAAGCAGCGAAGATTCAAAAAGGTTCGGCTGTTCCCAATAAAGATAAAGTTGGCACTGTAACCATGGCACAATTGCGTGACATTGCTGAAGCCAAGA
>JALWPO010000272.1 GCA_026994965.1 Mariprofundaceae bacterium | reverse complement strand
GCATTAGAAATAATCATAAAAGAGCATATTCAAGCTGCAAATGGCTTTTTATCATTTGAGGATTTTATGCGCTTGGCTTTGTATGAGCCTGAGTTGGGATATTATGAATCCGAACATGTATTTGGTGCGTCTGGTGATTTTGTCACAGGTGCTGATTTGGGCGACTGGTTGGCGATGGGTTTTGCTGATGTATTGCATTGGGGTTGGCAGGCGCTGGATAAGCCAGAAGATTGGGTGTTGCTTGAGCAAGGTGGTGGAACAGGTCAATTGTTGGCACAAACCATCAAACATATCGTCACATTGGATATGGCTATGCCAGAGATAATGGCTGTAGAGCGAAGTGCGCATATGCGGCAACGCCAAGGCGAAGTTTATCAACATGCAGGTTTGAATGTGCAACAATATGCCGAATTATCGGATGTGCAAAGCGATAAGCCCGTATTGATGATGTGCAATGAATTGCCCGATGCTTTTCCTGTGCAAGTATTTGAGTGGAAAAATGAGCAGTTTTATGAGCGTGGGGTAACATGGACAGAGGATAAGTTTGATTGGGTCACTGCTGAAGAGCCCATGCAAAAGGCGCCTGATATTGCTTCTAGCATCACCCAAGCATGGCCAGAGGGTTATATTAGCGAATTTAATCCTGGATTATCGTCATGGCAGTATCATATATCACAGCTTATGGCTCGGGGTTTTGTATTCTGCGTCGATTATGGTTATTCACAGCAAGAATATTACCGCGCCAATCGCATTGAAGGCACGCTGATGGGGCACAAAGCGCATCAGGTGATTGAACAGGTGCTACAAGAGTTTGGAGCATGCGATATAACTGCACATATTGATTTCACTAATTTGGCAATGATTGGTCAAGGTGTTGGTTTAGAGCCGCTTTCATTTATAACCCAAGGCGCATGGTTAGGACAAAGCCCAAGTGTGCAGCAGGCTGTGATGGCATTGGCGCAAGAAGGCAGTATCGAATCTGTGCAAGCATTGGCACATGCCAAGCGTATGATGT
>JALWPO010000271.1 GCA_026994965.1 Mariprofundaceae bacterium | reverse complement strand
CATTGAATGCCAAACCCAATACCGCAGGCTCATCAGGTGGTTTGCCTGTATGCGTAGAATGATAAATAGCATCTTCACGCATGGTCATCGTCTCTACAGTGAATACTGGGAACATCTCGGTTTCATTGTAATAACCTGTATGATCACCATAAGGGCCTTCTTCAGCATATTCATCCAAGGATACATAACCTTCGAGCACAATTTCAGCCGATGCAGGCACTTGTAATGGCACACTGACACAATCGGTAAGTAGCGTTTTCTCTCCACGCAGCAAACCTGCAAATTGATATTCAGATAATGTATCTGGAATGGGTGTAACTGCAGCCAAAATCGTAGCTGGGTCTGCGCCAACCACCACTGCACATGGAAAACGTGTTTCACCAGCTTGTTTGGCATCTTGATGATCTTGCGCGCCACCACGATGTTTGAGCCAGCGCATAATAAGTTTGTTTTTACCTATTCTTTGTTGACGGTAAATCCCCATATTCTGCCGCTCTTTTTTTGGACCTTTGGTCACCACCAAACCCCAAGTTAATAATGGCGCAACATCCTCAGGCCAACACGTTTGAATCGGCAATGCATGCAAATCCACATCATCACCTTGAATAACAATATCTTGGCAAGCTGCTTTTTTTGTGGTTTTAGGGTTCATATGCATGACTTTTTTCAGTATTGGGAATTTATCCCATGCATCTTTCAAGCCCTTGGGTGGCTCTGGCTCTTTGAGATATGCCAATAATTCACCAATATCGCGTAATTCATCGGCAGATTCTCGCCCCATACCCAAGGCGATGCGTTCAGATGTGCCAAATAAGTTAGTTAACACTGGCATATCATGCCCTTTAACATGTTCAAATAATAATGCTGGACCGCCCGCTTCTAAAACACGTTGTGATATTTCAGTGATTTCCAATTCTGTGCTGACTTCAACCGCAATACGTTTGAGCAGCCCGCGCTTTTCTAAATCTTGCGTGAACGCTCGTAAATCAGCATAACTCATGCACCAACCTCTGCAATTTCAAATACAGTATCTAATTTTGCCAAACGAAACACATCACGCACCGTATCTCGTAAATCATGCAACACAAAGCGCCCTTGCATATCGCGCGCCCACTGCAAACCTTCCACCAACGTGGCAATGCCTGATGAATCCATAAAGCCCACATCCGATAAATACACGTGAATTTCTTGTTGCTTAGCTACAAACAATGGCTTCAACACCTTGCGAAGCTCTGGTGATGTTTGAATGGTGACATCACCTTGCACATACACCTTAGCCATGCCTGATTCTTTTTCCTCAACCCTTACATCCAACTTCATGACTCTTCTCCTTCACATTGCCCATCTGATTTGCAAATATAAATAAGTAACCAATGATTTCCATCAGGCAATGCCTCATGCTGCACCACATCCATAATCGAATGCATCAGTGATATGCCTAAACCGCCAGGCAATACATCTGAAGCACTACATGGTTTCTCATCACCGCAGGTGAACCTTTTCATGTGCATCACTGGTGCATAATCACGAAATTCAAAATGTAGCTCTTTTTGGCGATGATGATTGATATGTAACTTCGCCTCAAACTCTACTCTTCCTGGCTTATCGCCATAACCATGTTGCGCAATATTGGCAAAGAGCTCATCCACAGCCAATGTAACGCGATTGCTTTCCAACTCACCCAAATGCGCGCGCATCGCCATCACTTCCACCATAGATCGCAAAATATGCACACAATCTTTTTTGGTGTTCAGTTGAAACATCAACTTACCAATTTGGCTATGCTCCAAATCTTCTCCACTATCGCCTAAGCTATTCTCTAACATGCCACTCATCCAAAAGCGCTTTTGCCCGACGCTCACCATTGGCATCATGTAAAATATGATAAATAGCCAAGGCTCTTTGCGCATAATCTATACGTTCTTGCTTGGGTAGCGATGCCAAGCCAGCCAATAGCATGGATGCATGCGCTGATATACTTGGTGCTCCAACACGTAAGCAAATCACCAACACTTTTTTGGCTGCAATCTCGACATCCTTTTGATTGCCTTCCTTTTTTGCCAATAATGCTAAGCCCATATGGGCCTGCGCTTGTAGCAATAGACCTGTTCTATCATCTTTTGTCATACTTAATACTTTATCATACAACTGCTTAGCTTTTGTATATTCACCTTGCAATTGCGCCACTCGTGCCGCTGTAAGATACACATCATAAGATAAACCATGGGGTAAACTTGGCATAGGTTTGGGCTTATGACCTGTTTTAATTTCTAATAACTGCAATTGCAATTGCGCCGCAACCGCTTGATTTTTCAGACCATGCTGACTGGCAATCCGTAGCACTTGCGTTAAATCATCTTGCACCTTCGTGACTTTTATTTTCCCTTGTTGCCACATGGCTTTATGCACCATCGCAAGGTTGTACCAACTCTGCACGATTAACTCAGGGGCATTCGCCAATATCGATGCTTGCAATGCATGCTTGAATGCATTTTCTGCCGACGCCCACCTTTCTTTTTGCATCGCCACCACACCCAAGTGCGTCATACCCTGTACACGCTGTACATAAGGATTTTCCACCACCACTTGATTCGAAAGCTGATGCGTACCCACACATGCCGCCAGCAGCATGGGAACAACAAGATAAATCAGGTGGCGATACACCATCATGGTCGCATATCCAATACTGGTGGCGCTTGCTCCACCCTATCAGCATTTGATTTCATCTCCTGACCACCACCTAATAACCATGAGTGTTGTAATTTTTTGAGCAAGCTTCGCATTTCAGTCAAGGTTGCTCGTGATTCATGGGCAAGCCCTGGTAATTCAGGTGTCATTTCAGATAAATCCGAGGCTACTGTATTGAGTGCCCCTGACAATTCATCCACATGGGTTAATAAATCATTGACCCGCTGCACGCTCGCAGGTGCATTTTCACCAATACTTTTTGATAATGGCTCAATATTTTTCAAAATTTTTGAAGTTGCCTGCAGCGAATCTTTTAAATGTGCTGTCACATGTTGTTGATTAAGATCACGGGTAAGTTGATGCAGTTGATTGAGTGTTTTTGTAAATTCCTGCACAGCCATTTGTAAATCTTTACCCTTCACGCTGGATGTAATTTGACGTAACCCCGTCATAGATACACGCAAATCACCATAGGGGTCATTCATCCATGTCGCCAGCTCTGCCAATTCTCCCAACAATACATTGGCATGATTCACCGCTGGTTTCAATTCAGTCAGCATTTGTTTCATGGATGCTTCTTGTTCATAAAGCAAATGAGCACCATGCTCCAATACTGGCTGCTTGATATCCCCCGTTGTCACTTCAACCGTCTGCTCTCCAAGTAAGCCTTCTTTGGTCAACCGCAGCACTGCGCCCTGATGCAACATATGCCGATAACGCTCCAATAAACGCAATACAATCCTTACCTGTCCTTGCTTGTTTAATTCAATTTGATCCACAAACCCAATCGCAAACCCTTGGAACTTTACGGGTTGACCCTCATAAAATGAGCTTGCAGATGGCGGCTCAACAAATAAATAAAACTTCTTCGCAAACACATTGCTGCGCACACTCATAATCAGCAACACCAAGAACAAGGTGCCAATACCCAACATCACAAACCAACCCACTTGGCGTTTCATGCTCGTATCTAATGTTGTTGAATTTACCATATTCCACTCATATCGGGCACGCTAGCGCATTCAATTTCGTATGTCCGCGCAAAATCTAGACCTGACCCTTCATCTGATGCTGATGTTAAATATAAAACGCCTGCATCAAGCTTAGCCATAGCCTGCATAGCTTTATCTCTAAAGATTTGTAAACGTTCTGGCGGCATACCGATATGAACTTCTTGCGCCACAATCACATCAGGCTTTTTGAGTAGACAATGCCCCAAACTAATTAATGCATGGGTATAAGCAGAACGCTCTCCCGCTTGCTCATTCAGCCCTGATGCCAACCCTAAAAATTCTGCAACCTCATCCACTTCTGCTTCTGCCTTTTTTAGACATGCCTTATCTTCGATATATAAAAATGGCAGCAATAGGTTTTCACGCATACTTAAATTAGCAAGCAATCCTCGCCGACGAATCATACTACCTACATGCTTACAAAATTGAGGCGTGCCTGCCACTATGTTTTTATCACCACCACTTATCCAAACCTTAGGTTTTTCTTGTATAGGCAAAGAAAACTGAGGAAAGAAATGATTTAAGAAAGCATACTGCATACTATTGTTCATCACCATACGAACATGCTTCCCTGCACAAACAAAATCTGATGGCAAAGCACAATCGTGTACAAGCATGGCATCCCAATGCAATTGATAGGCTATACGTTCCATATCAACACCCATGCCACATCCAACAATAGAATAAACACCAAAGCGCCCAATACACCTTGTGTAACACGCACAGGAATTTGATT
>JALWPO010000270.1 GCA_026994965.1 Mariprofundaceae bacterium | reverse complement strand
TTCAATGCCCTTTCTGGCCATTCCACAATCGCAATCCAAGGCGCTTCAAAGAACTCACGCACGCCAAGCATTTCTACCTCTTCGGCATCGGATAAGCGATACCAATCCATATGCGCGACTTTGCAAATCTCGCCACTGGCAAGTTGACCATCATATTCTTGGATAATCGCGTAGGTCGGGCTGGGTAAGGCTTCATCAGTAACCTTCAAAGCACGCATCAAAGCACGCGCAAACACGCTTTTACCCGCGCCCAAATCACCCGATAATGCAATCACATCACCAAGTTTAAGTGTTTGAGCCAGCTCCTTTGCAAAGGCGCATGTTTCTTGTTCATTATTGAGTATTTTCTGCAAATCAGCCTACTTGTGAAAAGTGTTATCCTGCCAAAGCCTGAATCACTTCACGGCGAGAAATCATTCCCACGACAAAACCATCTTCCAATACAGGCAAATGATGCACATCCGATTCTGCCATTAAACTCGCCACTTCAGATAAAGGGGCAGATGATTCCACTGTTTTCACCTGTGTAACCATCAAATCTTCCGCTTTGATGGCTTGCATACGCGCCAATTCTTTTTCAAAACGCTCTTCACCCAAAGGAATCACCATATCAAATACAGCGATTGCTGTTGGCAAATGCAATTTGGCTTGTTGATCAATCAAATCACTTTCAGTAATCACACCCAGCAAACGTTTTTCGTCATCCACCACCAACATGCCTGAAATACCTTCTTCCACAAAGCGTTTGGAAATATCCTCAATGGATGTATCCAAAGCACAATAAGGTGGCTCAACATTCATCATATCACGCGCTTTTAACATAGAAAACTCCTTATGACCTTCTATCACATTTATTCAGCATGTATATTGAATCACCTGTTAATGTGTCATGTCGAACGTAGTTGAGACATCTTTTAGCGTAAGCTTTATGCAAGATTCCTCGACATCGCTCGGAATGACACCTTGAATATAACATTCTGAATAGTTGCCTTCTATCAATGATTATAGCCTAAGCTTT
>JALWPO010000269.1 GCA_026994965.1 Mariprofundaceae bacterium | reverse complement strand
AAAATACAGGTGTGATTTTATTGGCGCGCGGTTCATCGGATAAAGTTGCCAATGGCGAAATTGCTAAGATGGCGCGTTGGCTGTTTGAAGAAACCGAGCATGAGATGGTAGATTTAGCATTTACAGGCATCACTTTTCCTAAAGTGGAGACTGTGGCACAACGGCAAGTGGCTTGTGGCATGAAGCAAATTGTTGTGCTGCCTTATTATTTATACACTGGTGTATTGATTGAACGCATTGCGCGCCAAGTGACACGTTTGCAAAGCCAATATCCGAGCACAGCATTCGCTTTAGGCAAATATATAGGATTTGATGATGCGATATATGAGATGTTGGATGAGCGGGTAGCAGAAGCGCAAGGCGTTGATAGAGATGAGCCCAAAATGCTGGAATGTGATGGTTGCAAATATCGCGACTTTGCAGAAGAGCATGGCTTTGGTCATCATCACCATCATTGAGGTAAACACATGAGTCAGAATGTTGTTACAGAGCAGTTAACCAAAGCAGGGCAAAAAATTGAGCACTCATCTTTTGCGATTGTTGATGCCGAGGCTGGTGATAAAGGCAGTTATACTGATGAGCAATGGCCGCTGGTGCGCCGTATGATCCATGCGACTGCTGATTTTGAATTTAATGGTTTAACTGAATTTCACCCCGATGCCATGCAAGCAGGCCTTGAAGCCATTGCCGCAGGTGCACCCATTGTGGCGGATGTGGAAATGATTTGTGTGGGTTTATCGAAACCGCGTTTATCGCATTTTGGTGTACAAACGCATCAGTTTATTTCCGATGACGATGTGATTGAAGATGCCAAAGCAGAGGGTACAACGCGGGCTGTGCAAGCCATGCGCAAAGCCCATCGCTTGGGTTTATTGGATGGTGCAATCGTGGGTGTGGGTAATGCACCAACCGCATTGTTGGAAGTGTTGCGTTTGATTGAAGACGAAGGCGCAAAACCTGCTTTGATTGTGGGTATGCCTGTGGGTTTTGTCTCGGCGGAAGAATCCAAGGATGAAGTTGCTGCTAAGTCTGATGATGTGCCTTGGGTGATTACGCGTGGTCGTAAAGGTGGCTCAACGTTGGTTGTCTCTGCCATTCATGCCATGTTGGCGCTTGCAGAAGCCAGAGAAAAGAATTCATGATTTTGGATAACCTTTTAAAAAGCGGCGAAGTCGCCCTGGTCGGCGCAGGCCCTGGCGATGCAAGTTTACTCACCCTTGCTGCAGCAAAGCTTATCGCAAATTGTGATGTGATTGTGCACGATGCTTTGGTATCGGATGCGATTATGGCGATGGCGGATAAAGATGCAGAGCTTGTATTTGCAGGCAAACGTGGCGGTAAACCATCAGCAAACCAAGATGATATTTGCGAAACATTGGTCAAACTTGCCAAAGAAAATAAACGTGTGGTGCGTCTTAAAGGTGGCGACCCATTTGTATTTGGTCGTGGTGGAGAAGAAATTCGTGCTTTGGCTGAAGAAAACATTCCGTTTCGTGTGATTCCCGGCATCACATCAGGCATTGCAGCTCCTGCCATGGCGGGTATTCCCGTCACCGATAGAACTGTGAATGCATCGCTTGCCTTTTTAACAGGGCATGAAGCTGAAGATAAATCACGTATGGATTGGCAAGCACTGGTAGCAGCATTTCCTGTGTTGGTGATTTATATGGGTACACGCAACTTGCCAAACATTGCGGTTAATCTTGTGGATGCAGGGATGAAAGCCAGTACACCTGTGGCTGTATTGCATGCAGTGAGTTTACCAACAGAAAAACAAGATTATGGCACTCTTGAAGATGTGGTGTCAGGTAAGCTTGTGGGTGTATCACCTGCCATTGTAGTGATTGGTGATGTGGTGGATGCGCGTAGAACTTGGCGCAATGTATCCCCTCGCCCTTTGAAGGGACAAGGTGAGTGCCGTAGGCAGAGAGAGTGCCCTGGGGTAGAGGGCTAGGGTGAGGGTTGTGTTCAAACAGTTCTCTTTCTTACCCCTCATCCCAACCTTCTCCCCTAAATGGGAGAAGGAGTTTTCCTTATGATGAAAAAGCGCGAGCGCGGTAAGCGTAAAGGTTTGACCACGGGTGCAAACTCTGCGGCAGCAGCACGCGCAGCAACCATTGGGCTTGCCACTGGCGAAGTGCCTAGTGAACTTGAATCTTTATTACCCAATGAAACACGAGTGAAATTTATCATCTATGATGGTGAGGTTAGCGAAGATGGAAAAACGGCACATGCGATGTGTATCAAAGATGCAGGTGATGACCCTGATTGCACAGATGGCGCGCATTTAACGGTGGATGTTCGTTTGCTAGATGGGCAAGCTGGCGAAGTGGTGCTTAAAGGTGGGCAAGGTGTAGGCACGATTACCATGGCAGGCCTTGGCTTGGAAGTGGGCGGCCCTGCGATTAATCCTGTACCTCGCAAAAACATTGAAGCCAATGTGCGTGAAGTTGGCGGTGATTTATTAGAAAATTACGGTTTGGAAGTGACCATTTCTGTGCCTGATGGCGAGGAAATGGCGAAGAAAACATTGAATGACCGACTTGGTATTCTGGGCGGTATTTCGATTTTAGGTACCACGGGCATTGTGCATCCTTATTCCACAGCAGCATTTCGCGCATCGGTGGTGCAAGGTATAGAAGTGGCTGCCAATCAAGGGCAAGACACAGTGGTACTCACCACAGGCGGACGCACAGAAAAGTTTGTGATTGCTGCATTACCAGAGCTTGCTCCTGCCTGTTTTGTACAGATGGGTGATTTCTTAGGCCCTGCGCTGGATACCTGCAAAAAAGAAGGTATCAAGCATGTGATTATCGGCGGTATGGTTGGAAAACTCACCAAAATGGCACAAGGCGAAGTGATTACCCATGCCAATCGCAAAGCCGTAAATACCGATTTATTGGCGGAATTAGCGGCAGAAATTGGCGCATCGACAGCGTTATGCGAAGAGATTCGAGCAGCCGAAACAGCACGATTTGCCGCAGAGAAATTAGAAGAAATTGGTTTGGCGGATAAGTTTTATATCGCTTTGGCAGAGCGCACAATTGCAACCTTAAAAGAGCGTTATCCCAGTGAGTTTAGCGTGCGGGTGATGGTGTGTGATTTTTCAGGTAATCCTTTGGCTGATGTAAATTCTTTTCCTCTCCCTTTGAAGGGAGAGAATACAGGTGAGGGTTGATGAAAAAAAATGATGTATTAAATACTCCCTCACCCCAACCCTCTACCCCAGGGCACTCTCTCTGCCTACGGCATTCACCTTGTCCCTCTAAGAAGGAGAGGGGGAAGCGCTGCGTAGTTTTAGGCGTATTGGATAATGGTATTGCAGGGCTTGCACCTGATACTTTGGAGTTGCTGAACCAAGCTGATGTGGTGATTGGTGGTACCCGTGTACTCGAATTGTTTGCTGCGGAACTTCAATCAGGTGCAGAAACCTTTGATTTAACAGGTCATCTAAAAGATGTCCCCATGCGCATTGAGCATGCTTTGGCGAAACAGCAAACCGTGGTGGTTTTAGCCACGGGCGACCCGCTGTGTCATGGCATCGCCAATTATTTGAAAAAGAAAATCGGCTTATCTAAGCTTGATATTCGCCCCAATGTGTCTGCGCTGCAATTGGCTTGTGCGCGTGTGGGGGTGAGTTGGCAGGATGCTTATATTTGCTCGGTGCATACCAAAGATGCAGGTGAATGGGCGGACAACCCAAGCAAGGAACACGGGCTTTATCCGCTGTTTAAAGCATGTATGCAGCATAGAAAAATCATCACATTTACCAGCCCTGAAAATAATCCAGCGCGTATTGCCAGAATGTTGGTTGCTGAAGATATGACTGATGATTTCGAGATGACTGTAGCTGAGAATTTATTGCAAGATGAGGAACGTATTGTCGCCGATGTGCCTGTGTCAGCGTTGGTAGAACAAGACTTTGCTGATTTAAATATGGTGATTTTAGAACGCAAAGAAAAGCTGAATAAACCTGTGTTGTTTGGGTATGAGGATGCAAGCTTTAACCAACGCAAACCTGAAAAAGGATTGATTACCAAGCGCGAAGTTCGTGCCGTATCTCTCGCGCATATGCAGCTTAAAGCGAACAGCATTGTTTGGGATATTGGTGCGGGCTCTGGCTCTGTGGGTTTGGAAGCGGCAAGGCTTTGCCCCAACGGTTGGGTGTATGCCATTGAAAAGAATGAAGCTGATTATGAAATCGCTAGAAGCAATCAAGTGCAGATGGATATTCACCACTACACTTTGGTCAATGCTAAAGCACCCGAATGTTTAGAAGCTTGGCTGGACCCTGATGCTGTGTTTGTCGGTGGATCTGGTGGCGAATTGGCAGGGTTAATCAAGTTGATTGTAAGCAGGTTGAATGAAGGTGGTCATTTGGTGATGAATTTTGTCACCATTGAAAATCTTGCGGCGGCAACAGAAGCATTAAAAGCTATGGATGTGTCATGGTCTATCACGCAAATGCAGGTCTCCCGCAGCAAACCGATTTTGCATATGCATCGCATGGCAGCAGAAAATCCTGTGTGGATTGTTACGGTTGAAAAAATAGCCACAGATGAACACGGATAAACGCAGACATGAAAAAAGGTAAGCTTGTTGCAACATCCTTAGGCCCTGGCGATGCAGGGCTGATTACACGTAAGGCATGGGCTGTGATGCAGTCGGATGCGATGTGGTGTTATCCTGTACGGCGCAAAGGCGGCAAGAGCCATGCTTTAGGTATTGCAGAACGAACAGGGCTAGCCATACCTGATGATGCTTTGGAGCTGGTGTTTCCCATGACCCATGACACGAAAGTGTTGGCACGAGCATGGGCGCGAGCTGCGGATAAGATTGTACCTGTGTTGCAAGGCGGGCGTGATGTTGCTTTTTTGGTGGAAGGTGATGCTTCGACTTTTTCAACGTTTACCTATTTAGCGCGTTATGTGCAAAGTTTGGATGCGGATATTGAGGTGGAAACCATTGCAGGCGTACCATCCTTTAATGCGGCTGCTGCTAGCACATCATTTCCGTTGGCGGAAACGGATGACACGGTAGCCATTGTGCCTGCAGGTTATGGCTTGGATGAATTGGAAAAGCTATTGCCTCATTTTGATACTTTGGTATTGCTTAAAGTGAAACCATTGTTGGATAGCGTGATTGACTGGTTGGCAGCGCATGATTTGTTGGTAGATGCGGTGTTTGTGGAAAAAGCAGGTGCGCCTGAAGAACGCATGGTTCGTGATGTGGTTTCGCTTAAAGGTGAGAAGGTCAATTATCTTTCATTGATGTTGGTGCGAAACCCAAACAGAGAGCGTGGCGAGATGATTCGCGGTTGTAAGAAAAAGGATGTGGTTTCATGATAAACCCTCACCCCAACCCTCTCCCTTATCAAGGGCGAGGGAGTTCAACTGTTGAGCCGATAAAAGGATGTGAACGATGATTGATACAAAACCTTTAGATGGGAAAGTGGTGTTGGTTGCCATTACCAAACATGGGGCAGCACAAGCCAAAGACCTTGCGCTCAAACTGCCGCAAGCTGATATTATTACATCTCAGAAATTTGGGCATGTGTTCGCGGATGTAAGCAACCAAGTGCATGTATATGAAGGCGCGCTTCGAGCGCAAATCCCCTTGATGTTTAAAAACTACGACCAGATTATCTACTTTGTGTCTTTGGGGGCTGTGGTGCGTTTGATTGCGCCGCATATGGTGTCTAAAGATGAAGACCCCGGTGTATTGGTAGTGGATGATGCTGGGCAATATGTGATTCCTGTGCTTTCTGGGCATGTGGGTGGCGCCAATGCTTGGGCGGAGTATGTGGCAGGTTTATTGGATGCGACACCAGTGTTGACCACGGCATCGGATGTGAGCAAAACCATTCCTGTGGATATTTTAGGGCGTGAACTTGGCTGGAAAGTGGAATGCCCGAAAATCAATATCACGCGGGTATCAGCACATGTGGTGAATGAAGAGCCGATTGCTTTGGTAGATGAAAGAAGCAACCCAAGCCGAGATTGGTGGACACGCGCCAATGATTTACCGAAAACGATTCACTGCTTTGAAAAGTTTGAAGATGTGGATGTGAATCAATTTGCGGCCATTTTGTGGGTAACAAACCGAGAGTTGCCTGAACATATTTGGGATGAATTGCATGAAAAGTTGGTGGTGTATCGCCCGTGATAAGGTCAACCCTCACCTTCATCCTCTCCCTTCAAAGGGAGAGGAAACTAAGCTCCTTCTCCCGCTTGAGGGGAGAAGGTTGGGATGAGGGGTGATTGAAGTTGGTTAGCAGTAAAACCACATTTACCCGCAAACTGAGGAAAAACCAAACCGATGCCGAGCAAGCTTTATGGCAGCAGTTGCGAAACAGGCAATTGGCAGGGTTCAAGTTTCGCAGGCAATATGTGATTGAAGGCTATATTGCGGACTTTGCTTGCGTGGAAGCGCGAGTGATTGTTGAGTTGGATGGCGGGCAGCATTTAGAGCAACAGGCTTATGATGATAAGCGTACGCAAACGTTTGCAAAACATGGGTTTGAAGTGCTTAGGTTTTGGAATGATGAGGTGTTGAAAAATATGGAGGGGGTGTTGATGACGGTGGACAGATACCTGCAAGGGAACAACCCTCACCCCGACCCTCTCCCTTCAAAGGGAGAGGGAGGTAAGCCTCAAGTTGTGTTGGGCTTAGGCTGCGATAGAGGCACACCCGAGGAAACGATTCGTACAGCCATCGTGGATGCATTGGCATCTGTTGGCTTAAGTGTGGATGATGTTGTTGCCACGGCATCGATTGATAAGAAGTCGGATGAAATAGGCTTATTATCTGTGTGTAAACAATTTGGCTGGGATTGTACATGGTATGCAGCCAGTGAGTTGGCGAAAGTGGATGTGCCTAACCCATCGGAAGTGGTGATGAAATATGTGGGTACGCCGTCTGTGGGTGAAGCTGCGGCGATTTTGCGAGCTGGCGGCAGTAAAGAAGATTTGATTGTAGAAAAATATAAATACAGAGGGCATGATGGTAAAAACGCCACCGTGTCCATCTGCAAGGTCATATCTCCTCTCCCTTTGAAGGGAGAGGATAAAGGTGAGGGTTGATGAACGAGAATACAAATAACGAATACTTAGAGGGAACTCCCTCACCCCAACCCTCTCCCTCCAAGAAGGAGAGGGAGCAAAAGTCGGGAAAAATTTTACTTGTTGGTTTTGGTCCTGGTGGGCAAGAGCAAATGACATTTCGCGCACGCGCAGCGATTGAAGAAGCTGATGTGGTGATTGGTTACACCACTTATATTCGTTTGGTAGAAGATTTGCTGGCGGGTAAAGAAGTCATTAAAAAAGGTATGACTGAAGAGATTGACCGCTGTGTAGAAGCCTATGAAGCCGCTAAACAAGGCAAAACTGTGGCATTGATTTCATCGGGTGATGTGGGTGTGTATGGTATGGCGGGTCCCACGTATGAAGTGTTGTTTCAACATGGTTGGACACCTGATTCAGGTATTCAAGTGGAAGTGGTTACGGGTGCAACAGCATTGAATGCTTGCGCCTCTTTGGTGGGGGCACCATTAACCCATGATTTCTGCTCGATTTCATTATCGGATTTATTAACGCCTTGGACAACCATTCGCAAGCGCATTGATGCAGTGGGCACATCGGATTTCGTGATTGGGTTATACAATCCAAAATCAGGCAGACGCACCCAGCAAATCGTGGAAGCACAGCGCATCTTATTGCAACACCGCAACCCCAAGACACCTGTGGCGATTGTAAAATCGGCATACCGCCGCCGCCAAGATATTCAAATGACGACCTTGGATGAAATGGCAGATAAAGAAATTGGTATGCTAACTACCGTGCTCATCGGAAATTCATCAACCTATATTCAAGAAGGTTTGATGATTACCCCACGAGGTTATGCCAATAAATATGATGATTTAACGGGTGATGCCAAAGATGGCGAAAAAGCAGGGCGCTCACTGACCATGGGCTTGGAAGGCTGGCATGGTTGCGTGCGCCAATGGTTGGAAGATGGTAATCACAAACCATGGGAAAAGATTGCAGCGCATTTTAATGCACCTGTAGGCGAGGTTTTAGAAGCTGTAGCAGGGGCGAGTGATGATGAGCCTGCTGGCGGTTATACTGCTGTGCGCGCAGATGATAATTTAGAACGTATTATTCAAGATTTGGCAGAATGGGGCAAATTGCGTGCGGTGATTCGCTCGCCTGCTGGGGCTGTGACCGAATGTTTGCTTACTGGCGAGCAGTTTGAAATGAAAGGTGATTGGCTGAATGTGGTCACCGATGCTTTTCATGTACATGTGAATTGGGCGAATGTGCATCATGCTTACCTTGCCAAACGCGGCAAAAAATCGTTGGGCGCTCATTTTGTGAATGAAGCAGGCGATATAGTGTTCCGCGTATTGTTGGTGAAAGATGGTGATGATTTTAGTGCGGATGGGCTTGCAGCATTTGAAAAGACTTGGATGTCTTTGAAGTAACAACCCTCATCCCAACCTTCTTCCTTCAAAAGGAGAAGGAGTATTAGATAAAAGGAATAAATATGAGTGAAGTGATTAAACCAAAAATGATGGAGTATCGACGGCATATGATTGTTTGCGTTGGACCGCGTTGTACCGATGGTGGCGGGCAGGAGCTTTATGATACTTTGGGTGAAAAGTTTAAAGCTGCAGGTTTGAATCAAGGCGATTTAAGGGTGAAACGCAGTCGAGCAACTTGTTTTGGCACTTGCAAAGGTGGCCCATTGTTAGCGATTCAGCCCGATGGCATATGGTATTACAATGTGACCGATGAAAACTTGGATAGGATTATTGCGCAGCATTTGGTGGGCGGTGAACCTGTGGAGGATTTGATTTATCATCAGGGGCCAAATGTGGAGGTGTGTGAATGAATAAACCAGTGATAGCGCCATATAAACACCATGCCATCATGTGTGTAGGCAAATCATGCGGCGAAAACATGCCGTTATTAAAAAGTTTAAAAGCCAAAGTGAAAGAAGCGGGTTTGGATAATGATATTCGGGTGAATCGCGCGGGCTGCCTTGGTGTGTGTGAACAGGGCCCAATTATGGTCGTGCATCCTGAAGGGGTTTGGTATTACGCTTTAACAGAAGAAAAATTAGACCGTATTGTCGAAGAGCATTTTAGGCAGGGGAAACCTGTTAAGGCATTTACATTTCATGGCATTGAATGATAGCAACCCTCACCCCAACCCTCTCCCTTCAAAGGGAGAGGGTGTTAGGTTTGATGAGGTTGAGCGAGATGCCATTTATCGGGTGATTCATGCGCGGCGGGATATGCGGCATTTTTCGGGTGGAGAAGTCGCTCCTGAGATTTTACAACGCATTCTTGAGGCTGCACATGCCGCACCATCGGTGGGTTATATGCAGCCGTGGCGTTTTGTGCGGATTACCAAAGCTGATTTGAGAGAGCAGTTGATTGCATTGGTGGAGGAAGAGAAAGAAAAAACATCAGATGTGATGGATGAACGCAAGGCTGAGTTTATGCGTTTAAAAGTTGAAGGGATTCGTGATTGTGCAGAATTAATAGCTGTGGTGCTTGCGCCTGATGATGGCACAGTATTTGGTCGCCGTACCATGCCCGAAGAAATGGCTTTATGTTCGGTTTCGTGTGCGATTGAAAATATGTGGCTGGCAGCACGTGCAGAGAATTTGGGTATGGGCTGGGTTTCCTTTTTTGAACCCATTGATGTGGCAAAATTATTAAAATGTCCTGATGGTTCCAAACCGATTGCACTGCTTTGTTTGGGACCTGTGAATGCATTTTATGATAAACCCATGCTGGAAAAAGAAGGTTGGCGTGAACGTGAAAAAATGGGTGTGGTGCTTGCTGAGGATCAATATCCATTAGCCACGGATAAAATCTGATGTTTTTTATATTGGTATTTCATAGGTCGTGTGTTTTCACACACCTTGCTTTGTGCCTTTGTGTTTTTGTGGTGACACCATGAAAACATTAATGATTCAGGGTACAGCATCGGGAGTAGGCAAGTCTATATTGGTTGCAGGATTGTGCAGATTGCTAACGCGTAATGGAATTCGTGTTGCCCCATTCAAACCACAAAACATGAGCAATAATGCAGCGGTGACAGCAGATGGTGGTGAAATTGGTAGGGCGCAGGCATTGCAAGCTTTGGCATGTGGCATAGCGCCTACAGTGGATATGAATCCTGTATTGATTAAGCCCGAAGCTGATCACAAAGCGCAATTGATTGTGCGTGGTAAAGCCACAGGGCGTTTACAAGCCAAGCGTTTTCGTAAAGATAGAATTATCTTGTTGGATACAGTATTAGAATCATTTGAAGCTTTAACATCAACATACGACGTGGTGATGGTGGAGGGCGCGGGAAGCCCTGCTGAACCCAACCTTCGCGAGGGTGATATTGCCAATATGGGTTTTGCTGAGGCTGCGAATGTGCCTGTGTGGTTGGTGGGAGATATCAATCGGGGTGGTGTATTTGCATCACTCAAAGGCAGTCTAGATATTTTATCTGATGCTGAGCGAGCAAGGGTGCAGGCATTGCTGATTAATGGTTTTCGTGGGTCGCGTGAATTGCTTGTGGATGCACTCGCATGGTTAGAAGACGAAACAAGCAAGCCACTTGCAGGTGTGATTCCTTGGCTCTCATTGGATTTGCCTGAAGAAGATAGTCCTTTTCGCCATGGGCATAAGCTCGTCGATAGTGAAAAGTTTAACATTGCTGTGATTGCTTATCCGCGCATGTCCAACCATGACGATATGGATCCATTGGCATCAGAAGCGGGCATCCATGTTCGTTTTGTTCACCATGCTGATGATGTGCAAGCGGCTGATTTAATCGTCTTGCCTGGCTCCAAACATGTGAGTTCTGATTTACTTTGGTTAAGAGAACATGGTTTTGAACAAGCCCTGCAAAAGCATTTGCGTTATGGTGGTAAGATGCTCGGTATTTGCGGCGGCATGCAAATGCTTGGGCATGCGATAGAGGATGATGGTGTGGAAGGCGCAAGCATCACAGGTTTGGGTTATTTACCATTGCATACCAAGATGGGCGTAGAGAAAGTATTAAGGCAGGTGGATGATACGGCTGCTTTTCCTAAAAAGACACAGGTGACAGGCTATGAGATTCATCATGGCATTTCTGATGCTGATGCCACTTTATTTCCTTTTGCGCAGTGCTCAAAAGATCAACAAATCTGGGGGACGTATGTGCATGGTCTTTTTGAGCAGGGAGCATTTCGCCAAGCTTGGTTGAAGTGGCTGGGCGTGACCCATGGCGATGCTACCCATCAACAGATGCGAACATTGGCTTCATTGGATAAGCTGGCGGATGCTTTGGAGGAAGAGATTGATTCAGATTTATTATTGCCATTATTTGAGCGTAGAGTGGCGGCATGAGTTTAATTGTAGCGTTGATATTGGAATATGTGATTGGTGATATGCCGAATCGTTGGCATCCAGTGGTTTGGTTTGGGCGTTGGGCATCATGGTGTGAATCATTTTTATATACTCGAGATAGGCAGGCAGGCGTGATTGCATGGTTATTTGTGATTGGCGTGTCTTGTATGCTGTTATGGCTAGGTCATGCCCTTTTGGGCTGGGTATTTGATGTGCTGATATTATGGGTGTCCATAGGTTGGAAATCTTTATTTGAACATGTGCAAACGGTATTGACCGTAAAAACAGTCAAAGAAGCGCGCGATGCCTTATCCATGATTGTGAGCCGTGATGTTAAAAAAATGAAGCGTGAAGAAACACGTCGTGCAGCACTAGAGTCTTTAGCGGAAAATGCATCTGATGCTGTGATTGCACCGTTGTTTTGGTTTATGCTATTGGGACCATTGGGTGCAGGTGTGTACCGCATGATTAACACGCTTGATGCGATGTGGGGCTATAAAAATGAACGCTATATGCAGTTTGGTTGGTGGGCAGCCAAAGTGGATGATGTGGCAAATTATGTGCCTGCACGTATCACGGCTTGGTTGCTGTTGCGGGTGGGAGAAAGTGCGCCATGGTGCGCCGTCAAAGCACAAGCACAAACCCATGCTTCACCCAATGCAGGCTATCCTGAAGTCGCCTTGGCATATGCTGCGGATGTACGTTTGGGCGGTTCAGTGATGCGTGATGGTCAAGTGGATGAACGCCCTGATTATGGCGGAGATGATGCGCGAGAGGCAACGGCTATTGTTGCTATTGAGGCTATGCAGATTGTACGAAATGCATTGATGTTGGGAGCACTTTTGGTGTTGGGAATAAGCTTTGTATTCTAACCCTGTGTTGCAATTCCCGCTGAGAAATCTTTTGCCACAAGATTTTCCACACGGTGGTGGGATTGAAGCGGCTGCCAAAAGCTGGGGCTGTGATGTGGCAGAGGTACTTGATTTATCCACTGGATTGCACCCTTGGGGTACACCTGATTGGTTGGGGGATTGGCTAAAATCGCATGTGGATTTGGTGGGCATATATCCAGATGTGCATGGAGAGCCTGCACGCAGCGCGTTGGCAGAATACTTGGATGTATTACCTGAGCAGATTCTGATTGTGGCAGGGGCTCAGACTGTGATTGAAGTAGTATTTCAGGCTATGAATTGGAAGTCTATGGGCATTCAAGTTCCCTGTTATAATGAGCCGATTCGCTGTGCACAGCGTGCAGGTTGTGCGGTGCATGCCTTTGAAGCTGGTGAGCAGCTACCTGCTACAGAGATGTTATGGGTGACAAGTCCATCTAACCCTTTTGGTGAAGACATGATATTTCCAGAGAAAAGCATTGGCGTGCTGGATGAATCATATATGCCATTTGAGCAACGAAAAAAAATGGGATTAATAGAGGGCGTGATTAGGCTTGGTTCACTGACCAAAACCTTTTGTATCCCTGGTTTGCGTTTGGGCTATGTGGTGGCAGATGCGCAGACCATCATAAGACTTCAATCATGGCTATCACCATGGCCAGCAGCGACTCTGGGATTGCATGTATTACCAAAATTATTGCTTGAAGCGGAAGAGCGTGACGCACAAATTGTATCTGGGCGTACCCGTTTGCAAAGCTTGTTGGATAATCATGGTTGGGATGTTAAACCGTCGCAGGCATCTTTTATTTTAGCCAAACCTTATGGCGACATGCCAGATTTTGCTGCGCATCAAATCTTGGTGCGCACTTTCCCTGAATGGCCACAATTATCAGGTTGGGTACGTTTTGGCTTGCCCCATTCAGATTTAGAGTGGCAACGTTTATCGGATGCCTTATGTCTGTAACACTTATTTTAGGAGGGGCGAGAAGCGGCAAATCTAAACGTGCGGAAGATTTGGCCAAAGCCTCAGGAAAAAAAGTTGTCTATATTGCCACATCATCAAAAATGAATGATGAAGAGTGGCGGCTGCGTGTTGAGCAGCATAAGCAGCAGCGCCCAAGTGCATGGCAGACTGTAGAGGAAGATTTGCTGTTATCAGAAACCATCCAACAACAAGGTGATGTGTGCATCATTGTGGATTGTTTGACCTTATGGCTATCCAATGTGATGTATGCAGGTTTGGATATTGAAAAAAGTACGCAGGACTTATGCGCTGCGCTTCAATTGAGCGCCTGCGAAGTGATTGTAGTATCTAATGAAGTGGGTATGGGCTTGGTTCCTGAAAGCAAACTAAGTAGAGCATTTCGTGATGCGCAAGGTCGGCTCAATCAAGCGGTTGCACATGTGGCGAATCATGTTGAGTTTGTTGTGGCTGGATTACCGTTATTAATTAAGGGGAAAGGTTGATGGGTGTTGCCAAAATTGATATGGAGATGGAGCAAGCTGCGCGTGAACATCAGAATCACTTAACCAAACCGCAAGGCGCTTTGGGGCGGTTGGAAGATATCGCTTGCTGGTTTGCGGCAAGGCAAGGTAAAGCTATACCTGATGCATTAAAACCTCATATTTGTGTGTTTGCGGCTGATCATGGTGTGACGCAAGAAGGCGTTTCGGCTTACCCTAGTGTGGTCACTGGTGAAATGGTTAAAAATTTCGTTGCAGGTGGCGCAGCCATCAATGTGTTGGCAAAACAGCATCATGCAGGGTTATCCATTGTTGATGTGGGTGTGCTGACAGATATTGCTGATATTGAGGGTGTTTATCATGCAAAAGTATCCGCAGGCACAAAGAATATATTGCATGAAGCGGCAATGTCTTTGGACGAATATAAACAAGCTATGCATGTGGGTGAGCAACAAGCCTTTGATGCGGTCAAGGCTGGGGCAAATATCCTCATTGCTGGGGATATGGGGATTGGCAATACCACGGCCAGTGCTTGTATCATTTGTCGATTGGCGGGGCTTGAGCCTGAGCAGGTTGTGGGCTTAGGAACGGGCATTGATTGCGCTAGTCATCAACACAAAATTGCAGTGGTTAAAGCGATTCTCCAACGTGTTAAAGATATTCCAGATACAGATGTAATTCGTCATATGGGCGGTTTAGAAATTGCTGCTATGGAAGGTTTCTATCGTGCTGCGGCAACATTGGGTGTGCCTATATTATTGGATGGATTTATTGCTACAGCCGCAGCCTTAGCCGCGTGCCTATGGGATAAAGATGTTATCCATTGGATGTTGGCAAGTCATATCTCCCAAGAGAAGGGGCATCAATTGGCATTGCATGCTTTGGGTTTAGAGCCGTTGTTGAACTTAAACATGCGTTTGGGTGAGGGTAGTGGCGCGGCGTTGGTATTGCCACTATTGCAATCAGCGATTGCTTTGCATAGTGATATGGCAACATTTGAATCGGCAGGTGTCACAAACAACGATGAGTAAAGAGCCTTTATGGATTGATTTGGTGCGGCATGGCGATGTTTCTGGTCGTCAGCATGTGGCGCGCGGCGTGACGGATAACCCTTTGTCGGATGAAGGTTGGCAACAATTAAAGCGTGTTAAAACATGCATAGGTAAAGTGGATATGATTGCCTCTTCGCCGCTCAAACGCTGCCGTGAGTTTGCGGAATCTTGCGATGAACCTGTGCAGATATTGCAAGGGATGCAGGAAATTGATTTTGGTGACTGGGAAGATAAATCGGCTGAAGAAGTGGATGATGCTGAAAGGTTACAACTTTTTTTTGAATCACCCATGCAATTTCAAGCGCCTTGTGGTGAAAGCTTTGAAGCCTTCTCGCAACGTGTGATTCAAACTTGGCAGGATTGGCTCAAAGAAGATATAGGGCAGCATAGGCTTTTATTGGCGCATGGTTGTGTGATTCGGGTGATTCTTGCTTATGAGTTGGGCATGCCCATACAGCATATATGGCGTTTAGTCGTGGATACAGCGGGTTGGAGTCGTTTGTCTTTGATGGCAGATGAGCAAACTCGAGTGCTGTTTATGAATCGGACATGTCATGCATAATTTTATAGCCGCATTGCGCTGGATGACTATTTTGCCACTACCCTTCAAACCAACCGATGCCAAGCAGGATATGAAAAGCATGTTGCCATGGCTACCTGTGACAGGTGCTATTGTTGGGGTGGTGATTATTCTTTTTGGTTATATGGGGGCTTTATATTCACCTTGGTTGGGTGCTTTGCTTGGCACGTTCGCATGGTTGATGATTACAGGCGGCTTGCATGCCGATGGATTGGCAGATTTAAGTGATGCGATGGGGGCATCACATGCTGATAAAGAACGTTTTTTGCAGGTGTTAAAAGACTCACATATTGGTAGTTTTGGTACATTAGCACTTATTTTTATCGTTGTTTCTAAGCTTGTATTATTAAAATTATTGATTGAGAATGGGCTTTGGTGGGCATTGTTTCTTATTCCCATTTGGGCGAGGTCAGGCGTACTTTTATGGGTTCGCTTGCCTGCATTCACCGATGGCTTTGCCGCTTTATTGGATGAAGCATCACCTTCCCATATGTTTGTCTATTGGCTTATTGGGCTATGGTTTACAAGTTTTTGTTGTGGTGCAGGATTATTCACAGCACCAGTGATTTTATTTTTATGGCATATGTTTTTGAAATATAAGATTAAGGGCATGAATGGTGATTGTTTGGGTGCTGGGATTGAGCTTTGCGAAATGCTTTTGTTATTGGTGGTTGTGGTATCAGCTGTCTGATTTTTGTAATATAGTATTAATGTCTTCGACGGGCGGATTGCGCATCAAACCCTGAACCTCTTCAATATACCTGATATGTGGCCAAAATTGATGCACAAAATCATCGGCCAAAGCACAAAAATTTACAATGTTTGAATCACTTGTATGGTGAGCATAGGCAGCTTGTACGATTTTTTCTGACATGTTCCAATAAGCCAACAATACAGCGCCAGCTTCGGCATGGTCAATGCCATAAGCTTGCTTTTCTGCATGGCATAAATCATCGCTATGTAAATCATTAAAATCGCGTTCAAAATAGTGCTTATCAATGCGGATAGCAAAGACCAAACGCCCAATATCATGCAATAAGCCACATATAAACAAAGATGCTTGCTCTTCTCTGGACATATCTTTGCTCTGTTTTGCCATAAACACGGCAATTTGGGCTACAGCAAATGCATGTGCCCAAAGTGCAGCAGAGTGTGCATCACCCATGGGAGATCGAAAGCTTTGCAATAAAGACATGGACATTGCAATTTGTGCAG
>JALWPO010000268.1 GCA_026994965.1 Mariprofundaceae bacterium | reverse complement strand
AATATAGAATCTTGTGACAAGGCTATCATAGAGCATCTTAAAGATTGGGATTTTGAGAGACTTGGGAGCATTGAGCGTGCTACACTTCGACTTGCTGCGTATGAGATTCTTTTTGGAGAGCTTGACTCTGCAGTGGTCATCAACGAAGCCGTTGAGATCACTAAAGCTTTTGGAACTGAGCAAAGTCCTAAGTTTATCAATGGTGTATTAGACGCAATAAGCAAGGACAAGTAAAGTAATAAAATGGATAATCTATATGCAGGCATGACTAAAACAGCTGTTAAAACTTTAAAAGACGAGTTAAAGATACAGTGGACCTATACTTCTAATGCGATAGAAGGCAATACTATCTCTTTAGGAGATACTGCGTTTATAATAGAACAAGGTTTGACTGTAAAAGGTAAGTCAATACGAGAACATAATGAGGTTCTTGGACATAGTCGAGCTATAGATATAATCTATAAATTTTTAGATAAAGATACTCTTACAAAAGAAGATATATTTGAACTTCACACCGCGGTGCAGACAAATATTGTTATAGATAGAGAGTGTCCCATTGGTGATTACAAAGTTGTTGAAAATGGACGCTATGTTTTACTTGAAGATAATACAAGAAAATACTACCCATATCCAAATCCTTCAGATATAAAGCATCTGATGAATATATGGTTTAATGAATTTGAAAAAATACTAAAAGAAGATATAAGTTTAGAAGAGAGTATAAAAAAATATACAAGATGCCATATAGGTTTTACTTCAATTCATCCATTTTTTGATGGAAATGGTAGATTGGCGAGATTGATATCAAATATTTATATGCTTAAAAATGGCTATCTACCTATAATAATCAGCAATGAAAATAGAGATGTTTATATAAAGCTTCTCTCTACATATAATTTAAAATCAACTCCTTTAGATAAAAACTCAAAAAAAATTATAGAAGAAAATGAAGAATTTGAAGCTCTTTATGAATTTTTCAAACAAGAGTACCAAAACTCTCAAACACTCTTAGATGAGATAAA
>JALWPO010000267.1 GCA_026994965.1 Mariprofundaceae bacterium | reverse complement strand
ACATTGTCATTTGGTGGATGCGGATTATTCAGCATTGGATTGTGCGGATAAAAATGTGCAACCTTGGGCAGATAAGGTGAGTTTACATTGGTTGGATGCCTCACAACCAGAGCGTTTACCCAAAGTATCCGATTGGGTGGTTTGCAATCCACCCTTTCATACTGGGCAAGCTCAAGATATTGGCTTGGGTCAAGCCATTGTTGCTCAGGGTTGCCGCGCATTAAAGCGAGGCGGGCATATGTATATGGTGGCCAATCGAAAATTACCTTACGAGCAGGTATTGGAAAAGCATTTGCGCAGCTATAGTACGCTTATTGAGCAAGATGGTTTTAAAGTGATTCGAGGCATACGTTAATCATGGCAGTCAAAAAAGAACGATTAGAAAAATTATTGGCAAATTTAGGTTATGGTTCACGTAAAGATGTGGCACATTGGGTGCGCCGTGGTTGGATTACTGTGAATGGAGAGGCTGCAAAGTCCGCTTCGCAGAAAGTTTTGGCTTCTGAAGTTCGGCTTGAGGGTAAAGCCTTAGATCACCCTGATGGGTTGACGGTGATTTACCACAAGCCATTGGGGGCAGTATGTTCACGCAAAGAAGATGGTCGATTGATTTATGCCGATTTTCCAGAGCGTTGGTTGGATAGAAAGCCCAGTTTGTCCAGTGTGGGTCGTTTGGATAAAGATACATCAGGGCTTTTGATTCTAACCGATGATGGCAAGCTCAACCACCAATTAACCAGCCCTAAACAACATATTTCTAAAACCTATGCAGTAACACTTGCAGAACCATTGATGGGTAGTGAGGTGCAAACCTTCGCATCAGGCGAATTGATATTGGAATCAGATGATAAACCATGCCTTCCTGCTGAGTTAACTATCACTGGTGAATACACTGCTCAGTTGGTATTACATGAAGGGCGCTATCATCAAGTACGGCGTATGTTTGCAGCCATTGGCAACCATGTTTTGCAGCTACAGCGTACACATATCGGGCATTTATCTTTAAGTGATTTGAATTTAGCGCC
>JALWPO010000266.1 GCA_026994965.1 Mariprofundaceae bacterium | reverse complement strand
CATCAAAATCAGCGGTTAGCGTTAGAGGTGAATAATGCTGTGATCTCGCGCACAGACTTGGTCATTGAGTTTGATGATATTCATGATGTGGCAGGGGTTCGTCGTACTTTTGAGAGGGTAAGCGAGCAATTATTACAGAAATATGGGCAGCCTGATGCGTTTTTTAGTCGTGGGGATTTTAGTGCAAACCTGATAGCGGATGTCGCAGCGAATCGGTTTATTCATGTTTTACAGTGGAAACGTGATGGCGGCATATTGCGCTTTGGTATTCCAAGTCGTACAGATGGAAAAGTACGTATGGAATTGCAATTCGCATCATCTTTTCCAGCGCTGCAAGATTCTCATTGGAGTATGGATATATTGCAGTAATTTTGGAGAATGTAAGTTTTTGGGTAGGGAGAGAGTAAAATGATGAAAACATATACAATGAATTTGATAGCACGGGTATGGATGATGGGCTTGATACTGATAAGCATCACATGCGTGGCAAATAATGGATGGGCTGCCGATGGCATTGGTTCGATTCAAAGCATGCGTGGCGCAGTGACGGTATTGCGTGATGGGCGTAGTTTACCTGTAAGATTAGGATTACGTTTACATGTAGGTGATATTGTGCAGACCGCAGATCAATCCACAGCGCAATTGCGAATGGATGGTGGTGATAGAATATTTGTGGCTTATCGAAGCCGTATTAAACTGAAAGAATATGGTCGATCTGGTAGTGGCTTTAAAGCGAGTTTCCGTGCTTTTTTTGGTCGGTTGTTGTTTCGTGTGAAAAAAGGGGTGATGAGTCGTTATGAAGTAGAAACCAAAACAGCTGTATTGGGTGTGCGCGGCACCTCATGGGCAATGAATGTTGATAAGGCAGGAACCAAAGTTGCGGGATTTACGGGCAAGGTAAATGTGAGTGGTAGCGGAAAAAATGTGAACATTACTAAGGGTAGATTTGTATTTGCTGGTTTTGGTGGGCTGGGTAAAGTCATCAATACGCCAGCTTCATTTTTAGCATTTATGCAGCAATCAGGTATTCCTCCAGTCTTAATGGGTGGAAATACGGGCTCTGGCGCAAAATCTGGCAGCGCTGATTATACATTGGCGGCACCTGCTGAGCAGTTGACGGTTAATTTGGCTGCCAACCAATCATCTGCAAGCGTGATGTTCCAAGGTTGGTATTGTGTTGCGCAATCAGGTGCGGTAAATCCCTTGGTGGTAGAGCTTGATCGTTTGTACAAGGATATTTGGCGTGGTCGGAATGGCTCAAGTGTGAGTGATGCAGGGCGCGCGGCTGCAGCCCGTTGGCGTGATGTACATTTAAGAGGCGCTTGGCCATTTGATCAGTTTGAAGAAGGCAGCATTCGCACAGATATGAGTGCATCATCGGGCAATCGTTCGTATCAGCAAGGGCCATGCTATACACGTAAAGAATTGAACGATATTCGTTCTGCTGTAGGGCAGTGGCTTGGCGCTGTAGCCAGTGGCAATATCAAGCAAGGCAAAGGTATTGATGGCTCCATCGCCCAATTTGCGAGAGGGAGCTAGACATGAACTGGCGGCGGCTATGGCTATTGCCGTTGGCAGTAGCATTTGTTTGGGTTGCAGCGTATGCGGCAGCACTGCCTAAAGCGCATATCTTAAGCATTGCTATGCAGCAAGGGGCATTGGTGGGCGATGAAAGTGCGGCGTTATTGTCTGCAATCACCATGCCTAAGGCGCATATGCTTTCCGTTCAAGTTCAACCATCCATAGCTAAGGCATTGCCGCAAGCATTCTCTGTGGCATCTGCATTGCCAGCGCCGCATATCTTGCATGTTCAAGTCAATCGCCAGCATATCAAGAAGCCTGCTGTATATGTGAAGCCTAAGGTGAAAATTGTGCGTGTGATTCAGCAATCGGGTACAAATCCTTTTAATCCAAATAGCCCTGCGACTACATGCCCATATACTGGTATATGGACGGGTACATCAGTAGGTGGTGGGCTTGTGAATGGCTCAACGTGTGCACCTGGGTATAATACTACACAACGTCAAATCGGTATTACTGTCGCATCGGATTGTTCTTGGAAAGATGCTGGTTCGTCAGGTAGTGGAACGGTTGATCCAGCTACGGGCACATTTACGGGTACTCTCCCAGCAGGAGCAAACAGTGGACCATGTGCCCCAACGCGAATCACAGGTACATTGGGACAAAATAGTGGCAGTGGTAGATTTACCGATTTGGGTGGTTCTGGCACATGGACATTAAATCGGGGTGGTACTTTGCCAACTACAACAGCAACTACAACCACAACTACAACCACAACTACAACCACAACTCCAGCTTTGGTTATACCGTGTCCGACTACACCTTTTGCTTCAATCAATCCAACCACTTTATCTGGCAACTCTACTGGTACTGTATATACGGGTGTGTTTATCAATCCTGTTGGAAGTACCTGTAGCTTTACAGCAGGTACTTCAACATCGGCTAATAAAGTGCTTACATTGACAGTAGCCTCTGGTATTGACGGATTAATGGGTACAATCACACTTGGTTCAAGGTGGACGCTAGTGAGTGGTTCTTTATTTGGACTGTTTCCACTTTCACCTACAACGATTAGAGCAACATATAATTCAACTGGGGTTGTGTATACTATCAAGGTGGAATTTCAGGTTAATTATGGTAATACCACTTCTGTTGCAGCAAAGGTACGAATCCAATGATATGGAAATGGCGTATATTGTTGGGCTTGGTGGGACTAGCATGTTCCACTCAAGGTGTGCTTTTTGCCAGTGAGTTTCGTTCCATTTTGCCTATTCTTAAGCCTTATGCTTCGGGTATTACCAACACTTCGGGGAAGCCACTTAAGCCTGTGCCACGCAAAGAAGTCACCAATGCAGTGAAGCAAGTGATTGATGCATGGAATCAGAATCAATTGGATAATGTATTGGATGATAGTTTTTATGATCGTTCACGATTGGTGGATGCGATGGCAACTGATGTGCCGCGTGATGCGCGATTGGAAACATTATCCGTTGGTGATGTGCAAACGCTGAACAGTGAAGTGGTGGATACACCAGAAGGGCGAATGTCACGGAGTACAGTGATGGTATCGGTGAAAACCCAGCTTACCTTCAATGATTCAAGCAAGGGTTATCAGCGCAGGGAAGGCACGAATACTTATATATTAACCATTACTGAACCTGCTGAGGATGAAGACGAACATTGATATGTAAAAACTACCCCAGCGGTGTGGGAATGGGATGACTAAAACTCTTTGAAACTCTGCGTCCTGTGCCACCCTAGGGTGTAATCTTTGCCTTTAGCACTCACTTTAAGATGGGAATCCGCAGAGACTTAAGATGCTTCGACTACGCTCAGCATGACATGGTTTCTTCGTCTTCTTTGTACTCTTCGTGGTGAGTTTGTCTTTTCGAGCGAGTATCGCGGAGTGGAGAAATCTTGTTTGACACACGCACTGAAAGATCCCTCGACTACGCTCGGGATGACAGGGGGGGTGGTTTCTGCATGGGTCGGCTGGACATTTATCTGTGTTTATCTGCGCTCATCTGTGGCTTATACTCTTTCATTCTCTGCAAAACTCTGCGTTCTGTGATGAATTGCCAAAGGTAAGAAGTCTGCCCCTTGCGGGAGCTGTGGTAAAAAATGACGTTCTAAAGAGCTCTACATTAGGATTACTGATTATAATCGCTTGGCTTGCGCTGTTGCATTGCCAATATAACTCGCTGGTGTCATGGCTAAAAGATGATTTTTAGCATCTTGTGGAATGTCTAAGCTTTCAATAAAGCTTTGCAGGCTTTCAGCCGTGATGCCTTGCCCACGTGTGAGTGCTTTTAATTGCTCGTATGGGTTTTCCAGACCATAGCGACGCATCACCGTTTGCACAGCTTCACCCAATACTTCCCAAGTGGCATCCAAATCAGCATCCATACGTTCATGATTGGGCTCTAATTTGTTGATGCCTTTAAGTGCAGATTCAAGCGCCAATAATGTATAGCCAAAGCCGACACCAAGATTTCGCAATACAGTAGAATCAGTTAAATCACGTTGCCAACGTGAAATAGGCAATTTTTCAGCCAAATGACGTAATACTGCATTGGCTAAGCCAAGGTTTCCTTCGGCATTTTCAAAATCAATCGGGTTGACTTTATGTGGCATGGTGGATGAACCAACCTCACCTGCAATCACTTTTTGTTTGAAATAGCCCACAGAAATATAACCCCAAATATCACGGCAAAAATCAATCAGAATGGTGTTAAAGCGGGTAAAGGCATCATTAATCTCTGCAATATAATCATGCGGTTCGATTTGAGTGGTGTATGGATTCCAATTTAGACCCAATGACTCGACAAAGCCTTGTGCGATATTTTCCCAGTTTAATTCAGGGTAAGCTGCCAAGTGTGCATTGTAGTTGCCAACAGCACCATTAATTTTACCCAATATTTCTACTTGTTCGATTTGTTTGATTTGGCGCTGCATACGATAAGCAACATTTGCCCATTCTTTGCCCATGGTGGTTGGGCTTGCAGGTTGTCCGTGGGTGCGTGCCAATAGTGGTTGATCTGCGAGGTTGTGCGCACCTGTTTTAACGCTATCAAGCATACGATTGAGCATAGGAAGCATTACATTATCACGGGCTTGTTTGAGCATCAAAGCATAGGATAGATTGTTGATATCTTCAGATGTGCAAGCAAAATGGAAAAATTCAGATACAGCCGATAATTCATCATGCTCAGCAACTTGCTCTTTCAAGAAATATTCAACCGCTTTCACATCATGGTTGGTTGTCGATTCAATGGCTTTGACACGTTGGGCGTGGTTTTCAGAAAAGTTATCGACAATGGCATCTAAAAAAGCATTGGCATCAGTAGAAAATGCAGGAACCTCTTGAATATCTGGGTTTCCAGCTAACATTTGGAACCAACGTACTTCAACGGTAACGCGGGCTTTAATTAATCCATATTCACTAAAGATAGGACGAAGTGTTGAAACTTTACCCTCATAACGACCATCAAGGGGTGAAAGCGCTGAAATCGGGGATACTTGCATGTTTTTCTCCAAGATATACATGGTTCATTGCGTTGGTTTTCTCTCGCAAAGGTTGCGAAATGTACACGCATACAGCTTGATTTCCAGTTCAATACAAGTGAAGATGTGTTGCTCGGGGGAATTTGTACACAACAGGGTGGCAAAGTGCGCTTGCAGCTCACAGGGCTAACCTTTAAGGTGCTATAGGGAGATGTGTATGAAAGGTTTATTGCGATTGATTGCCATCACCATGCTATTGTTAGGGTTGGCTCAAGCTGTTTGGGCAGAAGATAAAACCATTGAAGGCGCGGCTAGTGCGGCGGAGAAAACGACTGAGGAAATGCCGCAAGCAGATGTTAATCATGGAAAAAAGATATTCGATTCGATTTGTACACATTGTCATCGTACCGATTATGAAACCAGCCCTGTGGGTGCGCCAGGTTTAAGAGATGTTTTACAGCGCCATACAGCAGAGTGGATTAATACTTGGGTCACATCACCAGAAGTATTTTCAAAGAAAGATAAGGATGCCAAAGCACTTGTGGAGTCCAACCCCTATGGATTGATTATGCCAACCATTCCTGAAATGCAAATTGAGCAAAACCGCAAAGATGTGATTGAGTATCTCAAAACGCTCAAATAAATATCACAACCTTTTAAGCGTTATTATGAATAGAAAAACCAGTGGTGATAATACCACTGGTTTTTGCCTATGATTGTTATTTCTTATCCCTTTAGAAGTTCTTTTAAGCGCTGATTCACTACAGCAGGATTGGCTTTGCCTTTCGATGCTTTCATCACCTGCCCAACAAAGAAACCAAAGAGTTTGTCTTTACCACCACGATAAGCCTCTACCTGCCCTTGATTGGCATCGAGAATCTCTTGAATCATAGCATCAATAGAGCCTGTATCGGTGACTTGTTTTAGCCCTTTTTCTTCAATAATAGTATCGGCATCTTTGCCGCTTTCTATCATAGCATCGAGCACATCTTTAGCGATTTTACCAGAAATAGTGTTATCACCCATACGATCCATAAGCTTTCCAAACGCTTCAGGGGAAACTGGTGAGTGCTCAATATCTTTATTTAACTCTTTTAAGCGCCCCAATAATTCATTCGCCATCCAGTTGGCACAGCGTTTGGGGTCAGCAGGGTGAGCTGCTACCAATGCTTCATACCAGTTTGATAGCTCACGGGTTTGGGTGAGCACATCTGCATCATAGGCAGATAGTCCAAATTCTTTTTCAAAGCGTTCACGCAATTGATGCGGCAATTCTGGCATACCTGCTTTAATGGCATCGACGCGTTCTTGAGATACACGCAAAGGTGGTAAATCAGGCTCTGGGAAATAGCGATAATCATTAGCTTCTTCTTTGCCACGCATGGAGCGAGATTCATTTTTTACAGAATCCCATAAGCGCGATTCTTGAATCACTTTACCACCATCTTCAATCACTTCAATTTGACGCATCACCTCATAATCAATGGCTTGTTTGATAAAGCGGAATGAGTTCATATTTTTCATTTCTGTTCGCGTACCAAACGGCTCGCCTGGGCGGCGTACAGAAATATTGGCATCACAACGGAACTGTCCTTTTTCCATATCAGCGCCTGATACGCCCAAGAAACGAATCAATTGATGTAGATTCTTGAGGTATGCAATTGCTTCATCAGAGCTGCGCATATCGGGTTCGGATACAATTTCCATCAATGGAATGCCAGAGCGATTCAAATCAATATGCGAAACAGCATCCAAGCCTTCATGCATGGATTTTCCCGCATCTTCTTCCATATGAATGCGCGTGATACCAATGCGTCGGTCACCACGACCCTTGGTGGTAATATCTATATGCCCATGTTCAACCAATGGAATGGTAAATTGAGAGATTTGGTATCCTTTGGGCAAATCAGGGTAAAAATAATTCTTACGATCAAACTTGGATTCAAGGTTGATTTGAGCATCAATGGCTAGACCTGTAAGAATGGTTTTATCTACAGCGAGTGCATTTAACACAGGTAATTGCCCCGGCATGCCTAGGCAAACAGGACAAGTTTGCGTGTTTGGTTCTGCTCCAAAGGCAGTGGAGCATCCACAAAATGCTTTGGTATCGGTATTGATTTGGCAGTGAACTTCTAGTCCAATCACAACTTCCCAGCTCATGATTCACCTCCAAAACCTGTTGGCACTTTGGTGTGCCAATCCGTTGCAGCTTCATAGGCTGCTGCCGCGCCAAGCAACACATCTTCACGCCATGCAGGTGCAATCCATTGCAAGCCGACAGGTAAGCCTTCAGCGAACCCGCAAGGTTGAGATAATCCGGGCAATCCTGCTAAATTCACAGCAATGGTATAAATATCCGATAAATACATGGTTAATGGATCATCGGTTTTTTCACCCAATTTAAAAGCAGTAATGGGGCTGGTTGGCGTTGCAATCACATCAACTTTTTCAAAGGCATCTTTAAAATCTTGGCTAATCAGTGTGCGCACTTGTTGTGCCTTTAAATAATAGGCATCGTAATAGCCTGATGAAAGTGCAAAAGCGCCTGTTAAAATACGACGTTTTACTTCAGCACCAAAGCCTTCATCACGTGAGCGGGTGTACATATCCAATAAATCTTCAGGATTTTTACAACGATGTCCGAAGCGAACACTGTCATAACGCGATAGATTTGCAGAAGCTTCAGATGGCGCAATCACATAATAAGCAGCAACAGCCAAATTGGTATTGGGCAGGGAAATATCAATAAGTTCAGCGCCCAAATCCTCACATTGTTTTAATGCATTCTCCACAGATGCGCGCACTTCTGCGTCCATGCCCTCAACAAAGTATTCTTTAGGCACGCCAATACGCAGACCCTTCATATCTTTTTTATCACATGCTCCAAGCCAATCCAATTCAGGTGCATCGGCTACCGATGTGGCATCGCCAGCATCATGTCCTGAAATCACAGATGTAATCATAGCGGCATCTTTTACATTTCGGGTCATAGGGCCTGCTTGATCCAGTGATGAAGCAAAGGCGATAATGCCACGGCGAGAAACGCGTCCGTAAGTTGGCTTTAGCCCTGTAATACCTGTTAAAGAAGCAGGTTGACGAATTGAGCCGCCAGTGTCCGTGCCCAATGCCGCAGGGGTCAATGCCGCAGCAACTGCGGATGCAGAACCACCTGATGAACCACCTGGAATACGTGATGTATCCCAAGGGTTGTGGCAGGCGCCAAATGCAGATGTTTCATTGGATGAACCCATAGCAAATTCATCCATATTGGTTTTGCCGACCAAAACAGCACCTGCTTCTTTGAGTTTGGTAATCACATGTGCATCGTAAGGGGCTTCAAAGCCTTCAAGTATCTTTGAGCAGCAGCGTGTTGGGCCATGTTGTGTACAAAAAATATCTTTGATTGCAATCGGTAATCCTTCAAGTGCGCGCGCACCATGCTCGGCACGATAGGTATCCGATGCTTTGGCTTGAGCCAATACATGTTCATCATCAATATGAACAAATGCATTGAGTGTTTTATTATGTTCAGTGATACGGTCTAAATAGAGTTTTGCCACTTCAATAGCAGTGGTTTCACCATGATTTAAACGGTCTTGGATATGAGATAAAGAGCTAAATGGCATTATTCAATCACCTTTGGTACGACATAAAGTCCAGATTCTGTTTTCGGAGCGACAGCCTGCAAGGCATCACGCTGGTTGCCATTGGTGACCACATTGGCACGCAAGGGCATAGCGGCATCATGCGGGTGGGCTGTTGGCTTGATGCCATCGGTATTGACTGCTGCAAGTTGATCAACATAGCCAAGAATTTCACTTAATTGTGGGCCAAGCTCAGCCGCTTCGTCATCGGTAAGACGAATGCGCGCTAGCATGGCAACTTTTTGAACATCAATATCCATGTTCGAGTACCTCTTTATGGAGAAATATACTGACAACTTTCAGCGCGCGAAGCATAAACTTAAGTGCGTGCTATCTCCAGCTGTGATTCAAATTATGATTTACGGCTGGAAAAGCGTAGTAATGAAAGTTGCGGTGATCGTGGGCCATCAATGGATACAGGGTAGTTGCCAGAAAAGCATGCATCACAATGCTGAGATTGAGGCTTGCCCACTGCGCGATACATGCCCTCAAATGAGACAAATGCTAAGGAATCTGCACGAATAGCTTTACACATTTCACCCAAATTCATTTGATTTGCCATCAATTCTTCTGCATTGGGGGTGTCTACACCGTAATAGCAAGAACATTTGGTAGGTGGGCTGGATATACGCATATGTACTTCTTTAGCGCCAGCGGCGCGTACCATTTCCACAATCTTGCGGCTTGTTGTGCCGCGTACAATCGAATCATCAACCAAGACCACGCGTTTGCCCTCAATCATGCTACGATTGGGGTTAAGCTTTAATTTTACACCAAAGTTACGAATAGATTGCTGCGGCTCAATAAAGGTTCGTCCAATATAATGATTGCGAATTAGACCCATTTGAAAGGGGATACCTGTAGCTTCAGCATAACCCATAGCTGGTGGTACGCCTGAATCAGGAACAGGAATAATCAAATCTGCATCAACAGCAGATTCTTTGCCCAATTCAACACCAATTTGATAACGCGCGTTGTAAACATTCACACCTTCCAAAGTGGAATCGGGGCGTGCAAAATAAACATATTCAAACACACAAAATTTAGGGTCAGTGGATTCAAAAGGAAAAAGGCTTTCAATCTGATTATTTTCAATAATCACCATTTCACCAGCTTGAATGTCACGGACATAATCTGCACCAATCAAATCAAAGGCGCATGTTTCAGATGCCAATACCCAAGCATCATTAAGCTTGCCTAAAACCAAGGGGCGTATGCCATTTCGATCACGAACACCCACTAAACGCTCTTCGACAAGCACCAACAAAGAAAAGCCACCAGCTAACCGATTTACAGCTTCAGCAACGCGATCACGCATCAGTGGCTGTTTGCTTTTGGCAACGAGATGAATAAGCACTTCTGTATCGGATGTGGATTGAAAAATAGAGCCGTCTTTTTCCAGCTCTTTACGTAATTCAGGTGCATTAACGATATTTCCATTGTGGCACATGGCAATGCCGCCATGTGCATATTCAAATGAAAAAGGTTGGCAGTTGCGTAAGCCGGATTCACCAGATGTGGAATAGCGAACATGGCCAATTGCGGCCGTGCCTGCCAGTTGTTCTATATCTGATTTTTGAAACACATCAGCCACCAACCCCATGCCTCTATGGCTATTAAAATTATGACCATCGGTGGTTACAATACCTGCGGATTCTTGCCCGCGATGTTGTTGTGCGTACAACCCTAAATAGGTTTGGTTAGCTGCTTCGGCGTGATTAAGAATACCAAAAACACCGCATTCATCGTGAAAGTGTTCATCGCTATCAGTGGCATGGGTCATGGCGTTCCTCATTTCAGGTTTTGTTGTATGATAGATTTTAAAGCTGCCTTATCATTGATGGGAATATCTTTTAACATGGTATTGGGAGCATTGTTCTGTTGGGGTGATGGTAGTTTAGCCTGACCTTGTCGCGAAAAGGGATAGCCTTCAGGGATTGCTTGCCCAAGCAAATCGCCTGCTTGAATGGCGTAAGGTGTGAGTAGGCTTTGTTTTGCCCAAGTTTGGTCGGCTTTGCTGTATGATGTGTAAATCAGAAAACTTATGGCAATCAATAAAATGCCGCGTGCGATACCAAAGAACATGCCCAAGGTTCGATCTGTAGCAGTAAGGTCTGCCATATCGATAAGTTTACGAATCAGTGCGCCGATAATACCAACCAAAATCATCACAAGCACAAAAACAATGACAAAACCAGCGATATCAGCTGTGGTACTGTTGGGAATCCATGTGCCTAAGAAGTCGCCTGTCATACCTGATGTGCGACTTGCTGTGAGAAAGGCTGCGACCAAACCAATCAATGATATAATTTCTCGTACAAACCCGCGCCAAAGTGAAAGTATCATGGATAAGCCAACAATACCAATCAAGATATAATCAAAGAAATTCACATGATCCCCCATGCTTTACGCTTACACATTAATGCAATGCCATTTGTGCCGCACCAGAGAGATGTCTAACTGGTATACAATCAAGCGTGGCATTCTTGCTGCGAAGCGTAGCAGCAAGATTGGCTTCCTGCACTCTTGTATGATTTTCATGTGGCATCAATAGTTGTGTAAAGCCTAAATTGGCAGCTTCTTTGGCTCTGTTTTCAGGGTTGCCAACGGGTCGAATCTCCCCTGTGAGACCGACTTCTCCAAAGACTGCCATATGGTGAGGTAATGTGCGTTCCTGATAGGCAGAAAGAATCGCCAATAATACAGCCAAATCGGCAGCAGGTTCAGCAATTTTAGCGCCACCAGCAACATTCACATAAACATCATGCCCCGATAGCGGAATGCCAATCCGCCGCTCCAAAACAGCGGTGAGCATTGCAATGCGATTGATATCTAAGCCAACCGATGAGCGTTTGGGGGTGGCATAAACAGTAGGGGCAACCAAGGCTTGAACTTCGACGAGTAGGGGGCGTGTGCCTTCCATGCATGCCAATACCACGGAGCCAGGAGTATCGGATGCTCGTTCACTCAAAAATAAACGAGAAGCATCACTGATACCGATTAAGCCTGCATCAGACATTTCAAACACACCGATTTCACCCGCAGGACCAAAACGATTTTTAACAGCGCGTAGAATGCGATGTGAATGACCTCGATCGCCTTCAAAATACAATACAGCATCCACCATATGTTCCAATACACGCGGCCCAGCGAGCGCACCATCCTTGGTGACATGACCAACTAAAATCAGTGCATGCCCTTGTTGTTTGCAATTCTGAATTAAGGCTGCTGCGCAATCACGAACTTGTGATACTGTGCCTGGGGCACTGGTTAAACGATTGCTTACGGTAGTTTGAATGGAGTCTACAATCACAGCAATAGGCTTTAAATCTGCAATGGTGGCAAGCATGGATTCCAATTCACAAGCAGAGACCAGTTGTAATTTGGGATGCAAAGCTTGAATGCGCTCACCGCGCAATCGCACCTGTTGGGTGGATTCTTCACCTGTGATATAGAGTACGGTATCTTGTTTGGCTAAATTTGCAGTGGCTTGCAATAAAATGGTGGATTTCCCAATACCTGGATCACCCCCCATAAGAATAGCTGAACCTGGCACAATGCCCCCACCTAAGACACGATCCAACTCTTCAATATCAGTCGAGCGCCTTGGGCATTCTTGTGTAGATATGGTGGTAATGGATGTGGGTTGTAGAGATTTACTTTTCTTGCCGATGCGAGGGTTATTTTCAATCACTTGTTCACTGATGCAATTCCACTGGTTGCAATCAGGGCATTGCCCCGCCCATTTGCGATGCTCTGCGCCACAACTTTGGCAGACAAAGAGAGATTTAGCCATGAGCGATAAGCTAGCAGAGCATATGTCGCATTGTCATGTTGTATTCAAATAGAGGGTATAAAAAAGAAAGGCGGAGCTTTCGCCCCGCCTTCTAAGCTTACCCATAAATGGATAGGTTACTTCGTCTTTGGACCTGTATATTTGCAATCACACAACTTGCGAACATGCTTGACCATATTTCTAATTTCAGTATCAGTCATGGTTCCACCCCAAGGTGGCATTAAGGCTGATTTATTGATAGAAAGTCCACCATACTTAATCACTTGGAATAATTCATCGTCAGTACGAGCCTCCAAATACTTCCCATCGGTATGATTTCTTGGAGGCACTGCCATATCACGGCTGTTTACGCCACTGCCACTACCTGCAATACCATGGCATTGCATGCAATAGACACGATAATTTCTAGCAGTCGACTCCAATGCATGGGGTTTAGTGCTCGTGTTATTATCTGATAGTGAAATAATATAATTCACTAATTTCTGCATATCTTCTTCATTGATTTTGCGTGTTGGCATCCAAGTTTTATGATTCCAAGCCTGCGGATCACGAATGATACTTAGCATATATTCAGGTTTTAAGCGTTGCCCTGCGGTATATAGCTCAGGGCCTGATAGTCCGCCATAGTTGGGTTCAATACTGTGACACGCTAGGCAGCCATAGATTTTATTGAACATCATTTCACCCAATGGTCCAGCTTTCATTGTAGGGTCATAATGTTCAGCTTTTATTAAGCTGTTTTTAGCGGTTAAATCAGCGAGTAAAATCGCTACATCTTTTGCATCTTTGGCGTTGAGCTTAATATGATCCTTTAATGTTTCTTTACGAATAACATTATACTTCCTGCCTGTTTGCACATGATCCAAATAGAATGCGCCTGCTGGGCGAATGCGCTCTGGATTTTGAAGCCATTCTTCAACCCATCCGTCTTGGTATTTGCTACCAGCATAATACAAGGCAGGGCCTTTGCGCCATAAACCAGATTTATTGACGCCAAGTGTGCCTGTAAAATCATGGCAAGATTCGCATTTATTCTTCTTGATAACATCAAAGCCATCAGCGGAGGCAGAGATGGAGCACAAAAGAAAACTTGCACAGAAAGCCCATATAAAGTGAGAAAGTTTTATCATTCTACACGCCCCCTATGCGCATGTTGAATAGCTTTTCCTCTAAGTTTGGGTTGCTCAAACAAACCATAACCTTTTTTCATGGATTCTGTGTAATAAAAATCAGGGTCATAGTTTATGTCTTTCCACACATACCAATCATCCATTGGTGTGCCTTCGTACTCTTGTATGGTCAATGGGCCGCCCGGGAACTTGCCACGCGCAGTAACATGTTTATCAATATGATCGTGGAAGATAAAGCGACCTTGCTTATGGTTGGCTACATAAATTGCATCGTAGCGTTCACCTGGTGCAATCACTTGTGTTTCGCCTTTATATGGTGATGCCAAAGGTAAACCATCTTTGTGTGTAATCGTCCAGTCATGTCCATGGATATGCATGGAATGGGATGCTCCACCTGCGCCTATAAAACGAATGCGTACAGTTTGACCTGTTTTTAAACGGATAGGTTGGTTGTATGGGAATGAACGACCATTCACTGAAAAATAATCTTCCACATCATAAGGTGTTGCACCTGTGCCATAGGTGTTTGCATTTTTAGATTCCCAAGTGGAGAGCATCATAATCACTTCATGATCAACTTTCTTTTCCAATGCTGTTGGGTTCTTAGGGTCAATAATGATAGGACCCCACATGCCACGAATGCCTACATGTTCATTCACATTTACATGGCAGTGATACCAAAGAGTGCCTGGACGGTCTGCTTTCATTTTATAGGTAAATGTTGTACCTGGTTTGATAGGTTCTTGCGTAATACCTGGTACGCCATCCATGCGCCATGAACCCATTTGATGGAAACCATGCCAGTGAATTGTGTGAGGTAATGAAGTGTTGTTGGTTACATGAATAACCAAATCATCACCTTCTTTTGCATGAATGAGAGGACCTGGCACCTGACGGTTAAAGGCAAATACTTTGTAATTTAAATCTGGTGCAACTGCAATCGTGACCTCATCAATGGTCATATTCATTTCGAGTGTTTTTGCATTGGCTTGTGTTGTTGATATAAATAACACAAATGCTAAAACGAGTGATGACAATACTTTTAAAACATTCATTTCATTCTTCTCCCTCTGATTAATTAAACTAAGCGGCTTAAGCTGCTTAGCAGTTTTTATAGCAGAATAGGTTGATTAAGTCTAATTTTAATCATAACCCTAATGATGCCCTTCTCCAAAAATAAAGGTGCATTAAAAATATATCTTATGCGGTTGTCAAGTTAATAGTGTGGTTTAGTGTTGTGACGGTATCGTTTTAATATATATCAGGCAGCTGCCAGTCGATAGGTGCTTTTTGATGTTGGGTTAAATAATTATTGCAGCGAGAGAAGTATTGTCCCCCAAAGAAACCTCGGTGTGCAGATAGAGGTGAGGGATGGGGCGCTTGAATCACAAGATGTCGATTTGTGTCGATATTAGCTCCTTTTTTTTGAGCATAACTGCCCCATAATATAAATACAGTGTGTTCGCTTTGATGATTGATATGTTCAATGATGCAGTCTGTAAACCTTTCCCAACCCCGATTCTGGTGTGAGCCCGCTTTTTGTTTTTCTACAGTAAGCACGCTATTCAGAAGCAACACGCCTTGTTTTGCCCAATGGGTTAAATGCCCATGCTTTGCGGGTGGAATGTTGAGGTCATGTTCGAGTTCTTTATATATATTAAGTAATGAAGGGGGTATTTTAATATGGGGCGGCACAGAAAAAGAAAGGCCATGGGCTTGATTTTCTCCGTGGTACGGATCCTGTCCTAAAATCACGACTTTCACATGGTTTAATGGTGTGAGGTTGAGAGCGGTGAAAATTTGACCCAAAGGCGGATAAATTGTTTTACCAGCTTGTTTTTCATGCAATAGGAATTGGCGTAAATCTTGCATATAATCTTTTTCAAACTCATCTATGAGCGCATGTTTCCAAGATGGTTCTAATTTAATGTTATCATTCATTGTGCAACCTTTTGGCTTTTAATATGCAGTGTGTGCAGGGAAGTGTAAAAAGTCCAGATGTTCAAGGCGCTATTTTTCTCTTTTCTTTCGCCACTATCGCCAGCAGCATCTGCCACTTAGTTTTGATGATGTTTTTTGATGATGTTTGTTTAGGAGATGGATGGGTGAATAATTCGGTAAATCGCGAGCTAGGTACACATTATGATGCGCAAGGCGTTGAATTGAAATGGCAAACGCACTGGCAAGACAGCGGTGTTGATGCGGCTTGTGATGATGCATCAGATACGCGTGAAACCTATTATTGCTTGGAAATGTTTCCCTATCCGTCGGGAAATCTGCATATGGGGCATGTACGCAATTATTGTTTGGGTGATGCTGTGGCTCGCTATAAACGTATGCAGGGTTTTAATGTGCTTCATCCGATTGGTTGGGATGCTTTTGGTTTACCTGCGGAAAATGCTGCGATTAAACATCAACGCCCACCAGCAGAGTGGACGTATGCCAATATTGATCAAATGCGGGGTCAGTTAAAAAGATTGGGGCTCTCTTATGATTGGTCGCGTGAAATTGCTACGTGTAAACCTGAATACTATCGCTGGGAACAATGGCTGTTTACCAAACTGATGGAAAAAGGGCTGGCATATCAAAAAGAAGCGGAAGTGAATTGGTGCGAGCCTTGTCATACTGTGCTTGCCAATGAGCAGGTGGTTGATGGTGTGTGTTGGCGCTGTGATACCCCCGTGATAAAGAAAAATCTTAAGCAATGGTTTATTAAAATCACAGCTTATGCTGAAGAATTGCTCAATGATTTGAATCAGTTATCAGGCTGGCCAGAAAAAGTAGTCGGCATGCAACGCAACTGGATTGGTAAATCATCGGGTGCAGAGGTTTCGTTCAAGGTAGAAGATTCTGATGAAGTTTTAGATATTTTTACCACCCGCCCAGATACCTTGATGGGTGTAACTTATATGGCAGTGGCTGCCGCGCATCCTTTGGCAATCAAAGCTGCTGAAAATAATCCCGAGCTTGTAGCATTTTTGAAAGAATGCGCAACGATTTCGACCAAAGAAGCCGATGTGGCAACCATGGAAAAGAAAGGTATGCCTTTGGGCATTCATGCTATTCATCCGATTAC
>JALWPO010000265.1 GCA_026994965.1 Mariprofundaceae bacterium | reverse complement strand
CTGCCGCAGTTGAGCCTGATTTGCGTTTCTTAAAACCATGGCGTGTTTCATTGCAATTGCAAATGGAGCAACTTTTGATGCGCGGTTTGGTGATGGAGCATTTGCGTGGTTCGCTCAATGGTGAGCGAGGCGTGTTTAAGCTAGATCCCTTGCGTTTTGATTTGGCTGGTGGGCAAGTGCGCGAAGTTGCAAGTCTGAATGTCAATCGTTATCCGGCCAGTTGGACAGAATCTATTCATATTTCAGGGCTAACGTTAAAGCCTGTACTCAAAGCCTTGGCGGATACGGATTTATTGGATGGCACCATGCAATTGGATACCCATATTCAAGCTACAGGGTTGTTGCCTAAAGCATCGTTGGCATCGATGAATGGCACAGGGCAATTGTTATTGCAAAATGGACGTGTGAAGGGCTTTGATATTGCAGGCACATTGCGCAACCTTAGCTCATTGGGGACATATGATGGTGGTAGTCAATATACCGATTTTGCACAGTTGCAGGCAAGCTTCAAGATTCGCAATGGTATTGCAAAAAATGATGATTTATTTATGGCATCGCCATTGTTTCGTTTAACGGGTAAAGGTATTGTGGATTTACCCGCATCCACGTTGGATTATCATGTTCGTCCAAAACTGATTGGCTCTTTGGTTGGGCAGGGTGATACACTTACGGTAAGAAAAGGTTTATCTGTGCCTCTGCATATTTTTGGGTCATTTGCTTCGCCAAAAGTGCATCCTGAGTTGGATGCGAAATCAGTGATTGAAAATGTTGGTGGTGTATTGGGTAGTGGTGGTAGTGCTGTGGGTGGTGTGCTTGGAAAAGTATTGGGTTCAAGTGGAAAAACTAAAGCAGCCCCTAGTCAAAAAACTGTACCAGCAAGTCAAACCCCTCAAGCGATAACGCCAAAACAAAAGGTTGAAAAGGCACTGCAAGGCATACTTGGATTCTAAGCGTGGCATCTTTTGAATATATCAGGGTGCATCCAGAACGACCACAGATTCGCCAAGTTCGCCATGCCGTTGAGGTATTAAAACAGGGTGGTTTTGCCATTGTACCTACGGAAACGACCTATGCAATCATGATGCTACCCAAAGCATTGCAAGCGCAAGATGCTGTGCGAGCATTGAGGGGTTTGGATGATAAGCATTTGTGGTCTTTGGTGGTATCAGATTTATCGCAAGCATCGCTGTATGTGCGTATCGATAATCAAGCACATCGTATCTTAAAGCGTTGTTTACCTGGGCCTTATACATTTATTCTTCCTGCCAATGCATCGTTGCCCAAGCGTGTGTTTGGTAAACGCAAAGATGTGGGTATTCGTATGCCAAGTCATGAGGTATGTTCCATGCTCTTGGGTGAGCTTGGTGAGCCATTATTGGCAACATCCATGCAGTTTCCCGATGACGATGATATTGCCACAGATCCAGAGCAGATAGCTGCACGCGTCAAACATCTGCATGCTGCATTGATGGATGCGGGTTGGGGTGGGATGATGCCGACCACCGTGGTAGATTTATGCGAAGATAGATTTGAAGTATTAAGACAAGGTTTAGGTAATTGGCCGCTTGAATCATTATCATGATGGATGTAAAAGGAGATAAATAAGTGACACAAGAAGCGAATATCGAAGAAAGCTTTTCCACAGACATGACACGCGAAGAGCGCAAAAGCGCTGTATCACTGGCGAGTATTTTTTCACTGCGTATGTTGGGTCTATTTCTAATTCTTCCTGTGTTTTCAACCTATGCACATGGGTTAAAAGGTGCATTGGAGCACCCTGCGCTTGTGGGCATTGCATTGGGGGCATACGGATTAACGCAAGCGATTTTGCAGATTCCTTTTGGTATGTTATCCGATCGTTTTGGTCGTAAGCCTGTGATTGCTGTTGGTATGTTACTCTTTGCATTGGGTAGTGTGATTGCAGCTATATCCACCAGTATTGAAGGCGTGTTGCTTGGTCGAATTATTCAAGGTTCGGGTGCAGTGGCTGCGGCTGTGATTGCGTTGGCAGCGGATTTAACGCGTGATGAACATCGAACCAAGGCGATGGCAATGATTGGCATTACCATTGGTATTTCTTTTGCGATTTCTATGGTGCTTGCGCCGATTTTGAATGCTTGGATTGGTGTGTCGGGTATTTTCTGGTTAACAGGTGTATTGGCGCTGTTATCCATTCTGATTTTGTATGTTGTGGTTCCTGATCCAGTGAATACATCTCACCATAGCGATAGCGAAGTCACCATGGGTATGTTTTCAGAGATTTTACAGCATACTAGCTTATTGCGCTTGGATGCAGGTGTGTTGATGTTGCATGCATCGCTAACTTCACTGTTTGTAGTATTGCCTTTGGTGTTAGCGGATAAACAATTGGATTTATTGGCCATGCCCGATCAATGGAAGCTTTATTTGCCAGTGATGTTGCTCTCTTTTGTATTGATGATTCCATTGATTATCGTGGCCGAAGCAAAACGGAAAATGAAACAAATTTTTGTGCTCTCCATTGCCATGTTGATTGCAGCATGCGTCATGCTCGCCATGGCGCATACATCCTTATTTTGGATTGCTATCGCCTTATTATTATTTTTTATAGGCTTTAACACCTTAGAGGCAAGCTTGCCTTCCTTGGTGGCAAAATATGCACCTGCTGGTGCCAAAGGCACTGCTGTTGGTGTGTTTAATACCAGTCAATTTTTTGGTGCATTTTTAGGCGGATTGTTGGGCGGTTTGGTGTATCACCCCGATATACAAAATTATGCTACAGTATTTTGGGTAGTTGCGGGTGTACTTGTGTTATGGTTGCTACTTGCATTGGGTATGACACAACCACCCTATTTGGCATCACGCTCTTTTACGGTGGCATTGAAATCGCAAGCAGAAGCCAAAGCTTTAGAAGATAAGCTACTTGCCTTGCAAGGTGTGGCAGAGGCAGTTGTTGTGCTTGAAGAATCGACCATTTATTTCAAAGTTGATAGTAAAGTTGTTGATGAAAAAGAAGTATTTAAAGTATTAAACAACACATAACGGCACATATATTGCTTAGCAAATCATGTTGCGTGGTGTGAAGGGAGAAATGATGAAAAATTTTTTTGAGAATGTGCTATGGAATTCACGTTATATTGTATTGCTGGCGGTATGGTCATCCATTGTAGGTATGCTTTTGTTATTTATTTTATCTGCTATGGATATGGTACATTTGGCTTGGGAATTTATTGAGATGGCTTTTCTGGGTGTCGAAAAAGTTCATTTCCATGTCACTGTGGTGAGCCATGTGATTACAGCCGTGGATGATTTTTTATTGGCAACTGTACTGCTAATTTTTGCATTGGGTTTATATGAGTTGTTTATCTCAAAAATTCATATCGCCCATGAGGAGGAGAATGCCAATAATATCTTGATGATTTCCAGCTTGGATGATTTGAAAGATAGGCTAGGCAAAGTCATTTTGATGATTTTGATTGTGGCATTCTTTAAAAATGTACTGCATGTAACATTTGATGATCCATTGAATATTTTATATATGGGTGCTGGTATTTTAATGGTATCGCTTGCCAGTTATTTCAGCCATAAGGCAGGGAGTCATTAAGCATGTCCACATCGGGTAGGATTTGGCTTGAGCGAATACTCGATTTCTTATTGTTTGTGATAACTTTAGCAGCGGTTGCTATTGGTTTTTGGAAGGCTGCACCAGATTGGGCTTCTTTGGTCGCTTTGGTTGGATTTTTTATATGTTTTGTTTGTCGCTGGTATGTGGATTTGGATCGTAAGGCATATCTCAAATCGAACTGGTTTGATTTGTTATTGGTCGTTTTATTGGCATCGCCTGCTTTGCGTTTATTTATGGCATTTAAGGTTGTTGGGCTGATGCCAGCTATGCGTGTTGGCGCATTGATTCGAGCCAATCGCGAAAAAATATTAAAATTGGTACTTGTATCGCAAGATAGTTTTCCAGCTGCGATGACACTTCTTTTCAGTGTAGTTTTTGTTTTTGGTACATCGGCATACCTCTTAGAGCATGGGCATAATCCAAGCTTTAAAGAAATCAGCGATGGTCTTTGGTGGGCATTTGTCACCCTAACGACAGTGGGTTATGGTGATATTGTACCCATCACATCAGCAGGCCGTATTGTGGGTGTGTTTACCATGATATTTGGCATTGCAGTGTATTCATTGATGATTGCCAATATCACCTTATTTGTAGAGCAACAAGCACAAAAAAGAGCATCAAAAAACTAATTTTATTCCTACGTTCAGCATGACATTTTATCTGTGTTTATCTGTGGTTTAATTCAATTGTTTTACTCTGCGTTTTCTGTAGTTAGGTCTTTCCTTTATTTCTTTGCTATCAAAGAAAATGCCCCTAAATAGCTACGTTTATCCTCACCAAAGCTGGAAATCGGGCGCAAAACAAAGCAGGTGTTTTGCTTTTATCCCTTTTTCATCTTTTGTTCGGCGCAGCTATAGCAAGGGGGAGTGGGTCAT
>JALWPO010000264.1 GCA_026994965.1 Mariprofundaceae bacterium | reverse complement strand
AGATTTATTGACGCCAAGTGTGCCTGTAAAATCATGGCAAGATTCGCATTTATTCTTCTTGATAACATCAAAGCCATCAGCGGAGGCAGAGATGGAGCACAAAAGAAAACTTGCACAGAAAGCCCATGTAAAGTGAGAAAGTTTTATCATTCTACACGCCCCCTATGCGCATGTTGAATAGCTTTTCCTCTAAGTCTTGGTTGCTCAAACAAACCATAACCTTTTTTCATGGATTCGGTGTAATAAAAATCAGGGTCATAGTTCACATCTTTCCATACATACCAATCATCCATAGGTGTGCCTTCATACTCTTGTACAGTCAATGGACCGCCTGGAAACTTACCACGAGCAGTCACATGTTTATCAATATGATCGTGGAAGATAAAGCGACCTTGCTTATGGTTAGCTACATAAATTGCATCGTAACGTTCACCTGGTGCAATCACTTGTGTTTCGCCTTTATATGGTGATGCTAAAGGCAAACCATCTTTGTGTGTAATCGTCCAGTCATGTCCATGGATATGCATGGAATGGGATGCTCCACCTGCGCCTATAAAACGAATGCGTACAGTTTGACCTGTTTTTAAACGAATAGGCTGATTGTATGGAAATGAACGACCATTCACTGAAAAATAATCTTCTACATCATAAGGTGTTGCACCTGTGCCATAGGTGTTTGCATTTTTAGATTCCCAAGTGGAGAGCATCATAATCACTTCATGATCAACTTTCTTTTCCAATGCTGTTGGGTTCTTAGGGTCAATAATGATAGGACCCCACATGCCACGAATGCCTACATGTTCATTCACATTTACATGGCAGTGATACCAAAGTGTACCTGGGCGATCTGCTTTCATTTTATAGGTAAATGTTGTACCTGGTTTGATAGGTTCTTGCGTAATACCTGGTACGCCATCCATGCGCCATGAACCCATTTGATGGAAACCGTGCCAGTGAATCGTGTGAGGTAATGAAGTGTTGTTGGTGACATGAATGACCAAATCATCACCTTCTTTTGCATGAATGAG
>JALWPO010000263.1 GCA_026994965.1 Mariprofundaceae bacterium | reverse complement strand
TCCATGCGGGTGTATTGTTGCGCTATGTGCCACTCACAGCCAATCGCTTGGCTGGTATTGTATCGCGTGGCGGCTCGATTATGGCGAAATGGTGTTTATCACATCACAAAGAAAACTTTTTATACACTCATTTTGAAGATATTTGCGAAATTATGAAGGCGTATGATGTGTCTTTCTCATTGGGTGATGGTTTACGCCCAGGCGCGATTGCCGATGCCAATGATGAGGCGCAATTGGGTGAGTTGAAAACCTTGGGCGAGCTTACCAAAATTGCTTGGAAGCATGATGTGCAAACCATGATTGAAGGCCCTGGGCATGTGCCTATGCAAATGATTAAGGAAAATATGGATTTACAGCTTGAATATTGTGATGAAGCGCCATTTTATACACTTGGTCCACTCACCACTGATATTGCACCTGGCTATGATCATATCACATCGGGTATTGGTGCAGCGCAAATTGGCTGGTATGGCTGCGCTATGCTTTGTTATGTAACACCTAAAGAACATTTAGGACTACCTAACCGTGACGATGTGAAAACGGGTGTGATTACCTATAAAATATCAGCCCATGCTGCTGATTTGGCGAAAGGACATCCCGGCGCACAACAGCGCGATGATGCATTATCCAAAGCACGTTTTGAATTTCGTTGGGAAGATCAGTTTAATTTGTCGTTAGACCCTGATACGGCTAAATCCTTCCATGATGAAACCCTACCCAAAGATTCGGCTAAGGTGGCGCATTTTTGCTCCATGTGTGGGCCTAAATTTTGTTCCATGAAAATCACGCAAGATGTGCGCGATTATGCAGCCGAGCATGGCTTTGATGGTTCGCAAGCCATTGAGGAAGGTATGAAAGAGCAGTCTGAAACCTTTAAAGAGCAGGGCAGTGAGATTTATCACAAAGCTTAGGCTATAATCATTGATAGAAGGCAACTATTCAGAATGTTATATTCAAGGTGTCATTCCGAGCGATGTCGAGGAATCTTGCATAAAGCTTACGCTAAAAGATGTCTCAACTACGTTCGAC
>JALWPO010000262.1 GCA_026994965.1 Mariprofundaceae bacterium | reverse complement strand
AAAAAAGCCAAGCTTAGGCTTGTTGTCATAAATACTGCTGCCAAAGCACCTGTTAATTTTCCTAAAAATGAGCCTGAACCACGACTACCAAACAAGGTTTGTGCGCCACCACCACCAAAAGAAGCACCCATATCTGCGCCTTGACCGCGCTGAATCAATACAACACCAACCAACAGTACAGCTACAATCACATGTGCAGCCAATAAAACTGTTTCCATTTTCTATCTCCTTAAATGCACTAACACGTGCCAAACTCAAACTTTTCTAAGCAACCTTAGCTGCAATCTCAATCAACTGTGTAAACGAATCTGCTTTTAAACTTGCGCCACCAACCAAAGCACCCTCCACACCTTCACAAGCTAAAATATCAGCTGCATTGGCAGGGTTTACACTACCACCATACAATACGCGGCAATCATGCCCCAAACGCTTTAATTCTTCATGCACAAAAGCATGTGTTTCTCTCACCTGTTCAGGTGTCGCCACTTTGCCTGTACCTATCGCCCAAACAGGCTCATAAGCTACGGTTAAAGGCACACCACCATCCACACCTGCCAACACTGCCAGTTGTTCTTTTAATACAGCATTGGTACTTCCTGATTCACGCTCTTCTAAATGCTCGCCAATACAAAGGATAGGCTCCAAGGCATATTCCCAAGCCAAATCCATTTTTTTGCGAATCAATGCATTGCTCTCGTGCTGAATATCACGACGTTCCGAATGCCCTAAAATCACATAATGACAACCTGCATCACGTAGCATCACGGGTGAAATCGAAGCTGTAAAAGCACCACTAGTCTCACAATACATATTTTGAGCACCCAAACGTACGCCCTTTTCTCTGAAAGGTGATGCCAATGGGTGCAGAAGTGTAAATGGCGGCATAATCGCCACTTCAACATGCTCTGGCGCTGGATTTTCACCCAATGCCTGCACAAAATCTAAGGATTCTTGAAGTGTTCCGTTCATTTTCCAGTTTCCTGCAATTAAGCAACGGGTTGAACTTGCCATCATTTCCTCCTTAATATTTTG
>JALWPO010000261.1 GCA_026994965.1 Mariprofundaceae bacterium | reverse complement strand
ATCTGCACCAATGCGATTCAAACGAATCATTGGCGTATTGCCAATAGCTTCTGCTGCATTATTAAATATTGCCATGACTAACTCCTATCAACACTCAACCCTCAATAATACCCTGCTCAATGGGCTCTACATGCACACCATCTTGCGCTTCAAGCCATTGTACAGCAGCTTCTACCACTTTAGTTTCACCTTCAATTTCAAGTCCGACCAAACCCATATCTTCTTTGACTTCTGCCATGCGAATGTTGGTTACCACATCAAATTCTTTAGCTAGCTGCCAAATCACAGGCTCAGTGACTTTTTCTTTATCGAAATTTAAATACACTCGTAATTTCATAACACTCTCCTATCTACTAAGAAGCTTTTGTGATGATAGCAAGGCGTGGAAGATTTGAGGCGCGCAGCATACCTTTTAGTATGTGAGCACCACAGAATCAAACACAACACCGCTAGCGCACAAAAGAGCTTAGTAGCAACCACCTGCAATTGCGGGTACGATAGACACTTCATCACCATCTTTAAGCGCCGTGTTACGACCTTCCAAGAAACGCACATCTTCATCATTCAAATAGACATTTACAAAACGGCGAATTTCACCACTTTCATCACAAAGGCGTTCTTTCATGCCAGGATGTGCTGCTTCTAGGTTATCAATCAATTCACCAATGGTTGCACCATCAATGGATACTTCATCAGCGCCGCCTGTAAGCTTACGCAAAGGTGTTGGGATACGAACTGTTACTGTCATATTATACTCCTATTTTCTATTTTACTGGACGTTGTCAGCTTCTGCTAACACATCAAACTCTTTTAAAGATGCGCCAATCACGCGCGGCTTATCCACCTTATCAATCACTGCTTCTTGAGTTTTCAAACCATTACCCGTGATACAAAGCACGATAGATTCATCTTTTGGCAACTTGCCTGATTCAATTAATTTTATCGCACTGCCTAAAGTCACACCGCCCGCGGTTTCCGCAAAGATACCTTCTGTTTCTGCAAGCAACTTCATCGCCGCAATCACTTCTTCATCGGT
>JALWPO010000260.1 GCA_026994965.1 Mariprofundaceae bacterium | reverse complement strand
CAGGTTTGCCATCACCAATGGCTTGATTGTTGATAAAGCATACAGGCATCACTGCATTGGTGGTGCTGCTCATCATGGTTTGGCTTAGCCCTTGCTCATCAAGCTTCCAAGCTCTTTCTTCTATGCGCATAGCATGCGCTTTGGCTACGCGAAGTGCCATATCGCGTGTAATGCCACCCAAAACTTGATGATCCAGTGGATGAGTGACCAAAACGCCATCAATAATTGCCAAAATATTGGTGGAGCAGCCCTCAAGAACATGCCCTTCTTCATCCAACCAAAAGGCTTCATCAGCATTTTGGGCATGCGCTTGTTGTTTACCCAAAACGCTAGCCAGCAAAGCAATGGATTTAATGTCACAATGCTTCCAGCGAATATCTTGTAGTGTAATCGCTTTTGCGCCTGTGGCGAGCTTGGCATCGCTGGGTTTAGGCAATTCACGTGATGTGATAACCAATGTAGGTGTAAGCTCGCTTTGTGGTAAATGTGAGCGTGGGGCTATGCCACGGGTGATTTGAATATACACCATAGCATCATCAAATGGATTTTTATCATAGGTTTGTTGCACGAGTGCTGCGATTTTTTCTAAGCTGCATGGCAATGGAATATGCACGCCATCACATGAGCGTTTTAAGCGTTGCAAGTGCGGCTCTAAATCCAAAAAATTACCGCCAAAGCATGCAACCACTTCATAAATACCATCGGCAAATTGAAAGCCTCTGTCTTCAATATGAATGCTTGCATTTTCAAGGGCTACAAATTCACCATTCACATAAGCTGTTAATCCTTGGTTCATAAGTCTTTTGCCTCATCAGCATCACGTTGCTTCCACCATAAACGTAAATGATCCCATGTTTTTCCAAACCATGATGCCTCTGGCACATTGCGTGCAGCCTGCATAGGGATATGGGTAAGGATAAGCTCTTCGCCTTGATGATTCTTGGCGTTTAAAATGGCATCAATGCTACCCATGGCTTGCCCTTTTGTGATGGGTGCATGCATAGGAGAATCATAGCGCAAACGAAATTGAACATCGC
>JALWPO010000259.1 GCA_026994965.1 Mariprofundaceae bacterium | reverse complement strand
AAAATGATGTCTCTGGCAGAAGGCTCTGCTATCAATGGTCGGTGCAACCGCATTTCAGACAATATAGCTACACTTGATGCTGCCAAAGCTAAACCATCGAATATACAACCGGAAAAATTACAAGAGGTATGATTCGCGATTATCAGCATTGGAAGCCTGATATCGCATCATCAGCTTGGATAGCCGATTCTGCTGAAGTCATGGGGCGGGTGAGTATTGGTGGTGAATCAAGCGTTTGGTATCAAAGTGTTTTGCGCGGTGATGTGGATGATATTCACATTGGCTCACGCAGCAACATTCAAGATCACTGCACCTTGCATACCAGCGCTGGCGCACCTTGCGTAGTTGGCGATAATGTTACCGTTGGACATAGGGTGATTTTGCACGGATGTGAAATTCAGGATACCTGTTTGGTGGGTATGGGCTCCATTGTGATGGATTATGCTGTATTAGAAAAAGAATGTCTGCTTGCAGCTGGCTCATTGGTTCCTGAAAGAAAAGTCCTAAAAAGCGGATTTCTCTATGCAGGCTCTCCTGCTCGAGAGCGCCGTGCATTGACTGCCAAAGAGATGGATTTCTTGCATACCTCTGCCTCACATTATGTCCAATTAGCCCAAAGCCACAGTTAAGCGGTGACAACACCTACAAACAACCAAGCTTTTGCAGCCATTGATATTGGCTCCAATACTTTTCGTTTACTGATTGCCAGACCAAGCATCTCAACATCAAAGGCACCATGGGAAATCATGGCTTATACCCATCGCATTGTTCGATTAGGCGAAGGTCTACACCAAACCCATATGTTATGCCAAGCTGCCATGCAACGCGCTTTAACTGCTTTGAGTGAATTCTCAGCCATACTAGAACAACATCATATTTCACCCAAATACACCCTTGCCGTGGCTACAGCTGCCATGCGTGAGGCAAAAAATGGTGCATTATTTTGCCAGCAAGTTGCTACTGAAACCCATATACATATTCAAATCATTCAAGGCACCGAAGAAGCCCATTTATCCTTACTTGGTGCTTGTGCTGTAC
>JALWPO010000258.1 GCA_026994965.1 Mariprofundaceae bacterium | reverse complement strand
GATTTATATCGCATTTATCAGCTTCGCCAGCGTTTGGGTGTACGCTCATTTGCCAATACAGTCGCCCGCCTGCTCAACCCCATGCACTGCGAAGGTCAACTCAATGGCTTTTTCCATACCCCTTATGCCGATTATATGGCTGAAGCCAATATCCATTTGGGGCAAATGCGCTCACTTATTTTTATGGGTGCAGAAGGCGAGCCTGAGCTTTATGCCGATCGCCAAAAGATTGTAAAAATGCAAACAGATGGCGATATTTCAGATATTCATTTTGAAGATTGTGGCTATGCCCCCTACCCCAAACAAGCTGTGGAAGATGTGAGCCAACTCATCAAAGATTTCGCAGATGTATTGCATGCAACGCAAGACTCGCGAGAATCAGCAACCATCAGGCGCATGCTATCTTCTTTTTTATGGGCAAGCGGTAAGCAGCCCTTAAATATTCATCAAGTTTAATCTTATCAGGAGGTCTATGATGCCCAATGTATTGGTTCCCTTTACCCAAGGTGTGGAAGAAATCGAATTTGTCGCTGTGGTCGATATTTTAAGGCGCGCTGATATTAGCGTTACCACTGCTAGCTTGGATGGCAAGACTGTGCAAGGTCGCTCGAATATCATCATTCAAGCCGATAGTGCGCTTGCAGATGTGATGCATGATGATTGGGATATGATTGTGCTCCCCGGCGGGCTTCCCAATGCGCATTTATTGCGTGATGATGCGAATGTTAAAAGCGTTGTTGAGCGTTTACGCGCAGAACGCAAATCCATTGCTGCGATTTGTGCTGCACCCACTGCACTGGCTGCCTATGGCATCACAGAAAATATGAAAGTTACAGCCTACCCCGCCTGCCAAAATGATATGGAAACATTGCAACCTTCATCGGTGTATATGGATGATGATGTGGTTGAAGATGATTTTTTAATCACCAGCCGTGGTGCAGGCACTGCCGTTACATTTGCTTTGCGTTTGGTCGCCAAACTTTGTGGTGAAGATAAAGCCTCTGAAATTCGTACATCCATTGTGGCATAAATACGGTTAG
>JALWPO010000257.1 GCA_026994965.1 Mariprofundaceae bacterium | reverse complement strand
TATTGCGTATATAAAACCTTACCAATTTCCACAGTATTGTTTATATCTTTGCCCGCATGCCCAACAGCGGCAATCGCATCAGTATTGAATACCCCACTGCTTGAAGCCGCAATAAACTCTACAAGTAAAATAAGTGCAATCACGCCACCAATCGGTAAATATTGAAGAAAGCCTTCTTTTAACTTCGCTCGATTCACTTCCAACATCATAATCACAAACATAAACAATACCATGACTGCACCAACATAAATCATGATAAGAATAACACCTAAAAACTCTGCATCTAATAAAAAGAACAGTCCTGCCGCGTTAAAGAAGCAAAAAATCAACCACATCACTGAATGCATAGTATTACGCGCCAATACCACGCCCATACCACCGAGCACTGCCATGATAGCAAACAGATAAAAGAATCCAGCTTCGATCATTTTCCCTCCTAATCCAGTATCCGCAACTTAACGGTACGGCGCATCAGCTTTAATATTGGCTGCAATTTGCGCTTCATATCTTTCACCGACATCCAACAGCATATCCTTGGTGTAATACAAGGCATCACGTGTCTCGCTTGCATATTCAAAATGTTGCGTTTCTACAATAGCATCCACAGGGCACGCTTCTTGGCAAAAACCACAATAAATACATTTTGTCATATCAATATCGTAACGTGTGGTACGACGGCTACCATCTTCTCGCTCTTCTGATTCAATCACAATCGCCAACGCGGGGCAAACCACTTCACACAATTTACAAGCAATACAACGCTCTTCCCCACTCTCATAGCGCCGTAAGGCATGCAGACCGCGAAAACGTGGCGATAAAGGTGTACGCTCTTCTGGATACTCCACTGTGATACTTTTCTTGAAAAAATAACGCATGGTTAATGCTAGCCCTTTCACCAACTCCCAGAGCATCCAAGTCTTAAAAGCTTTTTTAATCCAACGCATCTTAAGACCTCCAAGGCTGGTAATAGCCAATTGCATTGGTTAAAAATTGCAAACTATCGCTTAATTCACTCGCATACGTACAAATACCAAGCAATGC
>JALWPO010000256.1 GCA_026994965.1 Mariprofundaceae bacterium | reverse complement strand
CTGCATCAATTTGGCGCTCAATATGTGCGCGGAATGCCTCTTCATCAATTTGCCCATTCTTAAATGGCGTTACCAACGCCGTCATTAAACCACGAAACATATTTACCTCTTTTATCTACTCAATCACGCAACTATAGCTTGATTATAAACAGCGTCACGAATGTTTATTCAACTGTAATTTCAGCATGTTGTCTTTAAGCCGTTATTCCGAGCGAAGCCGAGGAATCTTTCATCGACATTGCACGAAAAGATGTCTCAACTACATTCGACATGACACATTAGCATGTGCATGCTGAAGGTTACATTCAACTTTGTAGTCAACAACTGTTCTACTTATCGTTGCAGCCTTCACCCAAGGCACAACCGCTTGATGCTCTGGATGAGCTTGATAGCCCGCCAATGCTTCTTCACTCTCTAATTCTGAATACAACACCACATCTGAAGATTGAGCACTATCATCAATATTAACACCTACTTCAAGCTTAATCAGACCTGGGATTTTACCTATCAATCCTTCCAATTTATCTTTCATCATTCCTGCATCAGCTTTATTTTTTAGCTTCCACATCACAATGTGTTTAATCATATGTCACCCTCATTTGCTCTACCTTCTTCTATCTTAGGGCTTGCAATTGCCTTATCGTCCTGCCCACCAAACCAGCCTTTAATCTTGCGAAACAATGCTTTGATACCACGCCATAATTTCGGCAATAACCAAACAAGAAGGATGATGAATACAATCATCAAGCATACAAATAAAGTGGGATGATTGAGTGCTGTCCACAACCCTCCAAATACTGCTACATCCTCACTGATGGATAATGCCCAATTGGAAAAAGGCTCTGGTGATGTGTTCACAAGTGCCCGCGTGCCTGCCTTGGTCACATGTGTGGCAGCTGTTAATCCACCACCCAAAATACCCGCTGCCACAGCAATGGCTGGATCCACATTGCCTACCGCACCTGCTGCCAACATTGCCCCTGCAGGAATACGAATAAAAGTGTGAATAGCATCCCAGCCTGTATCCACACCAGGTATTTTATCAGCAAAAAACTCCATCACATACATAGTTCCTGCGGCAAAAAGCACCATAGGATTTTGCAAGACTTCTAAATGGGGTGGTAAATCCATGTTACCTGTAGCGCCCATCATACCCAACATAAAAATAGCTGCATACAGATTCAATCCACTCGCCCATGCCGCCCCCATGGTTAAAGCCAAGATTGCCGATATTTGATCCAACTGTTCCATGATGATATCTCCTTGTTTCAGGACATTTAAAAATGAACACGCTAACCTAGATACTATTTCTCTGCCAACTATGCAAAATACACGGTTTATCGTAAAGATTACACCCTAGGAGATTAACATGCTATTCAATACCAATGACTTATTGATAAATATCCAGTCATTACCCGTAAGTCTTGAATGACTATTTTAACGCAAGTGTAGGCAAAAAGCTGCGCGATGCAGAGGTATCATTTAGCTTTAAAGTTTCTTTGTTGTTAGATATTTGGCAGTCTTGCGTCATCTTATATCTCAGGAGTGAATCCCATGAGTATCTCATGTTTTCTAAAGTTATGCGCAGTTGCTGCCATATTCTCATTGTTAGGCTATTATGCATTTCCTTTTATCATTTCCACAACCACACCCCAAGCATCTATTTTTGCAACAGGGCTTTTGCTAGGCACAATCTTTGGTGGCCTGCTGGTTGCCCTTTATCCATCAAAAAATGCAGACTCAAAAAATAATAATATCCTTTATGTTGGTAATATTCCCTTCAATGCACGCGAAGATGAAGTTCAACGTTTATTTGAAACCTATGGCACTGTGAAAGCCGTTCGTCTAGTCACAGGTGGTTATAATAAGCGCCCTAAAGGCTATGGTTTTGTTGAAATGGATGCCGCAGGTGCGAAAGAAGCCCTCGCACTTAATGGCACAGAATTTGGTGGTCGAAAACTGCGCGTAAACACCGCAAAAAGTAAGGCTCCTCGTTCAAATCCATCATGAGATAGGGTGAATACTCGCCCTTTCCCTACCTCCACACCATTATAAGTGATTAAGGTTTAGAGCTTCCATATTCATCAATAACGAAGCTGTTATTCCGAACATGGTCGAGGAATCTTTCATGCAGCACATCAAACAAGAACTTTCGACGGTGCCCAAGATGACAAGAAAAAAATCAGAGTTAAAGAAACAGATAACTCTAAACATGATTTGCTACAGGATACATTTATGCCTATTCCTCTCGCCTACCTTGGCGTTGTTTTAATTTGGAGCACCACGCCACTCGCCATTGCTTGGAGCGGTGAGGCTGCGGGCTTTATTTTTGGCGTGACTAGCCGCATGGTATTGGGTGTGCTTTTTATTTTTATCTTTGCTGCACTCTTGCAGCATAAAATTATTTGGCGCCAAAAGGCATGCTTGGCATATCTCTATGGCGGGTTAGGTATTTATGGTGGCATGCTCACTGTCTACTGGTCAGCACAACATATTCCTTCAGGCTGGGTCTCGCTCCTATTTGGGTTAACACCGATTTTCACGGCACTGATGGCCGCACTTTGGCTTAAAGATGAATTGATTACGCGCCATCGCATATTGGGCATGGTGATGGGCTTTTTAGGGTTAGTCTTCATATTCAGCAGTAGCCTTACATGGGGTATACCTGCTGTGCTTGGCGTTTGTGGTGTATTGCTATCAGGCAGCATTCATTCTGCATCTGCCATTTGGGTAAAGCGCGTTAAGGCAGATGTTTCTGGCATCAGTATGGCGGCAGGGAGCCTTGTTGTTGCCACTCCTTTATTTATACTTACATGGTTACTCATGGATTTTCATATCCAAAGTACATGGCAAGCACTGATACATGCGCCAATGCACACCACTATGTCCATTGTGTACCTTGCATTATTTGGCTCTGTTTTCGGCTTTTCACTTTATTTTTATGTGTTAAAACATGTGGAAGCAACCCGTGTTGCACTGATTTCACTGATGACACCCATCACATCACTAATGTTGGGGCATTACTTCAATCATGAAGCTATCACGCTGCATATTTTACTTGGTGCAGCCCTGATTATTTCAGGACTTGCTGTATTTGAATTGGGCGGAAAACCATTACCCAGATGGATACCATTTCGCCCCAACTAAAGGGGATTATCTTGCATTTGTTCCTCAATCACCTTATCATCATAGTTCATGACTTCTGTTAAAGATAAAAATCTTCCTGCACCTTTTAATAGCCAATCCACTGCTTTAAAAAGCTATTATCGTGGTGAGCTATCACCGCTTGATATGTGGTATCGTGAGCTTAGGCAAATCCCAAAGCTCGAGCGTGAAGAGGAAGCTGAACTCACCAAAAAATGGGTAGAAGAAAAAGATTTGCAGGCTGCGCAACGCTTGCTCATGGGTAATCTACATGCTGTCGCTGCCATTGCCCGCGAATATCGCCATTTTGGGTTGCCTGAGATGGATTTAATTCAAGAAGGAACACTTGGCTTGATGAAAGCGATTCACCGCTTTGACCCTAGCCGAGGTTTTCGATTGATGACCTATGCTTCTTGGTGGGTTCGCGCTGCTATCCATGATTATATTTTGAAATCATGGAGCATTGTTAAAATGGGAACCAATAAAATGCAACGGCGTGTTTTTGCAGGTTTGAAAAAAGCCAAGCATGCGATTGCTGCGATTGAAGGTCGCTTGGATGAAGAAATTGCGGGTGAATATGGTATTTCAGGTCAAGAGTTCCAAAACATTGCCAGCTCATTTTTGCAACGTGATATGTCTTTGGATAGTGAAAGTGAAGAAGGTAGTGGCAATATGCTCATGGCGCTTCCATCTCCAGGTTTGCAACCTGAAGAACAAGTTACCCAAGATAATTGGGCACAACATCAACACGAACTACTCAATCAGGCTTTAGCAACATTGTCAGAACGCGACCGTTTGATTATCAGACGCAGGCATTTAGCAGAAGAGCCTGAAACGCTTAAAGATTTAGCAGAAGAGCTTGGCATCAGTATTGAGCGCGTGCGTCAATTGGAAACACGCGCCATGAAAAAACTCAAGGCAAGTCTAACGTAAATAACTAGAGGCTACTCAGAAAGTCGTTTTTTTATTTTTTCTCACCACAGAGGGCACAGAGAGAAATCTATAGTGAATCATGAATTGATTTACCTGTTACGTCATTCCCGTGAAAACGGGAATCCACATTTCCAATCTGCCTTTTGAGTGGATACCCGATAAAAGCATTCGGGTATGACGGTAAATCTAAACATGAACCACTATAGCCATTATATTGAGGGTTGTATTTTTTCTTCCTTGAAAATCAGCAGATACGCAAACGAATTTACACTCTCTTTAATCCATGAAAAAAGGCTCCCAATGGGAGCCTCTTTATACATCATACTAAACACTTAACGCACAAACTTACGTAATTTTTCTTTCAACTCATCAAATAAACCTTGCTTACTGCTTCCATCTGATGTTTTTTCCTCAATAGTTTTGATGCTTTTATACAAAGGCTCATAGGCATCTTTATCACCATAACCCAATATTTCAGCCCATT
>JALWPO010000255.1 GCA_026994965.1 Mariprofundaceae bacterium | reverse complement strand
GAGGTATTCAAATGAGTGAAGAAAACCAACAGGAATATAGTGCAGATAGTATTAAGGTTTTAAAAGGTCTTGATGCGGTTCGTAAACGCCCGGGTATGTATATTGGTGATACCGATGATGGCACAGGTCTGCATCATATGGTTTATGAAGCCGTGGATAATTCCATTGATGAAGCTTTGGCAGGGCATTGTGATAAAGTTGAAGTAATTTTGCATTCGGATGATTCTGTGACTGTGCGCGATAATGGGCGTGGTATTCCTGTGGATATACATGAAGAAGAAGGGCGATCTGCCGCCGAAGTGATTATGACAGTGCTTCATGCTGGCGGTAAATTCGATAGCAATTCGTATAAAGTGTCTGGTGGCTTGCATGGTGTGGGCGTATCGGTGGTGAATGCGTTATCGGATTATTTGGAGTTGACGATTCGTAGGGATGGTAAAGTGCATTTATGCCGTTTTGAGCGCGGTGAAACAGTTAAACCCTTAAAAGTGATTGGTGAAGCAGAAGGCACAGGTACAGAAGTGCGTTTCCTACCCAGTTTAGAAACCTTTTCACATCGGAATATGTCGTTTGATACGCTTTCCAAGCGTTTGCGCGAATTATCTTTTTTAAATTCAGGCGTACGCATTGAGCTTTTGGATGAACGGGATAACAACAAAGCAGTGTTTGAATATGAGGGTGGTATCAGTGCCTTTGTTGAGCATTTGAATAAAACGCGGGCAGCATTGCATGCAGATTGTATCAGCATCAATACAGAAAAAGATGATGTGGGTGTAGAATTATCCATGCAGTGGACAGATGTATATCAAGAGCATGTGTTTTGTTATACCAATAATATTCCACAACGTGATGGTGGCGCGCATCTGGCTGGATTTCGCGCAGCGCTCACACGCTGTATTAATAACTATGCCAATGCCAATGGTTTATTGAAAAAGCATAAGGTTTCACTCACGGGTGATGATTGCCGCGAAGGTTTAACGGCTGTGTTATCCGTAAAAGTGCCTGATCCTAAATTTTCATCACAAACCAAAGATAAACTGGTTTCTTCAGAAGTACGCCCAATTG